>JANNWO010000106.1:0-11868 GCA_031408395.1 Sphingomonadales bacterium | reverse complement strand
AGCGTCACCCGCAGCACCGGCGTGCCGGGCGGAAAGGCGGGCAGCAGCCGCGAGGGGAAGGCGGGCGACAGCACGATGAAATGCCCCGCATCGTCCTTCGAACGGATCAACCGCCCGAAGGCCTGCGCCAGCTTGGCGCGGATGATGCGGTCGTCATAGGCGCTGCCGCCGCCTGCGAGCCTACGCGCCTTGTGGAGGATATCGGGGCGCGGCCACGGCACCTGCTCCAGCACCACGCACCTGAGCGAATGCCCCGGCACATCGACCCCGTCGCGCAAGGCATCCGTTCCGATCAGGCTCGCCCGCGGATCATCGCGAAAAATGTCGACCAGCGTGCCGGTGTCGATCGGGTCGACGTGCTGGGCATAGACCGGCAGGCCCGCCCGCGCGAGGCGGTCTGCAATACGGCCATGGACGGCGCGCAGCCGGCGGATCGCGGTGAACAGCCCGAGCACGCCGCCCCCCGAAGCCTCGATGATCCGCGCATAGGCCCCGGCCAGCGCGGGCAGGTCGCCCTTGGCGATGTCGGTGACGATCAGCACCTCGGCGCGGCCTGCGTAGTCGAAGGGGCTTTCCGCTGCCGAGAGCATGGGCGTCACCTCAACATGCGCCGCGCCCGAGCGCTGGACGGCGCTTGCCCACCTGTCATCGTCTTGCGTCCGGTCGGTGAGCGTCGCGCTGGTCAGCATCACGCCGTGCGCGGGCTCGAGCACCACGCGGGCGAAGGGCTTCATCGGATCGAGCCAGCGGCGGTGGATCGCCACATCGAATTCGCGCGCGTCGGAGCGGTCGACCGCGAGCCAGTCGACGAATTCGGGGTCAGCAGGCCCGCCCAATCGGTCGAGCAGCGCTTCCCACGCGGCCAGCAGGTCGATCCGCCAGCCAAGCGCGAAGCGTGCGCCTTCGATCCGCGCGCGGCCTTGCGCGTCAAGCCAGTCGGGCGGTTCGACAAGGATCGCCTCAAGCCTTCCGCCCAATCGGATCAGCGGCACGCGGATACTGGCCAGCGCCTCGGCGGCGTTGCTGGCGGCCTCGATCACTTCGCCGGGCAGGCCCGCTGCCTCGGTTTCGATGCCGTAGCCTGCGTCAATCCCGCCGCTTTCGTCGCGGGCATAGGTGGCGGTGCGCACCGCGCCGAGCAGGGCTTCGACAGGGCCGAAGGGCGCGTTTTCGCCGAGGCGCTGGAGCCAGCCGTCGGACGGTAGCAACTGCCCCGCCTTGCACGCGGCGGCGATGGCTTCCGCGCCCGCTTCGTCATAGCTGGCAATGTCGGCGAGCCGCGCGGAGAGGCCCCGGCGGCGCCCGCGCGCCTCGCGTTCGGGGCCGATGATCCAGCGGCGCAGCTCGATCGTTTCCTGCCCGGATAGCGTCGCGGCAAAGGTGGAGTCTGCGGCGTCGAAGACGTGGTGGCCTTCATCGAAGATCAGCCGGGTCGGGCGCTGGTTCGGGTCGCGGGCGCGGGCCGCGTTGACCATCACCAGCGCATGGTTGGCGATCACCAGATCGGCCTGCGCAGAATCCCGCGCGGCGCGCTCGATGAAGCACTTCCGGTAATGCGGGCAGCCGGCATAGATGCACTCGCCGCGCTGATCGGTGAGCGCGGCGATCCCGCGCTTCCTGAACAGCGTGCCGAGCCAGCCCGGCAGGTCGCCGCCAACCATGTCGCCGTCGCGGGTGTAAGCGCCCCAGCGCGCGACCAGATGCGCGAGGATCGCGGGCCGCCCCGCAAAGCCGCCTTGCAGCGCGTCCTCGAGATTGAGGAGGCACAGGTAATTCTCGCGGCCCTTGCGCACCACCACCGCAGGCGTGCCGTCGGCGCGCTTTACCGGCCAGGCGCGGCGGCTTTCGGCGCGTAGCTGGCGTTGCAGGTTCTTGGTGAAGGTCGAGACCCAGACGGTGCCGCCCGATTGCGCTGCCCACAGCGAGGCAGGCGCAAGGTAGCCGAGCGTCTTGCCGATGCCTGTGCCCGCCTGCGCCAGCGCCAGATGCGGACGGCCCGGGGCGGAGCGCGGCGCGAAGATGCGCGCGGCGTCCTGCGCATAGGCGCGCTGGCCGTCGCGCTGTTCGGCGCCCTCTCCGGTGAGGCGCGCAAGCTGGGCGGCGATGGCCTCGGGTGCGAGCTCGATCTGGCGCGGGGCGGGGCGCTCACCCGCCTCCTCCCATTCGGGCAGGCGCGCGAACAGCCAGCGTTCGGCTTTCTCGGGCTTGGCGATGTGCGAGCGCAGCACCTGCGCCCACGGCCAGCGCAGGCGTTCGAGCGATTGCAGCGAAGACCACGCGCCCTCGCGCTCGAACCACTCGGGGTCCTCGCACGCGGCGATCAGTGCGCCCGCTGCGCGCTGGAGCAATTCCGGCACGGCGGCGTCGTCGGCGGGGATGGGCAGCCCCAGCGCCTCGGCCAGCCCGCGCGGGGTCGGCACGCAGAAGCGCGCGGGGTGGACGAAGGCGAAGGCCTCGAGCAGGTCGAGGCCCGAAAGGTCGGGATAGCCCAGCCGGCTCGCCACCAAAGGCGCGTTGATCATCAGCACCGGCGTGTCGGCGGCGGCCATGATCGCGTCGCCCTTGGAGACCGCGTTCGTGGTCCCGTTCGCGGCGCGCAGCCAATGGCCGCCGTGGCTCGCATGGAGCGCGGGAAGGGGGACAGGTTGGGGGAGGATCGCGGGAGGACTCACCGACCAAGGATGGGGTGCGGGGCGCGTAAAGTAAACGACCGGCAGCGGCCCAATGAACCGTTGCGGCGTGAAAGGCTTAGCGTTTCAGACACCCTCCAGATCGTTCTTGACCCCCCTTAGACCCCTTCCAGACCCCCTTTAGACGCGTTTAGACCCCTGTTAGACCCCCTCCAAAACGCCATTCCGGCACTGTTTCACGTGAAACATGGGTCACCATTGATGCTTGCAAGCCAGCTTGCCATGCTCAATAGCCGCTCCGCCATGACGAATACCCAAGACGCCCTTATCGCCGCTGCGAACACTTCCAAGGCCTGGCCGTTTCAGGAGGCGCAACGCCTCGCCAAGCGGCTGCCCGAGGGCAAGCCCGGCGGCGTGCTGTTCGAGACCGGCTACGGCCCCTCGGGCCTGCCGCATATCGGGACTTTTCAAGAGGTTCTACGCACCTCGCTGGTTCGCCGCGCCTATGAGGCCCTGACCGGCGGCGCGGCGACGCGGCTGGTGGCGTTCTCGGACGATATGGACGGCCTTCGCAAGGTGCCTGACAATGTGCCGAACCGCGAGATGCTGACCGAGCACCTCGGCAAGCCGCTGTCGCGCATCCCCGATCCCTTTGAAAAGTTTGAAAGTTTCGCCGCGCACAACAATGCGATGCTGCGCGATTTCCTCGACCGGTTCGGGTTCCAGTATGAATTTGTCAGCTCATCGGACTGCTACAACGGCGGCAAGTTCGACGAGGCTTTGAAGGGCGTGCTGGCGAACTTCGGCGCGATCCTCGACATCATGTTGCCCACCCTCGGCGAGGAACGCCGCCGCACCTATTCGCCGGTCATGCCGATCAGCCCTACCACCGGCGCGGTGTTGCAGGTGCCGATCGAAGTCATTGATGCAGAAGGGGGAATCATCCGCTTCACCGACGAGGATGGCGCGGTCGTCGAGCAGTCGGCCTTGGGCGGCATGGCCAAGTGCCAGTGGAAAGTCGACTGGGCGATGCGCTGGGTCGCGCTCGGCGTCGATTACGAGATGTACGGCAAGGACCTGACCGACAGCGGCATCCAGTCGGGCAAGATCGCCCGCGTGCTCGGCGGGACCAAGCCCGAAGGCCTGATCTACGAGCTGTTCCTCGACGGCAAGGGCGAAAAGATCAGTAAATCCAAGGGCAACGGCCTCTCGATCGAGGACTGGCTGCAATATGGCAGCCCCGAAAGCCTAGGCCATTACATCTTCGCCAATCCCAAGAGCGCCAAGCAATTGCACGCGGGCGTGATCCCCAAGGCGATCGACGACTACTGGCAGTTCCGCGCGGCTATTCCTGCGCAGGACATCGACAAGCGGCTCGGCAATCCGGTCTGGCACCTGCTGCGCGCCAACGAGCGGCATGAAGGAGCGGACGCTCCGGGGCAGGGCGAAACGCTGCCGGTGCCCTACAGCTTGCTGCTCAATCTGGTGGGCGTGCTCGGGCCGGGAGCGACGCGTGAGGCGGTGTGGTCCTACCTCGGCAACTATGTTGAGAATGCCGCCCCCGCCGCGCACCCGGCGCTCGACGCGCTGGTCGGCCGCGCGCTAGCCTATAATCGCGACTTTGTTGCCCCCACCCTCGACAAGCGCGCTCCAGAGGGCGGCGAGATCGGCGCGCTTCAGGCGCTGGATGCGGCGCTCACTGCCGCCGACCCTGCGACGGGCGCCGAGGACCTTCAGACCATCATCTATGAGATCGGCAAGGTCGAGGCGTTCGGATTCGCAAACCTTCGCGACTGGTTCAAGGCGCTTTACGAGACGCTGCTGGGCAGCGAGCAAGGCCCGCGAATGGGCAGCTTCATCGCGCTATACGGCATCGCGCCGACCCGCCAGCTTATTGCCGAGGCGCTCGCTAAGGCGTAGTCCCCTGCGAATGACCCGCCGCGACGCCGATCCGCATAAGCTCGCACGCGACCTTTTAGGCCGCGATTACAACGACCTCGAGGCTGATGAGCAGCGGGTGCTCAAGCATGTCGCGTCGGGCAGCTTCACCGGCCGCGATGCCGATGAATTGGCGCAGGCGAATGCGACATGGAGCGATCATCTCGCCGACAGGGTTGCCGAGGTCGGCGGTAGTTGGGGCTTCATCATTGCTTTCGGGGTGGTGCTGGTGGTCTGGACCACACTCAACGGGGGCGCCCTCAAGCTGCTTGGCCTTGGACCCTTCGATGCCTATCCCTTCATCTTCCTCAACCTCATCCTCTCGATGCTGGCGGCGGTGCAGGCTCCGATCATCCTTATGAGCCAGAACCGGCAGGCGCGCAAAGATCGCATCACCGCCCGTCACGATTACGAGGTGAACCTGCGCACCCAGCTCGAAATCCTGCGGCTGGCGCACCGAGTCGAGAAGCTGGCGGAAGCCGCGCATCTGGAGCGCAAGGCAGCCGCAGGGGCCGCCCCGCCCGAAAGCTGAGCGCGCCGTCGCCGCTCGTTCAGCGCCATTCGCGGGAACGGTACCACTTGGTGGTGATGTACTTGCTCCCGCGCTCCACCAGCATTCCGGCGTGCAGCGTGCCCTCGTTGGGGCGCCCGTCGGGCAGGGCGTTGTTCCAGACGACGAGCACGCCGCGCTTGGGTTCGATCTGGATACCGGCGGCGACGAAGGCCGTCGCGCCGCCCGCTTCGACGTCATTGAGATAGGCCATCGCCGTCCAGCTCCGCTGCCCGCCGCGCGCCTCTTCCTGCGGCCAGTAGCCTTCCGAGGTGTAGAACCAGTCGTTGTGCGGCTTGAACTGCTGGCCAGGCAGGTAACGCTGGCCCTGGACGGGCTCACCGAAGGTAGGATCGATCCCCAGCAGCGCATCGATCCGCCGCGAAATGCCCGCCACGAGCGACCCGCGCGGATCGAGGTCGCCGGAATAGGACGTGCGATAGCCGCTCGCATAATCAAGCTCGTGCAGCCCGGAAGGCTGCGCAATGGCATCGATCATCGCGCAAAGCTGCACGCATTCCTCATCCGCAAGGAAGCCGCCCAGCGCGAATAGCTCGATCCCTTCGGCTGGCACGCGGTAGACCTCGGCGTTCGCCGCTACCCGCGCGCGCACTTCTGCGCCGAGGCGGGCAAGGGCTTGTCGGTCCGGAACAGGGGCGGGAACGGGCGCGGGAACGATCATGGGCGGAGGCAAGGGTTAGCAAGCCGGCTCTTTCGTGCAAGCGGCGCCATTGCGCGGCACGGGCAGGGTGCTAGTCTCGCCAAGGACAGGGCACCACGGGAAGGGACGTCAGATGAGCCTCAACGCCAAGACCAAGTATTCCGGATTCGCCATGCTGCTGCACTGGCTGATCGCGGCGCTCGTGATCGCGCAGTGGCTTATCCGCGTCTTCGCGGAAGACGCTCCGACCAAGGCGGAAGGCGGCGTGATCATGGCGAACCACTTTGCGCTCGGCGTCGTAATCTTCGCGCTCGTCGCGGTGCGGCTGGTGTGGCGGCAGGTCAGCCCGCCGCCGCCGGAGAACCCCAACCATGCCGGATGGGAACGGACGGTGTCGCGGATCGTGTACTTTGCCTTCTATGCGCTGCTTTTGGTGATGCCGGTTGCTGGCTGGATCGCTCTGTCCTCGTTTGGCGAGCCGATCAGCGTGTTCGGCCTGTTCCAGCTGCCCGCCTTGCCCGTGCCGAACAACCCGGCGCTGGGCGAGCAGATCTTCGAGCTTCACGGCGCGTCCGGGATCGCCCTGCTGGTGCTGGCTGCCTTCCACTCGCTCGCCGCGCTCAAGCACACGCTGCTCGACAAGGACGGGACGTTGTTCCGGATGCTGCCTTTCGGCAAAGTCCAGGGCTAGGCACGAAAAACCCCGCCGGATCGCTCCGGCGGGGCTGCTTCTGTTTGGGCGGAGACCTACCAGAAGAAGTCGTTGATGACGTCTACGACCTCACCGCTGTAGATATCGACCAGCAGCACATCGTCATAATACCTAACCCATTGATACGGGCCATAGGCGGGCGGCAAGCGGTATGCCCACGGGTCATTGATGAAGAAGCGCGGCTGGAAGAACAGGCTGTCGAGATACAGTCCGATCGAGAGCCGATTATAACGGTGGCTCCGGTAGGGTGCGAAGTAGGGGCCGGGCTGGTAGATCACCCGGTGCGAGCGACGGTAGCCGGACCAGTTGTAGCTGCGGTTATCGCGCCAGCGGTTGTCCCAGCGGCGGAAATCGCGGTTGTCCCACCCGGACCGGCCGTTCCAGCCCCAGCGCCAGTCGTCACGCCGCCAATCGCGGCGCTCCGCACGTCTGTCGTCGCGGCGGTCCCCTCGCCATTCGTCGCGGCGGCCATCGCGGCCACTGCGCCAATCATCGCGGCGGCCATCGCGATCACCGCGCCATTCGTCACGGCGGCCTTCGCGCGCCAGGTCGCGGATGCCGCCGCCCCAGCTATCGTCGCGGCGTCCTTCGACTCGGTCCACCCGGCGGTCCCCGCGATCTTCGACCCGGTCAGCGCGCCGATCACCGCGATCTTCGACCCGGTCAGCACGGCGATCGCCGCGATCCTCAATGCGGTCGCTGCGGATGTCGGTGCGGCGGTCAACGCGGTCTGCGGCAGCATCGCGGCCGCGCAAATCGAGTTGGTCGGCCCGCACGTCGCCGCGCCGTTCCACACGATCCGCCTGGCGTTCGCTGCGGCGGTCGATCTGCCCGGCACGTTGTTCGCTGCGACGATCGATCTGCTCGGCGCGCTGTTCGCTGCGGCGATCGACCTGTCGGGCGCGCGGATCGCCGCGGCGGGTGTCCTGCTGCTCGCGTTGCACGGTTTCGGCGCGGGTAATCACATCGCCGCCGAAGCCGCCCCGGCCGCGGCGACCGCCACGGTCGTCCGCACGCTGCGCCAGGGCAGCGCGCGCTTCGATATCGGGATCGACGCGCATCGGAGGCGCTTGCCGGGCAAACACCGGAGCTGGCGGCGCGGCCTGAGGCTCGGCAGCGCGCTCGAAACGCGGGGCCTGCCGCTCAGGCGCGGGGCGCTCGTAGCGCGGAGCCGGCGCGGGGTCGGGACGGTAGATCTCGGCGCGCGCCGGGCCGCCGCTGCTCTCGACTCGCGTCGGTCGCTGGGGGGGCGGGGCCTCCCGTTCATCGGCCTGGAAGGTCGTCATCTCCTGCGCGGCGGCAGGAGCAGCGGGAGCAGTCATGGCGAGCGCCACGGCAAGAGCCGCGAGCGATCCGCCACCGCGTGCAAAGTGGGCAAAGAGGGTCATTGTCTTATATGCCTCCGTTAACGCCCGCCCACCACAGACGGCTTGTTGAGATGCTCCGGGTTAATCCGTGCAGACTGTCGCAGGGATGAACCGGTCCGCCGATGTTCAGAAAAAATGCGCATTGCGTGAATAAGGCGGCCAGCGCTTGACGCGCGCAGCGTTGCCTTCAAAGGCGTGTGCCATGTTCGAAACGCTCGACGACGTCCTTACCGATTGCCGAAATAGCCTGATCCGCGCGCCCCGCGATCGGCGCTCGCCGATGCACACACCGGTGGTCGTGACCGGCGATGTCGATGCGCGGGTGATGGTGCTGCGCGCCTTCGACAGCGCTGAGTGGCGTCTGCGGTTCCACACCGACGCACGCTCGCCCAAGGCGCAGGTGATCGCCGGCGATCCGCGCGCCGCGCTGCTGTTCTACGACAAGGGCTCCAAGGTGCAGATCCGGGTGCGCGGCACAGCGGAGATTGTTGCGCAAGGGAGCGAAGTCGACGCCGCCTGGACCGCTAGCACCAACTTCGCGCGGCGCTGCTATCTCGGTGAGGCGCCGGGGGCTGCGAGCGATACGTCCACCTCGGGGCTCCCGCCCGAGTTCGAGGGGTCCGAGCCCGATGACGCGCAGCTCGTGCCCGCACGCGAAAACTTCGCGCTGCTGCGGATTACGCTGACGTCGATGGACTGGCTTTATCTTGCCCATACCGGCCATGTCCGCGCGCAATTCGTGCGCGGCAGGGATGCGGAAGTGTGGGAGGGGCGCTGGGTTTCGCCCTAGCCGTTCAGGCGGCGGCGTAACCGGCGGACGACGAGGGTGTCGGGGCAGGCAACAGCATGATCTCTTCGATCTCGCTGGCGGGCACCACGTAGTCTATGCCTTTCGCCATCGCCACATCGAGCGCGCGGCGCGCGCGGCGGCCGAGCCCTTCGCGATCTTCACCAAAGCGGTCCGCGGCGACCCCGAAGCTGGCGGTGAGCCGGACTTCGTCGCCGAACTGCGGCAGATGCAGACCGCCGAGCTTGCGGCGCAGGCGGTCGGCGATGTGCACCGCGGTGCGTTCGTCTGCACCGGGGATGAGGATAGTGAAGCCGTCGCCATGCAATTGCCCTGCGTTCATTGTGACACGGTCATCGCGGCGCAAGCCGACGCGCATCACCGCCGCGATATGCTCTCGAACCTGCTCATGGGTGTCATCGCTCCAGCCGTTGCGGCTGCCTTCCAATTGGTCGATGCGCCCTTGCAGCACCGCGTGCGCAGTGTGGCGACGCGCGTTGCGGTGGAGCGCCAGATCGATCGCCGGGCCGAGGTTCTCGGGCTTCAGCATGTCGCCGAGCGGATTGCGGCGCGGATCAAGCCGCCGACTGGTGAGCCGTTGGCCGAGCCAGGACCCGACCATCGCAGAGAGGCCGCACAGCACCACTGCCAGTTCCAAAGGTAATTCGATTCCGGATGTCACGCCCCGTTTATCCTTATCCGACCCCTTGCCGTTAAGGATAATGACGTAGCTCTGATTAAGAAGTCGTAAAGCGGAGCGGCGGGCGGTTAGCAGAATTCAGCAAACTTTCGAAAGCTGCAAGGGGACGGAATGACGACCAGCTTGTCTGTCATCCCGCCCCCTATCCGCTTCGATCCCAACCGGCTCGGGGCGAGCCGCTTATCGCGTGAGCTTCTTGTACGCGAGGCGGGTCGGACGGTCCGCCGCATCGCCCAGACGGCGGCGCTTGTCTTCCTCGTAGGCTTCGAAGTTGCCTTCGAACCATTCGACATGGCTGTTGCCTTCAAAAGCGAGGATGTGCGTGGCGAGGCGGTCGAGGAAGAAGCGGTCGTGGCTGATGACCACGGCGCAGCCTGCAAAGTTCTCGATCGCGTCTTCCAGTGCAGCCAGCGTTTCGACGTCGAGATCGTTGGTCGGCTCGTCGAGCAGCAGCACGTTGCCGCCCTGTTTCAGCATCTTGGCCATGTGCACGCGGTTGCGTTCACCGCCCGACAGCTTGCCGACGTTCTTCTGCTGGTCCGCGCCCTTGAAGTTGAACGCGCCCACATAGGCGCGGGTCGAGGTTTCCTGCTTGTTGACGGTCATGTAATCGTGACCGCCAGAGATTTCCTGCCAGACGTTGTTCTTGGGATCGAGGTCATCGCGGCTTTGGTCAACGAAGCCGAGATGGACTGTGCTGCCGATCTCGATCGTTCCGCTGTCGGGCACTTCCTTGCCGGTGATGATCTTGAACAGCGTGGATTTGCCCGCGCCATTGGGTCCGATGATACCAACGATGCCGCCCGGGGGCAGCATGAACGACAGGTTTTCGAACAACAGCTTGTCACCAAAGGCCTTCGTCAGCCCCTTGGCCTCGATCACCTTGCTGCCTAGGCGCTCGGGCACCTGAATGACGATCTGGGCCTTGCCGAGCGAACGGTTATCCTGCGCGTTCTGCAATTCCTCGAACTTGCGGACACGGGCCTTGCTCTTGGTCTGGCGCGCTGCGGGGGTCTGGCGGATCCATTCCAGCTCGCGCTGCAACGCCTTCTGCTTGCCGCTATCCTCACGGTTTTCCTGGTCCATTCGCTTGGCCTTCTTCTCCAGATAAGTGGAGTAGTTGCCTTCGTAGGGATAGTAGCTGCCGCGATCGAGTTCTAGGATCCATTCCACCACGTTGTCGAGGAAGTAGCGGTCGTGGGTGATCATCAGCACCGCGCCGGCATATTCCTTGAGGTGGTTTTCCAGCCATTGGACGCTTTCGGCGTCGAGGTGGTTGGTGGGCTCGTCCAGCAGCAGGATCGAGGGCTTCTGGATCAGCAGGCGGGTCAGCGCAACGCGGCGCTTTTCTCCGCCGGACAGGCTTTCAACGGCGAAGTCGCCCGGCGGACAGCGCAGAGCCTCCATCGCGACTTCGAGCTGGTTGTCGAGCGTCCAGCCGTCGATCGCGTCGATCTTATCCTGAAGCTCGCCCATCTCAGCGCCGAGCGTGTCGAAATCGGCGTCCGGCTCGCACATCAGCGCGCTGATTTCGTTGAACCGGTCGACCATGTCGGCGACCCCGCGTGCGCCGTCCTTGACGTTTTCCAGCACGGTCTTGGTAATATCGAGCTCGGGCTCCTGCTCGAGATAGCCGACGGTGATGTGCTCGCCTGGCCAGGCTTCGCCGGTGAAGTCCTTGTCGATCCCGG
This sequence comes from Sphingomonadales bacterium, assembly GCA_031408395.1. GTDB lineage: Bacteria > Pseudomonadota > Alphaproteobacteria > Sphingomonadales > Sphingomonadaceae > Erythrobacter. Next base: position 832 of record JANNWO010000106.1, on the reverse strand, counting down.
CCATGATCTTGATCAGCGTCGATTTGCCTGCGCCATTTGGGCCGACAATACCGATCTTGGCGCCCTGATAGAATTGCAACGAGATGTTCGAGAGCACGGGCTTGGGGGCACCCGGGAAGGTCTTGGTCATGTCCTTCATGACAAAGGCGTATTGCGCGGCCATCGGATCAGTCCTTCGAGGATCAAGAAATCAGGTTGGGGAGGTTGGGTGCGCAGATAGGGAAGGGGAGGGACGAGGGCAAGCGGCTAGACAGGCACGCGGGGCAGGGATAGCAGTCAGGCCCATGAACCGCACCATGACCGCGCTCGCCGCGCTTTCGCTCGCCGTCCCCGCTCAAGCCAAGACGCCGGCCACTCCGCCCCTGCTACCGCCGATCCAGACATTGGAGCAGACCGCGGACAATGCGCTCATGCGCGACACGGCGGCGTGGGACTTCGTCGAGGGTATTACCACCGAAGTCGGCCCGCGTCAGGCCGGAACCGAGGCAGAGGCGCGCGGGCGTGCATGGGCGGCGGCGTGGCTCAAGGCCAATGGTTTCAAGAACATCGCGGTCGAGCCTTACATGATGCCCACCTGGATCCCGGGTGAGCCGGGGCGGGCCGAGATCGTCAGCCCCTTCCCGCAGAGCTTCGCGGTCGCGCCGCTCGGCACCAGCGCCTCGACCGGGGCTGAAGGGATCACCGCTGAGGTGGTAATGTTCGCCACAGTTGCCGATCTTCAGGCCGCCCCCGCAGGCAGTCTCAAGGGCAAGATCGCCTATGTAAGCCACGCCATGACGAAGACGCAGGACGGCAGCCAGTACAGCTTCGCGGGCCCTGCGCGCTGGGTCGC
>JANNWO010000105.1:0-10766 GCA_031408395.1 Sphingomonadales bacterium | reverse complement strand
CGGGCCGCCGCGCGATCAGCCCGGCGATGGCAAGCGCGTTGTCGACTGCGAAGGGCAGCGTGTAGCTGGTGAGCGGGTGCGAGAAGCCCCCGCGCGCACCGGCCAGCGCAACGCCGGGGATCGCGACTTCGGCGAGCGCGGCGTTAAAGTCTCCGCCCGAGATCACGGGGAGGATGCCCGCCTCCTGATCGATCACCTCGCCCTTCCAGCCATTGCGATGCGCGTATTCAGCGACGCGGCCCTTCAGTACCTCGGCGTCCATCTTCGGCTGGTCGGCGTAGTAGGTGTCCTCGACGAACACCTCGTCCTCAGAAAGCGGCAGGACATAGACGAAACGGTAGGCCTCGCCATTGCCATAAGGGGCGACCTGATCGACGCTCGCGTCCATGATGACGGGGCGGGTGAGGCCGTGCGGCTTGTCGCACTTGAAGTGCTGGCCGAGGAATACCTGCCAGCCGCCGGCCAGCGCCTTCGAGGGTTTGAAGGGGCGGCAGTCGATCACGCGCTTGGCGTTAAGCCGCGTGCCGTCGCTGAGCGTCACACCGGCCGCATCAAGGCTTGCCGCCTTGGTTTCGAGCATGACGCGATCAACCGGAAGCTCCGCTATCAGCTTGGCATGGAACTCGGCGCTGGCGAGCGAGCGGTAGGCGGTCGGCAGGGTGCGGCCAAGGCTCGGGAAGGTGATGTCGTAGCCCTGATCCCAGCCGTTCAGCGCAAAGCCCGCCATCAGCCCGCGCGCCTTGGGGCGGATGTCGGTCTCGAACCAGCTCCAGCGGTGGTGACCGCCGAGGTTGCGTCCCGCCTCGACCAGCAGGAAGCGGCACCCGGGCGCATGGCGGTGGAGCGCGAGCGCGATCAATCCGCCCGCAAGGCCTCCGCCGACGATCACAACGTCGTGCGGGGCAGCGTCGTGGGGGGCACCGTCAGACGCGCCGGAATTTCGCAGTGAATCGGCCATTGCTTAAAGCCCTAGGGCAGGTGGGCGCGATGGGCAATCACGCTGGCAGTTGGGGGCGTTCCGGTATGTTGCAACATCACGCAAATCAAGTAAAAGGCGCGCGAGTTTGCTCACTCGCTCGCCTGCAACAAAGGATCGCACCTTGGCTCGTCGTTTTGCCTCCCGCCCCCTCGCGCTTGCCGCCAGCCTTGCCGCCTTCGCTGCCGCGCCCGCCTTTGCTGCCGACGACATCGCGGACAGCGCAGGCAGCGAGGCCGTCGCCGAGGAGAGCGTGAGCGTCCAGCCCGCGCCGACGCCAACCGCCCCCCGGCCGCTGGTCTTCGCCAAACCCGTCTTCGATGAGACCTGGGCGACGATCGGCCTCGGCGCCGGACTGGTGCCGAGCTATGCCGGATCGAACGACTTCATCGCCTTCCCCCTGCCGCTGATCGTCGGCCGGGTCGGCGGGGTGGGGATCGGCCCCAACGGGCCGGGCTTCGTGCTCGATTTCAATTCGCCCAAGCCTTCGCTGGCCCCTCGCAAGGGCCCGCGGATCGCCTTTGGCCCCGCCATCCGCTTCCGCAACGACCGGGCCAACCGGATCGGCGACGAGGTGGTGGCGCGCGCGGGCACACTCGATTCCGCACTGGAAGTTGGCGGCAATGCGGCGGTGGTCTTCCCCGGCGTGTTCAAGCGTTTCGACCAATTGAGCATCGGCGTGCAGGCGCGCTGGGATGTGCTCGGCGCGCACGAGGGCATGATCGTCGAGCCGCAGATCGGCTACCGCGGCCTCGTGGGCAAGGCGATGACGGTGCAGGTGCAGGCCAGCGCCGAGTTCGTCGACGACAGCTTTGCCGATTACTACTTCACCGTCTCGCCGATGCAGGCCGCCGCATCGGGCTTGGCGCAGTTCCGCGCTGACGGCGGGCTGAACCGGGCCGGGACCATCGCGATCCTCGCCTACGACCTCGACCGCAATCCGCTGAACGGCGGGTGGAGCCTCACGAGCGTTGCCGGCTATTCGCGGCTGATCGGCGACAGCGCCGATACGCCCTACACCGCCATCAGGGGCAATGCGAACCAGTTCATCCTCGGCCTTGGCGTCGCCTACACCTTCTGAGGCGGCGGTGATCCCAGCGCATTGATCGGCAAGCGCAGGTAAGTGTGGCCCTCTGCCGTTGGCGGGGGCAGGGCGCCGGCGCGAATGTTGACTTGCAGCGAGGGCAGGATCAACTGCGGCGCCGCAAGGGTCGCATCGCGCGCAGTGCGCAGGGCGATGAACTCCGCCTCGCTCACCCCGTCATGCACATGCACATTGCCCGCGCGCTGCTGGGCCACGGTCGTTTCCCAGCGAATTTCGCTGCGCCCGGCGGGCAGGTAGTCGTGCCCGACGAAGATCCGTGTCTCCGGCGCGAGCGCGAGGATGCGCCGCGCCGATTGGTAGAGTGCCGCGGCGCTACCGCCCGGAAAATCGGCCCGCGCCGTGCCGTAGTCGGGCATGAACAGCGTGTCGCCGACAAAGGCCGCGTCGCCGATCACGTAGGTGACGCAAGCTGGCGTGTGGCCGGGCGTGTGCATCACGCCGATTGAAAGCTCGCCCAGCGGCAGGCTGTCGCCATCACTCACCAGCCGGTCGAACTGGCTGCCGTCGGGGGTCACGTCGTCGGCCTCGAACAGCGGCGCGAAGATCGCCTGCACGTCGGTGATGTGTTGCCCGATGACGATCGGCGCGCCGGTCCGTGCACGCATGTGGTGCGCGGCGGAGAGGTGATCGGCATGGGCATGGGTTTCCAGCAGCCAGCGCAGGTTGAGGTCCTGCGCCTCCACCGCCGCCAGCATGGCGTCCGCCGAGCCAGTCCCGATGCGCGCATTGTTGGCGGTAAAGTCGAGCACCGGGTCGATGATCGCAGCCTCGCGGCTCGCCGGGTCATGGACGAGGTAGCTGACCGTGCTGGTTGCCGGGTCGAACCACGCTTGCACCATGGGAATCGTCATCGAAAATCTCCTTCCGCATAATATTAGCGATTGCTAAATTAGAATCAAGTGATATATTGATCCCATGTTCGATCTTACCCGTTTCGATCTGAGCCTGTTTGAGGAAAGCGCCGCGCGCGCTGCAGGCTTGCTGCGCCTGCTCGGCAATGAAAAGCGGCTGATGATCCTGTGCCAGCTTGCCGATGGCGAGCTGTCGGTCGGCCAGATCCAGCCGCGTGTCGCCCTGTCGCAATCCGCCCTGTCGCAGCACCTCGCCCTGCTGCGCGAAGAGGGCGTGGTGGCGACCCGGCGCGAGGGGCAGACGATCCACTACCGCCTCGCCGATCCGACTGCGGCGCGGATCATCGAGACCCTCGCCGAACTCTTCTGCCCGCCTGAAATGAGGACCACGCCATGACCGCCGCCTTGCTTCCCATTCCACCTGCCGAAGTCCGCGCCCGGATCGCCAGCGGCCACGCCGTGCTGGTCGACATCCGCGAGGCGGACGAATTCGCCCGCAGCCATGTCCCCGGCGCCCGCTCGGTTCCGTTGTCCGGCTGGGAGGGCGCCGTGCTGCCCGCAGAAAGCGGCAAGGAGGTGATCTTCACCTGCCGTTCCGGGATGCGCACGGCGGGAGCCTGCGACCGGCTGGCCGCGCGGGTCAATGGATCGGCCTATGTTCTCGAAGGCGGGCTCGACGCGTGGAGCCGGGCCGGCCTCCCGCTTGAAGTGGATGCCAAGGCTCCGCTTGAGATCATGCGCCAGGTACAGATCGCGGCGGGCCTGCTGGTGCTGACCGGCGTGCTGCTCGGCTGGCTGGTCGCGCCCGGCTTCTTCGGGATCGCCGCCTTTGTCGGGGCGGGCCTGACCTTTGCCGGAGCGACCGGCTTCTGCGGCATGGCGCGCCTCTTGATGCTCGCCCCTTGGAACCGCGTGCGTCCCGCCTGACATGGACACTCAGGCCCTGCTATTGGCGGCGCTCGGCGGAACGCTGGTCGGGCTGCTGCTGACCTTGTTCGGCGGCGGCGGATCGGTGCTGGCGACCCCGTGGCTGATCTATATCGTGGGCGTCGCCGATACGCACGTGGCGATCGGCACCTCGGCGGCTGCGGTGGCGGTCAACGCGCTGGGCGGGCTGTTCGCGCAGGCGCGCGGGGGCCAGGTCAAATGGCCCTGCGCCATCGCCTTCGGCCTGTCAGGGCTCGCCGGATCGCTCGGCGGAGCGGCGCTTGCGCAGCAGGTCGACGGCAAGGCGCTGCTATTCTGGTTCGCGCTGGCGATGATCGCGATTGCCGTCTCGATGCTGATCCCGCGCAAAAGCGAAGGCGATCCGGCGGTGCGGCTGAATGCGCCGATGGTGCTGAAGCTTGTGCCGGTCGGCCTTGCCGCAGGCTTTGCGGCGGGCTTTTTCGGCATTGGCGGCGGGTTCCTGATCGTCCCCGGACTGATGACCGCGACCGGCATGACCCTCGCCAATGCAGGCGCTTCCTCGCTGGTGTCGGTGGCGCTGTTCGGCGGCGCGACGAGCGCGAGCTACCTCGCCGCAGGGCAGTTCGCTTGGCCAGTCTTCGGCGCGCTGGTCGTGGGCGGCGGGGTGGGTACGCTCGCCGCGCTGCCGCTGTCGCGCCGATTGGCGGGCAGGGCGGCCCTTGCGCGCAGCCTGTTCGCGCTGATGGTAATCGCGGTCGCCATCGCGATCCTTGCCGACTGACTTTTCTCTCCCGCTTGCCTTGCCCGCCCGGCCGCGCCATCACCGCGCAAGCAATAGGGAAAGAGCTCCAATGAAATCGTTCCGAAAATCGCTCGTTACAGGGGCGGCCATGGCCATCGCCATGCTTGCCGCGCCCCTCGCCGCCGAGACGGTCGCGATCCGCGCCGGCAGCGTCATCGCCGATGCCGCGAGCGAACCCAGCGGCCCGGCGACGATCCTCGTCACCGATGGCAAGATCGTCTCCATCACCCCCGGCCACGGTCCCCTCGCGGGAGGCGTGACCGCCGACCGCGAGATCGACCTCAAAGCCAAGACCGTGCTCCCCGGCCTCATCGACCTCCACACGCACCTCACCGGCGATCCGGGCGGCGATTTCTGGAAGGAAGCGGTGGAGCCCGAAGAGTGGGGCATGGTGATCGGCGCCAAGAACGCGCGGCTCACCGCGCTCGCCGGTTTCACCACCGTGCGCGAGGCGGGGAGCGGAAAAGCAACCGCCTTCGCGCTACGGCGCGGGACTGCGGAAGGCCTGGTGCCCGGCCCGCGCATCGTTGCCGCTGGCCCGGCGCTGTCGATCATCGGCGGGCACGCCGACGTCAACGGCTTCACGCCCGAGGTCAACGCGCTGCTCGACAGCGGCTTTAACTGCACCGGCGCGGTCGAATGCGCCGCCAAGGTGCGGCTCGCCAGCCAGAACGGCGCGGATGTGATCAAGATCACCGCGACCGGCGGCGTGCTCAGCCAGCAGGGCCGGGGCCTCGAGGCGCACTTCACGCCGCAAGAGATGAAGGCGATCGCCGACACCGCGCACTCGCTCGGCCTCAAGGTAATGGCCCACGCCCACGGCGCGCGCGGTATCCAGCAGGCGGCCGAAGCGGGCATCGATTCGATCGAGCACGGCACCTTCATCGACGAGGCGGCCGCCAAGGCGATGCGCGAGCGCGGCACCGTGCTCGTGCCGACGCTGATGGCCTTTCAGGGCGTCTCCGAGGGGCTCGGCAAGGGCGTCTACACCCCCGTCGTCGAGGCGAAGATCCGCGCGGTAGAGCCGTTGATGGGTTCGCTGGTGAGCCGCGCGCGGGCGATGGGCGTCACGGTCGCCTTCGGCACCGACGCGGGCGTCTTCCAGCACGGCCGCAATGCGCAGGAGCTCGGCCTGATGAAGAAGCAGGGCATGACCGACCGCGAAGCGCTCGCCTCGGCGACCACGGTCGCGGCCAAGGTGATCGGCATGGAAAGCCAGATCGGACGACTGGCTCCCGGCTATTCGGCAGACATCATCGCGGTCGGCGGTAATCCGCTCAAGGACGTGACCGTGCTCGAAAAGGTCGAGTTCGTGATGGTGCGCGGGCGGGTGATCGAATGATGGGGCGCGAAGGTCTTATGGGCGCGCTCATCCCCGACCGGCGCGCGATTATCGCATCGCTGGTCATCACGCTTGTCACCATCATCATCCTGCTCGCGATGGGCCGCGCGCCGATCTGCGAGTGCGGCTATGTCAAGCTGTGGCATGGGCAGATCAACGATAGCGGCAACAGCCAGCATATCACCGACTGGTACACGCCCAGCCACATCATCCACGGGATGATCTTCTACGCCTTCGGCTGGTGGATGTTCGTCCGGCGCGGCTGGGGCGGCGCGCAAGCATTCCGCTGGGGCCTGCCGCTCGCGGTGCTGCTGGAGGCGGCGTGGGAAGTGTTCGAGAACACCCCGATGGTGATCAATCGCTTCCGCTCGGTCACCGCCAACTTCGGCTATACGGGCGACAGCGTGCTCAATTCGGGCGCAGACATCATGTGGATGTCATTCGGCTTCTGGCTGGCGCTGCGTCTGCCGGTGAAGGTGACAGTGACGCTCGCGGTGATCGGCGAGCTGGTGGCGGGCTATGTCGTGCGCGACAATCTGACGTTCAATGTCATCATGCTGATCTATCCGATCGAGGCGATTGCCGAATGGCAGGCGGCGGGCGGGGTGGCCTGACGCCCGCGGGAGTCAGGCCACTACTGCGAACCCGCTCGCGGCCGCTCCGGTCAGTCCCCCGGCTTGCCCTTGGCTACCCACTCGCCGCCGCTGTGCTCGTATTCGATGACATGCCAGCCGCCGCCCGCTTCGACCTTGAAGGCGGCGATCAGCCGATTGCCATCGGTGCGGATGTTGATCGCGCCGTAGACCGCGACAAGTCGGCGCATCCGGGCGGCCCAGAAGGCATCGACCCTCTTCCGTGCCTCGGCCCGCAGCGGGTCGGTGCCGGCAGCGGCAAAGGCCGACATCAATGTCTCCAGTCTCTCGAGCTCGACTTTCGTCAGAGCCATCTTCTCAGGTGATGACCGCTGCAATTCGGTGCTGAGGATGGCCGGACGATCGCCGCGTCCGTGCTTGCCCAGCATGCCCACGATCTCGGGGCGGGGGTGGACGTGGGTCTCGTTGTCTCCCGATGACAGTACGCAGGCGAAAGGATGTACGGCCTGCACGAACTCATCCGTGACATCCGCGCTCCCGTGATGGCAGCATTTCAGCAGGTCTGCGCCCAGCCTTGCCCGCGCCGCCGCTACCGCATTGGCGAGCGGTTCGGCCTGGCCGATCCCGCTGTAATGGCGCAGCAGATAGTCTTCGGCAGGCGCATTGAGATCGCCGCCGAACACGGCGCTGAAATTGCCGTATTCCAGCCGCAGGATGATCGAATGGCCGTTCTTGGTCTTGCCCGGCGCGAATGGCTTTCCCAGGGCGGCATCGTCGAAGACGCGCAGGCGCAGCTCGCCGGTCGCAGGGTCGGGTTCGGGCACGGGGCCGAGAACCTCGATCGCGGCGCCCGAGGGATTGCCCGGAGCATAGCCGGGCATCCACGCGCGCCCGCCGCTCTGCGGGGCGGTCAGGGTCGACAGCATCCGCGTCTCGCCGAACCGTGCCGCGTCGGACAGCGCCGTCCAAATCAGTTTCGGATACTTCTTCGCGCCCCGGCGTGCCGGATCGCCGAGCAATTGCCGCAGCCCTGCGTCATCAGCGATCACATCGGTGCAAAAACCGTTCGCCCGCGGCCCGATGGGGTCAACGGCCCCAGGGTTCTGTCGTTCGACCAGACCATTGTGCCACACCTCGGCAAATCGCAGCTGGGCTTGATCGAAGACCGGCTGGAAGCCCAGATAGTGGTCCTGATCGGGGTGCGTGATGATCGCGGCGTGAAAATCGGTGCCCACGCTGAAACCGCGGGTTTTCCAGCGCAGGAAGTTGAGCATGTTGTTGCGCTGGCCGGCATCGATCAGCATGACCTTGTGGCTGCTGCCATCGGGAACGGACAGGATACAGCCATCGCCTTGCCCGACGTCGAGGAAGATCATCTCCAGCAACGGCGTGGACCGGCAATCGCGCTTGGCTATCGCAAAAGGCGTGGTCCAGCGGCGGCCCGTATCGCGGTCCCAATTGTGCCAGTTCACGACGTAATTGTTGGAAGGCGGCGTCGTCTCCTCGACGTCGAGCCAGTCTCCCCACAAGAGCTTCTTGGAAGCCTTGCCGGTCAGCGACTTGATGCTTCCTTTGACCTTTCCGTAGAACACAATCATCGCGAATCCCCCCCGCTTCATGTATCGATTGCTATGCTCGCACAGACCCGTGACAGCTTCAATTCACCAGCAGATCCGCGCCGCCTGAACTCCGGGACACCTTCGTGCTTGCCAAGGATCGGCGCGGCGATGCGTCGCTGCTTGCCACTCACCCGGCAAACGCCTAATCCCGGTCCATCCCCGGGGAGCGTGCCCTCCGTGAACCGCTCAGGTGAGCGGGCTTACGGAAAATGCTGAGAGGGGCGGTTAGCACCGTCCGACCCGTCGAACCTGAACCGATTAGCATCGGCGGAGGGAGTGGGCTGGTCGCTCGTACCAATGCGCCCGCGCTCCTTTCCGCCCGTTGGAGAGAGAAACGCACATGGCCGACATCAACACTCCGGTAGAAATTGGCGTAACCACCGGGCCGATCCGCGGCAGCCGCAAGATCCATGTCGGCGCGCGCACCGGATCGGGCATCCGGGTGGCGATGCGCGAGATCGACCTTGAAGGCGGTGAGCCTTCGGTGCGCGTCTACGACACCTCCGGCCCCTACACCGACACCGACGCCCACATCGACATCAACGCCGGCCTCGCCCCGCTGCGCAGCGACTGGATCATGGCGCGCGGCGATGTCGAGGCGTATGATGGCCGCGATATGAAGCCGGAGGACAACGGCCAACTCGGACCCGACCGGAGCGGCGGCGTCCCGCAGTTCCCCAATCCGATCAAGCGTCCCCTGCGTGCCAAACCGGGCATGAACGTCAGCCAGATGCACTACGCCCGCCAAGGCATCATCACCCCCGAAATGGAATACGTCGCCGAGCGCGAGAACCTGGGCCGCGAAATCGACGCCAATATGGTCCGCGACGGGCAAAGCTGGGGCGCGGAAATCCCGACCATCATCACCCCTGAATTCGTGCGCAGCGAAATCGCGCGCGGCCGCGCGATCATCCCCAACAACATCAACCACCCCGAAAGCGAGCCGATGGCGATCGGGCGCAATTTCCTCGTCAAGATCAACGCCAATATCGGCAATTCCGCAGTCGCCAGCAATGTCGCGACCGAAGTCGACAAGATGGTGTGGGCGACCCGCTGGGGCGCGGACACGATCATGGACCTTTCGACGGGCCGCAACATCCACGACACCCGCGAATGGATCATCCGCAACGCCGCAGTGCCGGTCGGCACCGTGCCGATCTATCAGGCGCTCGAAAAGGTCGGCGGGGTAGCCGAGGAGCTGACGTGGGAAATCTTCCGCGACACGCTGATCGAGCAGGCCGAACAGGGCGTCGACTACTTCACCATCCACGCGGGTGTGCGGCTCGCCTATGTCCCGATGGCCGCCAAGCGCGTCACCGGCATCGTATCGCGCGGCGGCAGCATCATGGCGAAATGGTGCCTCGCACACCACAAGGAGAGCTTCCTCTACGAGCACTTCGACGACATCACCGAGATCTGCGCCGCCTATGACATCGCCTACAGCCTTGGCGATGGCCTGCGCCCCGGCAGCATCGCGGATGCCAATGACGAAGCACAATTCTCCGAGCTCTACACCTTGGGCGAACTGACCCACCGCGCCTGGGCGCGCGATGTGCAGGTGATGATCGAAGGGCCGGGCCACGTGCCGATGCACAAGATCAAGGAGAACATGGAAAAGCAGCTGCAGGTGTGCGGCGAGGCGCCGTTCTACACCCTCGGGCCGCTCGTCACCGATATTGCGCCGGGGTATGACCACATCACCAGCGGCATCGGGGCTGCGCAGATCGGTTGGTATGGCACCGCGATGCTGTGTTACGTCACGCCCAAGGAGCATCTGGGCCTGCCCGACCGCGACGATGTGAAGGTCGGCGTGATCACCTACAAGCTGGCCGCCCACGCGGCGGACCTCGCCAAGGGCCACCCGGCATCGCAGGTGCGCGACAATGCCTTGAGCAAGGCCCGCTTCGAATTCCGCTGGCGCGACCAGTTCAACCTCAGCCTCGATCCCGAAACCGCCGAGCAATATCACGACCAGACCTTGCCGGCCGAAGGCGCAAAGTCGGCGCATTTCTGCAGCATGTGTGGGCCCAAGTTCTGCTCGATGCAGATCAGCCAGGACGTCCGCGACTTCGCCGCCAAACAGAACGAAAGCCCCGAAGGCTTCCTCGCTTCCGAAAAGCTGGGCGCTGAAACCGCCGAGGCCAGCCGTCAGGCCGCGCTGAGGGGCATGGAAGAAATGAGCCGCCGGTATAACGAAGGCGGGCGCGAGCTCTATGTGGGGGCAGGCAACCGCGAGCATGATTGATCTGCACCCGCGCGGCGGCGGGCCCCGTAGCTTGAGCATCATCAGGAGAAGAACACGATGCACCTGGCTTCCGCCGCCGCCCTGCTTACTGCGCTTGCGGCGATAACCCCCGCCGCCGCGCAGGACACCGTCCCTGCCGTCACGCTTGCCGAGGCGCGCGCCTCGATGGCCGGGGTGTGGCAAGGCGAGCTGCAATATCTCGATTACCAGTCGGGCGAGTGGCAGGGCATTCCGGTGCAGGTCGCGGTGACGCTTGAGGGCGACGGCAACACCCTCTCCCGCCGCGCCGCCTTCGACGACGGGCCTCGCGTGGGGCTGGTCTAC
>JANNWO010000104.1:0-8857 GCA_031408395.1 Sphingomonadales bacterium | reverse complement strand
CGCAAGCGCGATCGAACACGCACTAGATATTCAGGCTGGCACTGTCGAGGCTGAACGGGTTATCGCAGGCGACCCATCCGGAGTCCTGTCGATGACCCTGCCCCCCTTCCACCTCGCCTTTCCGGTCGACGACCTTGCCGCTGCGCGAACGTTCTACAGCGAGGTGATGGGCTGCGCCGAGGGGCGCTCATCGGACGAGTGGATCGACTTCGACTTCCACGGCCACCAGATCGTCGCCCACCTTGCGCCGGGGCAGGCGGGTGCCAAGAAGAATCCAGATGTTGCGAGCAACCACGTCGACGGCCACGGCGTCCCCGTCCCGCATTTCGGCCTTGTGCTGGGCATGGCTGAGTGGAAGGCACTGGCCGAGCGGCTGCGCAGCTGCGGCTGCGACTTCGTGATCGAACCGACCATCCGCTTCAAGGGCCAGCCGGGAGAGCAAGCCACGATGTTCCTGCGCGATCCGTCAGGCAACGCGCTCGAATTCAAGGCGTTTGCGGACATGGGCAAGCTGTTTGCACGGTAAAGCGGCGCCACCGCGGGAGGCCGCCGAGCCTCACGAATGGCCGAAACGTCTTACGGGGTGCCGGACCCTGCCCTTCGGGTGGCGACCCCGTTCATGACGGCAGGCACTCCGCAGGCACGGGGCCTACAGTGAATTGCGCCAGTCCAGTAGGTTCGATATTTATCGAAATATAGCTTGACCCCTGCATGAGACGAGATATTTCGATGAAACCCGAAGGGAGCCGCAATGGATGATCTCAACGCTCAAGTTTGGGCTGTGGATGCGCTGGGCGCGCTCGCTCAAGAGACGCGCCTGTCCGTTTTCCGGATACTCGTCAAAACCGGCCCTGAAGGCATGATCGCTGGCGCCATCGCCGAGCATTGCGACGTTCCCCCGTCCACAATGTCGCATCATCTCGCAACGCTCGAGCGCGCCGGGCTCGTAAGTTCCGAGCGCGAGAGCCGCCTGATCCACTACCGCGCCGACTATCCCAACATGCGCCGCCTATTGACCTTCCTCATGGAGGATTGCTGCCAGGGGATGCCCGAAATGTGCTCCGACCTGATTGCGGGGCTGACCTGCGAACCGCGAGCCTGACGGAGGGTATGGCATGAACCGGGACTTCTGGGCCGAAGCGATCGGCAGCTTCTTCCTGTTTTGCACTGTAATTGGCTCGGGGATCATGGCGGAACAGCTAGCTGGCGGAAACGTCGCTGTGGCCCTGCTCGGCAATTCGATCGCCACCGGGGCCATGCTGTTCGTGCTGATTGGCATGTTCGGACCGATGTCCGGCGCGCACTTCAACCCGGCGGTGACGCTGGTGTTCCGGCTGCGCGGCGAGCTTACCTCGGCCTCGGCCCTTCGGCTAATCGCGGGCCAACTGCTCGGCGGCATCCCCGGCGTCTGGGCGGCGCATCTGATGTTCGCCCGCCCTATCCTCGAGTTATCCAGCAAGGCGCGCACCGGCAGCGGGCAGTGGGCGGGCGAGTTCATCGCCACTTTTGGGCTGGTGTTCGTGATCCTCGGCACGATCCGCCACCGTCCTCAGGCTGTCCCCGCCAGCGTCGCGCTTTATATCGTCGCAGCTTACTGGTTCACATCTTCGACCAGCTTCGCCAATCCGGCCATCACGCTGGCCCGCGCCCTGACCGACAGCTTTGCCGGGATCGCCCCTGCCGACGTCCCTGCCTTCATTCTCGCTCAGCTATGCGGCGCGCTCGCCGCGCTGCTGGCCGGGCGGATCATCTTTGCACCTGCGGAGACTGCAGCATGACAGTAGACATCGTGATTTACCACAATCCCGAATGCGGCACCTCGCGCAATGCGCTGGCCATGATCCGCAACGCCGGGATCGAGCCGCACGTGGTCGAGTATCTTAAGACACCTCCGTCGCGGGCCCTGCTGGAAAGCCTGATTGCGCGTGCCGGGGTCGCCCCTCGAGATCTGCTGCGCGAGAAGGGCACGCCCTATGCCGAACTGGGCCTCGACGATGAGAGCCTGTCCGACAGCGCGCTGATCGACGCGATGATGGCGCATCCGATCCTCATCAACCGCCCCCTCGTGGTCTCGCCGCTCGGGGTCCGGTTGTGCCGCCCCTCCGAAGCCGTGCTCGATCTTCTGCCGCAGGCCCAGCAGGGCGCCTTCACCAAGGAGGACGGCGAGCAGGTGGTGGATGGCGACGGGCAGCGCGTCGCATGAGCGAGCCGACCCAGTCACGCCTCAGGCGCCTTGCCGATCCGTCGCATCTGCCGGCGCTGAAGCCGGAATATGCCCATGCCCGCCCGGCGGTCGGCCTTGGGCCCTTCGATCCGCCGCCGCGGGTGTTGCTGCTCTACGGCTCGCTACGGGAGCGATCCTTTTCGCGCCTCGCAGTTGAGGAAGCGGCGCGGCTGCTACAATTCTTCGGCTGCGAGACGCGGATATTCGATCCTTCCGACCTGCCAATGCCCGACCAAGTGTCGGGAGACGATCACCCGGCAGTCCACGAGCTACGAGAACATTCGCTATGGTCTGAGGCGCATGTGTGGTGCAGCCCCGAACGGCACGGCACCATCACCGGGATCATGAAGGCCCAGATCGATCACCTGCCGCTCGCTTACAAAGGCTTGCGCCCAACACAGGGTCGCACGTTGGCCGTGATGCAGGTCAACGCGGGGTCGCAAAGCTTCAACACCGTCAACACCCTGCGCATCCTCGGGCGCTGGATGCGGATGTTCACAATCCCCAACCAGTCCTCGGTCGCCAAAGCCTATGAGGAGTTTGACGACGCCGGGCGGATGAAGCCGTCAGCCTATTACGACAGGATTGTCGACGTGATGGAGGAGCTGGTGCGCTTCACGGTGCTCCTGCGTCCGCACGCCGAGCAGTTGGTTGATCGCTATTCCGAGCGGGTCGAACAGGACATCCCCGTCGAGACCCCCGCGGACAAGGCCGGGCTTGTCCGACGCTGAGGGCATCGCTCCGCAACCTACCACCCATCACCGGCCACCGCCGCGCCGCGCGGGCCTCCCCAAAGCGGCCCATCCGCTCAGTGACCCCCGCGGATATCACGTAGGCCCCCGCGCCGGTTGCTTAAGCCGCATGGTTAATAACCCGATGACCACAGACCAACACGTTTATCGGGGACCTTCATGCCGGACACCGCACACGATATCGCCTTCGCCCGCATCATGCTCGACGAGGCGATGCAGCTGCAAAAGGTCGGCAATCTCGCCGCAGCGGAACCGCGCTACCGGATGGTTATCGACCACGGTTACCGCATTGCCGATGTGCTGCCGGTGCTTGCCGGCATCCTTGGCCAGCGCGGCGCGCATGACGAAGCGCTGACGTGGTGGGACGCGCTGTTGGCCATCGTGCCCGATCATGCGGTGGCGCACCACGAAAAGGGCCTGATCCATGCCCGCACCGGCCAGTTCGACCTGGCGATTGCGGCGCTGGAAGCGAGCTGCGCGGCTGATCCGGACAATGCCGTCGCGGCCAACAACCTCGCCGTGATCCTCGCCGATTCCGGGCGCAAAAGCGAGGCTTTCGAACATTTCACCCGCGCGCTGGCGCTACAGCCGGGCAATCTTCACATCGAGCACCAGATCCGCCGGTTGAGCGCCGAACTAGTACCCTTCTGGCATATCCCGATGCTCAACGACACGCGGCGCAACGATGCCTTCCAGAACGCGATCGAGGCCGCCGTCGCCGCGACCGGGCCGGATGCGCGCGTGCTCGACATCGGCACCGGCAGCGGGCTGCTGGCGATGATGGCGGCGCGGGCCGGTGCGCGGGTCGTCACGGCCTGCGAGATGGTGCCGATCATCGCCGCCACCGCGCGCCAGATCATCGCCAACAACGGCTATGGCGAGCGCATTGCCGTGCACACCGCGCCGTCGAGCGAATTGCAGGTGGGAGAGCATCTGGGCGCGCGGGCCGACATCCTGATCTCGGAGATCCTCTCGAGCGACCTGTTGACCGAAAAGGTCATCGACACCTTCGAGGATGCCCATGCGCGGCTGCTCACACCCGATGCGGTCGTCATCCCGCGTGCGGCGGCGGCGATCGGCTGTCTGGTCGAAAGCGCGGTGCTGTCCGATTACGTGTTCGTCGACAGGGTGTCGGGCTTCGACGTTGCGCCGTTTGGCGCGCTCGCCGCGCAGAAGCTGCCGATCCACGGCACCATGACCGATTGGAAGCGCCTGTCGCACGACGTGGAGCTGCTGCGGATCGACCTGACGCGCAAGGTCCACAAGAGCGACCTGCGTCTGCTCAGAATTCCGGTCGAGGCCGATGGGATGGCGGCGGGGATCGTGCAGTGGATGCACATCGACCTGGCCGAGGGGATCACCTTCGACAATCACCCCGATGGCTACACCGATGGCGGATGGCTGCAGGTGCTGCATCCCTTCCCGCAAACCGTCGCGGTGCGGGCCGGCGACGTGCTCAACCTTGCGGTGGGTCATGACCGGGTGACGCTGATCGTGCGCCCGCTCGAGGTCATCGCGGCAGCGGCTAGGGCGCAGGCGGCCTGAATGTTGTGCCTGCTCGACAATGTCAGCTGCTTGAACCAGTGTCTGGCCGATGAAGTCATTGTTCAACGCCCCACCTCCGGCCTGGCCGCATCTGGCCTGGCTATGCGCGGCGTTGGCCGGGGTTGCGGCGCCCGCTATTGCCATGCTGATGCTGGTGGATCAACTCGCCTCTGCTCCTCTCGCCTTGGTTGGCGGCCCGATCCTGGCAGTAGGCCTGATGGGTGTTGCCATGATCGCAGCGGCCGCTGCCGGACGCTTGTGGGTTGGCATACTGCTGGGCTTGCTGACCGGGGCTGGCCTGATCATGTTCGCGCGGGCGCTGGGCATGCCGGCCCTTGCGCACCCGCTTTCAACCGGGCTGGCCGTGATCGTCGCCAGCGTCAGCTTTGCCGCACGCGGCACTCTGTTTGCTCGGTCAGCATTGGATAAGGGCTGGTTGATCGCCGTGGCTGTGGTCGGCGGCGAGGCTGCCATGGTGTTTACAGCCTCAGCTTCGCCGGGCTTGTTGCCCGACTGGCTGCTGGTGCTGTTGCCCGCACAATGGGCCAGCGCCGCGATCCAGACGTCGCTTACCGGCTCAGGCACCGGCACCGGGTCAGTCACGCGCGCGGCAAGCTCGGCCTTGATTGCTCTCGCCGGCACCGCGGCGGCAACGCTGCTGGTGGCCCGGCTGTGGCCCCGCCGCTGGCCTTACCTGATAATGTTCACAGCGTGGCTATGCCTGTCCGCGCTCGTCTGGTACTGGCCCGCGCCCTACCCCGTCCAGCCCCCAAACCATTCGGCGCCCAGCGCGTCGGAGACCACGGCGGCCCGCAGCGCGGCTAGCCCCATGCCCTTTTCGGCGCTGGTGAGGTGGAGCTCAGGATAGGCGGCGACGTGCTTGCGCACTTCGGCGGCGGTCTTTTCGGCGACGTCGGCCAGCTCGCTCGCCTTGATCTTGTCGGTCTTGGTCAGCACCACGCGGTAGCCCACGGCAGCCTCGTCGAGCATCTTCATCATCGCCCGGTCGACCTCCTTGAGGCCGTGGCGGCTGTCGACCAGCACCAGTGTGCGCGTCAGCACCTGCCGCCCGCGCAAGTAGGAGTTGACCAGCGCCTTCCACTTGTCGACCACCTTGATCGGCGCCTTGGCAAAGCCGTATCCGGGCATGTCGACCAGCCGGAACAGCGGCACGCCGACTTCGTCCTCGGGCAAATCTCTGGGCCGCCCGACATCGAAGAAGTTCAATTCCTGCGTCCGCCCCGGGGTCACCGATGCGCGCGCGATCGCCTTGCGGCCCACCAGAGCGTTGAGCAGCGAGGACTTGCCCACGTTCGACCGCCCGCAAAAGGCGATCTCCGGCACCACCGGATCGGGCAGGAATTGCAGCTGCGGGGCCGAGCGCAGGAAGTCGACCGGCCCCGAAAAGAGCCGGGATGCCGCTTCCTCGCGCGCCTCATAATCCTCGGGGTCGATCACGTGCTTATCCCTTGCCCGCATTCGGCGCCGCCGCCGCGTTCGCCGCTTTCAGCTGCGGGTGGCGCGAGTAGAGGTAGCTCTGCTGCGCGACGGTCAGCAGGTTGGAGGTCACCCAATAGAGCAGCAGGCCCGCGGCAAACGGCGCCATCACGAACATCAGGATCCACGGCATGATCGCAAACATCTGCTTCTGGACCGGGTCCGTCCCGGTGGGGTTGAGGCGGAAGGTCAGCCACATCGTAATACCCAGCAAGACGGCCAGCGGTCCGATCGCAAGGAAGCCCGCGGGCACCTCGTAAGGCAGCATCCCGAACAGGTTGAGAATGTGCGCAGGGTCCGGCGCGGAGAGGTCATTGATCCAGCCGATGAACGGCTTGTGGCGCATGTCGATCGCCAGCACGAGCACCTTGTAAAGCGCGAAGAACACCGGGATCTGGATCACCATCGGCAGGCAGCCGGACAGAGGATTGACCTTCTCTTCCTTGTAGAGCTTCATGATCTCCTGCTGCTGTTGCTGCTTGTCGTCCTTGAAGCGCTCCTGGATCTCCTTCATCTTCGGCTGCACGGCCTTCATCGACGCCATCGAGGCAAAGCCCTTCTGCGCGACCGGGAACATCAGCCCGCGGATGACAACGGTGAGCAGGATGATCGCCACGCCGAAATTGCCGACCACGCCATTAAGCGCGCGCAGCAGCCACAGGATCGGCTTTTCGACGATCTCGAACCAGCCCCAGCTGATCGCCTTGCCGAAATAGGTGATGCCGCCCTCTTCATACTTGTCGAGGATCTGGCTTTCCTTGGCACCGGCGAACAGGCGAGTCTGCTGCGTCAGGCTGCCGCCTGCGGGCACGGTGGTCGCGCCGTAGAGCAGGTCGGAGCGGAACAGGTTGCCGCCCAATGACCGGAAGCCCGCGTCGTCGACCGTGACATTGCCCTTGCCCCCATCTCCCTTGGCACCCGGGATGAGCGCGGCGAGCCAGTACTGGTCGGTGAAGCCGAGCCAGTCGGGCGCGCCCACGGGGCTCTCTGCACCGATCTCAGCCATTTCCGCGTAGGAATGCGGATCCCACAGCGTGCCGCCGAACACCCCGACGGGGCCGGAGTGCGAGACATACTCGTCGCGCGTCGCGTTTTTATCGGTGCGCTTGATGAGCGCGAAAGGCTGGACGATCGCCGCTGCCGCGCCCGCGTTGCTGACGCTCTGGGTGGCGGTGATCATGTAGTCGGCATCGACCGCGAAGCGCACGCGGTAGTTGATCCCCGCCGCATCCGTCCGCGTCAGCGTAACCGGCGTTGTTGGGGTGAGCTTGGCGGCGTCAGCCTGCCACAGCGCGTTCGAGGGCTGGCGCACGCCGCCTGCAACAAAGCCGAATTCGGCGAAGTACTGCCCCGGCGTGCCTTCGGGCGCGAACAGGCGCACGGGGCCGGAATCCCTCTTCACCGTCTCACGAAAATCCTTGAGCTCGATATCGTCGATCCGCGCGCCGACGAGGTTGATCGAGCCGGTCAGGCGCGGGGTATCAATGGCAACCCGGTTGGGGCTCGCCAGCGCGGCCTTCAGATCGACCTTTGCAGGCCCGGCCTTCTCAGCGCCGAGATTGCCAGCGCCCGGAGCCGCCGCCACGGTGGTGCCTCCGGCGGCGGCCGACTTGGTCGCGGCGGGCGATGTCGCCTGCGCGGAGATCGCGGCCTCGGGATAGAAATAGCGCATCCCCACGTCCCACCCAAGAATGAGCAGGCCCGAAAGCACGACGGCGAGGAGAAGATTGCGGTTGTCCAAGTGTATGTCCCGAGAGAATGCGACAGGTCGGTGTGTTATGGGGATAGAACGGTATCGTTTCCAGCCCCCGGGCTAATTTGCCTAAGGGACAGGATCATGTCCGTGTCCGCCCCAAGGGTGGCAGCGCATTAGACGCTTAAATGCCATCCATCCACCCTTGAGCGCGCCATATTTGCCGAGAGCCTCGATCGCGTACTGGCTGCATGACGGGGAGTAGCGGCACGAAGGCGGCAGGATACGCGACGGGCCAAGCTGCCAGCCGCGCGCGACGAGGATAAGAAGCTGTTTCATCAGCGCTTGTTGCCCCCAAGACCGCCGGCGCCCTTGGCCCCGCGATTGCCCTTGCGCGGACGCCGCCCGCCGGAAGGATCGCCGCGTCCTTGCGCCGCGCGCTCGAGAGCTTTTGCCAGTTCGTCGGCCATGGTGTGAAAGTCCCGCTCGACCCCGCCCGCACGCCCGATCAGCACGTGATCGTGATCCGGCAGGCCCTGCTTCGGCAGCGCGGCCCGCAAAAGCTCGCGAAACCGCCGCTTCATGCGATTGCGCACGACCGCGTTGCCGATCTTCTTGGTGACGGTGATCCCGAAGCGGATACCCCGCCCGTCATTGGGGCGGGTCAGGAGCACGAATCCCGAGCGCGCATTCCGGAGGCCGGAATTGGCCGCAAGGAAATCGGCGCGTTTAGTGAGAACCGAGATCATGAGGTCGGAGTCATTTGTTTACGCCCTCAAACGCCGGGCGGCGGACGTCCGTCCGCCTTGGCTTTCGGCCTACCGGCAGGCGCGTGGTCACGCTTGCGAACCGCTGACGTGGTTCGAATTGTTCTATCCATCAAGGCCGGAAACGCAAACGGGCTCCCAAGGGGAGCCCGCAAGCGCGACTGCGCGCCCGCAGCGACGGGGCCTTCAGGCCCCGTGAGCGAGGAAATCGCACCCGCGGAGGCGGGTGCGCGGAAAATTAAGCGCAGAGCTTCTTGCGGCCGCGGTTGCGGCGGGCGCGGAGCACCTTGCGGCCACCCGGGGTCGCCTTGCGCGCGAAGAAACCGTGGCGACGGGCGCGCACGAGATTGCTAGGTTGGAAAGTCCGCTTCATATCGTC
>JANNWO010000103.1:0-6954 GCA_031408395.1 Sphingomonadales bacterium | reverse complement strand
CCCTTGTAAGCCGATGTCTGCTTTCGACCCTTCGGCGACAGTCACTCAGCCAACCTAGATATCTCGTCGATGGGTATTGCGTCCGGCAAGGGCAATACCTGCCAGATTTTGCCGTCGAGGCGACCATATAAGACGTCTAGGCCGCCCTGACGCCGCGCATTCCTCGTATTTGGCGAGGTGATGCGCGGATGCAATCGAATTACAACGGGATGATCCACTCGCCTGCTGGATGACCTCCAAAGAGTCGCCGATCAAATCAAAGTCAGGCTCGCCAAGGGATTGCGCGACCTGCAGCGCCAGACGAAGGGCGAGCCACTCGGCGTCGCTGCTCGTGCCGCATCCCAAGTTGTCGAAGAAGTAGGTGGCCCCGCGCGCTACCACGGCCACCTCCAAGGCGCCGGGATTGGGTCGGCAGCCGCCGTCGAAGTAGATTTTAAGCCGTCGCCGCTGAACCACCTTACCGTACCTCCTGGCGATGCTCTGGGACACTGGCCGGTGCCGAAGCACGGTCAAAAGCTAAGATTGAGGGATCATACGGCAAGAGACGGGCCGCGCGAAAGCCGCCTGATATTGCCGACGAGATGCGCAGAATGATGCCCCCGTTACGGTTTGGCGCACGCAATCCGGCGGGCTTGCGGCAAGTCTGTGAAAGCAGAGACAAGTGCTGGGAGTGGGTGGCGGAGCTGTCAGTCCAATCGCAACTCGTCTCCGATTGGCGGAGTTTGCCCTTACCCGCTGTCCGCTCAGGCCAAAAGGTTCTGCCACTCAGCCAGTGCGGCTGAGCGGGCGTTCTTGTAGGTCTGTCTGTCGGTGAGGTGGCGGTCGAGATTGAAGTGGTTGTGGACGTTGGCGTGGACCGAAGCGAACTTCTGAAGTGACTTCATTTGTCGGAACCGCAGCATCGCCCGTTCGCGTCGTCGGAACGGTAGGTGGCTGTTCTCGACCCGGTTGTTGGCCCAGCGTCCGACCTCTTGCTTGTTGATGTTGCCGAGGATGGTCATAGCTGCCCTGTAGGAGCGAAGGCCATCGGTTGTGATCGTCTCGGGTGAGCCGTGCCGTTTAAGCGCCTTCTTCATGAAGGCGAGAGCCGCCTGCTTGTTGCGGGTCTTGGTAACGTAGCTCTCCAGCACCTCGCCCTCCTGGTCGACCGCGCGCCACAGGTAGTGCATCTCGCCGTTGATCTTCACATACACTTCGTCGAGGTGCCACTTCCACTGGCGGAAGCCCTTCATGCGGCTCACCCTCTGGCGGCGAATGTCACCGGCAAGCATCGGTCCGAACCTGTTCCACCAGTGCCGCACCGTCTCGTGACAGATGTCGATCCCGCGCTCGAAAAGCAAATCTTCGACATTTCGAAGCGACAGGGGAAAGCGCACGTACATCATGACAACCAGCCGGATCACCTCGGGTGAGGAATTGAAACGGCGGAATGGGCTTGGTGGAAGGGCTCGAGATTTGCGCGGCATCATCGCCGGCTAGCAGTGATCTGCGGGGGGTGCCACGTTGCTCTGACAAAGCCTTTACCGTCACTGCCATCTCTGAGGCAACAGATTATTCTTGGTCAAGGATCCGGGTAGCCGCGTCATTTGAACATCGCCCTTGCTCAATCCAATAGAATTTCATCGCCGCATAAACATCGCGATCCGATTTTATGATCGCCTTTGCTTGCTCGATCATGCTCGCATCGACATCATCCGCCTCAACAGCCCCTTCAATCGAAGCAATTGTTATCAAAGCGAGCGCGCATTTTTCATCGAGAGAAAGCTCCGCCGACGCCGCCTTGATCATGTCACCGATCCGATTAGGGTCAGCCAATTCGAACTCCCAATCCTGCTCTCCTCCTGTAGCGGGAAGCGACAGCAAGGTATTTACCCTGCGCTGGGCCTCAACGGTTGCGCCATAAAACTCTTTTGTCATTTCAAAGCTCCGGATAGGCAGTTTTGACGCCTTTACCGAAAGGCACCAATCGAATTGTGTTTGGCGAAACGAATGAACCGTCTGGCAGGTGCTGTCAGTCTAATCGCAACCCGTCTCCGATTGTCGGAGTTAGCCCTTACCCGCGGTCAGCTCAGGCCATGAGGTTCTGCCACTCAGCCAGGGCGGCTGAGCGGGCGGCCTTGTAGGTCTGGCGGTCGGTGAGGTGGCGATCGAGGTTGAAGTGGTTGTGGACGTTGGCGTGGACGGAGGCGAACTTCTGTAAGCTCTTCATCTGTCGGAACCGTAGCATCGCCCGCTCTCGCCTTCGAAATGGAAGGTGGCTGTTCTCGACCCGGTTGTTGGCCCAGCGTCCCACATCCTGCTTGTCGGTGTTGCCGAGGGCGGTCATTGCCGCCTTGTAAGAGCGCAGCCCGTCAGTGGTGATTGTCTCGGGCGAGCCGTGGCGCCTCAGCGCCTTCTTCATAAAGCCAAGAGCGGCCCGCTTGTCGCGGGTCTTGGTGACGTAGCTCTCGAGCACCTCACCCTCCTGGTCGACGGCTCGCCAAAGGTAATGCATCTCGCCGTTGATCTTCACATACACCTCGTCGAGGTGCCATTTCCACTGACGGAAGCCCTTCATCCGGTTCGCCCGCTGGCGGCGGACATCAGCAGCAAACAACGGGCCGAACCTGTTCCACCAGTGCCGCACTGTCTCGTGGCAGATGTCGATCCCACGCTCGGCCAGCAGGTCCTCGACATTCCGCAGGCTCAGGGGGAAACGCACATACATCATCACGACAAGCCGGATGATCTCCGGCGATGAGTTGAAATAGCGAAACGGACTAGCGGGTTTCTTGGATCTGGGCATCAGACCGCCCTGCCCTCAATCCGTTACCAGCTGGTGCATTTGCTCTGACAGAGCCTTCCGCAGGCTTGCGGCAGGTCCCTGAAAGCAGAGACAAGTGCTGGGGGTGGGTGGCGGAGCAGGTGGGATTCGAACCCACGATACGCTTTTGGCGTATACACACTTTCCAGGCGTGCGCCTTCGACCACTCGGCCACTGCTCCGCATGACTTTCCTGTGCGCTACCGCTTCGCTGCTTGAGCGCCTAGAAAGGCAAGAGCGCGCCACTAGCCGCGAATGGATTGCTTCGCAAGGCGCGTGGTGGCACCACTTGGCGTATGAGAACCGCCCTCCTCGCCGCTGCTGCGGCCCTCGCCCTTTCGTTGCCGCTTGCCGCTCAGGATGAGCCAAAGGGAGCTCCGGCACCCTCCGAGATCGTCGCGGCTGCGCCCAAGGCGGACTGGGCGGCGATCCCGGCGGAGGATCTGCTGGTGATGACCTTTGCGCCCGATGCCGACGGAAGCCCGCGCACCGTGGTGATCCAGCTGATGCCCGCGCCTTTCTCGCAAGGCTGGGTGCACAACATCCGGCTGTTCGCCCGTGCCAAATGGTATGACGGGATTTCGGTCAACCGGGTGCAGGACAATTACGTCACCCAGTGGGGCGATCTCAATTACGACAACCCGGAAGCGAAGGGGAAGCCTAAGCCGCTGCCCGAGGGGCTGAAGGTGATGGGGGAGGCGGAGTATATTACCGTCGCCGATGCGCGTATTGCCGCTGCGTTGAACGCTCTGGTTGTGGCAGCCATTGCAGGCGAATTGCCGGATAAAGGCGAACGACAAAGGCGCGGCGGCCTTAACGATCCATACAGCGGGTTGGCAGGCTTCATTGCCGGGTGGCCGCTCGGCTCAGACACTAACAGCGTCTGGCCCACCCACTGCTACGGCATGGTCGGCGTGGGGCGGAACTATTCGCCCGACACCGGATCGGGCGCAGAGCTTTACACCGTGATCGGCCATGCACCGCGCCACCTTGATCGCAATATCGCCCTTGTCGGCCGGGTGATCGAGGGGATGCAGTTCCTCTCCTCGCTGCCGCGCGGGTCGGGGGCTCTGGGGTTCTATACCGACGAGGAGGCTGCCAGGCGCACCCCGATCCTGACGGTGCGGGTGGCAAGCGACCTTCCGGCTGCCGAGCAACCCAAGTTCGAATATCTCTCGACCGAGAGCGGCACATTCGCGACCTACGCCGAAGCCATCGCCAATCGCCGCGATCCGTTTTTCATCGTTCCGGCTGGCGGAGCGGATATCTGCAACATCAAGGTGCCGGTCCGGCGGGTGGCCGACGCCAACTAAGCCCGATTGGCAATGTTTCACGTGAAACACCGCAAAAACACCGCGCATGAGGGGGTCTGAAGGGGGTCTAACAGGGGTCTAGAGGGGATCTAAACGCGTCTGGAGAGGGTCTAAAACCGTCTGCACCGGCGCTAAAACGGATCAGCCTGCAACCCGCTCCAACAATTCGATGCGGTTGCCGAAGGGGTCTTCGGTAAAGAAGCGCGCGTAGCCTTCCACCGGCTTTTCGTCGCGGATCACGCAGCCCGCCTCCTCCAGCCGCCTGCGCAATCCCGCAAGGTCGTCGACCAGCAGCGCCGGATGCGCCTTTGTCGCAGCACGAAAATCGGGATCGATGCCGATGTGCAAGGCCACCGCCCCGCCCTTAAACCAGCAACCGCTCGGCGAAAGGTTCGCGGGCTTGGGCACCTCGGTCATCCCAAGCAGCCCCGCAAAGAACCCGCGCGCCGCATCCTCGCCGCCTTCGGGAATGGCGAGCTGCACGTGGTCCAGCCCGATGATCGCCACTACTGCCGCTCAGCTTGCGCCACCGCGTCGCTGGCGCGCAGGGCGCTGACGATGCGGTTCAAGTGGCCTGCGTCCTGCACCTCGACCTCGACGTTGTAGGTGACGAAGGGCGGGTCGATGTGGCTCTGCGCCAGCGTGGTGACGTTGGCCTTGTTCTGCGCAAATATGCCCGCCATCTCGGCAAGCGTGCCGATGCGGTCGTAAATCGTCACCGACAGCTGGCCGACCGCGCCGACCGAGCGGTTGCCCCATGCGAGGTCGATCCAGTCGCTATCGACGCCGCTCGCAAGCTCAAGGCAGTCGATCGCGTGGACCAGCACCGTCTCGCCCTTGCGGCGGATGCCGACGATGCGGTCGCCGGGGACGGGGTGGCAGCAGGTCGCAAGCTCGAAGGCCACACCCGGCGTGAGACCGCGGATCGAGATCGCCCGCTCACGCCGCGCCCAGTGCTCGTCCTCCTCGGTTCCCGCCGTGCAGCCGGGAACCAGCGCCTCCATAACCTCGCGGTCGGAGATCTTGGCGGCGCCGATCGCGTACATCAGGTCGTCGGGCTCCTCCATGCCGAGCCGGCTGGTCGCCTCACGGATCGCCTTCTTGCCGATCCGAGCCGGCACGCGGGCGGAAATTTCGTCGAACAGCTTGGAACCGATGATGGCGACCTCGTTGCGTTCTTTCATGCGCACCGCGCGGCGGATCGAAGCGCGCGCCTTGCCGGTAACGACGAAGCTCAGCCAGGAAAGCTGCGGCGCGGCGTGGGGGTTCTTGATGATCTCGACCACATCGCCGTTGCCCAGCGCGGTGCGCAGCGGCATGTGCCGCCCGTTGATCTTCACGCCTGCGGTCTGCAAGCCCAGATTGGTGTGCACCGCAAAGGCGAAATCGACCGCGGTCGCACCCTTGGGCAGCTGGAACAGCGCGCCCTTGGGGGTAAAGGCGAAGATCCGATCCTGATAGATCGCCATGCGCGTGTGTTCGAGCAGTTCCTCGGCATCCTGGCTCTGCTCGACGATCTCGATCAGGTCGCGCAGCCAGCCCACTTCGCCATCGGGCTTGTCGCCCTGCTTGTAGGCCCAGTGCGCGGCGAGGCCGAACTCGTTGCGGCGGTGCATCTCGCGGGTGCGGATCTGCACTTCGACGCGCATCGACTTCTCGTACATCAGCGAGGTGTGCAAGGAACGGTAGCCGTTCGATTTGGGGGTCGAGATGTAATCCTTGAACCGCCCGGGGAGGAACTGCCAGGTGGTGTGGAGCACGCCCAGCGCACGGTAACAATCGTCGTCACCTTCGGTCAGAATGCGGAAGGCCATGATGTCGGTGACCTGTTCGAAGCTGACGTGCCGCTCGGCCATCTTGTGCCAGATCGAAAAAGGCTGCTTCTCGCGCCCGTAGACCTCGACCTTCAGCCCCGCTTCGGCGAGGCGCTGCTTGAGGTTGAGCGCAATCGCATCGACCTGCCCGCCTGCCTGCGAGCGCAATTGGTCGAGCCGCGCGGCGATGGTGGCATGGGCCTCGGGCTCGAGCTCGCGGAAGGCCAGCGCCTGCATCTCGTGCATGTATTCGTACATGCCGACCCGCTCGGCGAGCGGCGCGTAGATATCCATGGTCTCACGCGCGATGCGCTGGCGCTTTTCCGGCGACTTGATGAAGTGCAACGTGCGCATGTTGTGCAGGCGGTCGGCCAGCTTGACCAGCAGCACGCGGATGTCCTCGGACATCGCGAGCAGGAACTTGCGCAGGTTCTCGGCCGCGCGCTCGTTCTCGGGCATGGCCTCGATCTTGGAGAGCTTGGTCACGCCGTCCACCAGCCGCGCGACCTCGGGGCCGAAAAGCGCCTCGATGTCCTCGATCGTGGCGAGCGTGTCCTCGACCGTGTCGTGGAGCAGCGCGGTGATGATGGTCGCCTGATCGAGCTTCAGGTCGGTCATCAGCCCGGCGACCTCGACCGGGTGCGAGAAATAGGGGTCGCCGCTGGCGCGCTTCTGGGTGCCGTGCTTTTGAACGGTATAGACATAGGCGCGGTTGAGCATCGCCTCGTCGGCGTCGGGATCGTATTCGAGGACCTTCTCGACGAGTTCGTACTGGCGGAGCATGATGAGGCGAATATGGGGCCGTGGTGATGCCGGGGCAAGCGCGTTGTTGCGGTGCGGTAGAAACGCCGCTTGGCAGTGCTGCGCGATTGCGTTATAACGTACGTATGAACAAACAAGTCAACCATGCCCGTAGCCTCAAGATCACCAAGATCGGCAATTCCGCTGGAATTATCCTGCCGAAGGAGGTGCTGGCTCGTCTGCGTGTCGATATCGGTGATGATATCTACCTGTCCGAAACGGCC
>JANNWO010000102.1:0-7150 GCA_031408395.1 Sphingomonadales bacterium | reverse complement strand
GGCTTGAACTGGCCGGTCTGGTCGGTGAAGCCATAGACCGCGATCGGCACAGGACGTTGCGGCGCCGGCAGCTGGTTAAGCAGCATCTGGGTCTGCGTTTTCTTGGGGAAATGCGCGAGGCTGGTGGTGGTCGCCAGCGAGTCGCGTCCGTCCTGCACCATGCTCATGCAGCCACCGAGCGCGAGCGCGGTCACCGAGGCGAGGGCGAGTGAGAATACTTTGCGCATGATCTCGCTCAATTCACGTCGATGAAGAGCGGCACGACGATGCGGGTTTCCTCGCCCGTCGTGTCGTTGCGGATGATGATGGTGACTTCATCGAGCGAGCGGAAGAACTCGATCGTCTGGCCGCCGAAGCTGATTGTTCCGGATTCCTGCGGATTGTCGCCGAAGATCGCGTCGACAATCTGCGAGGACAGCGCCGACAACAGGCGCGACTGCAACTGACGCGCGAAGATATCTTCCTGCGAGCTGTTGCTGCTGGCACGCGGGTCGCGGAAATCGTTGTTGGCGTTGGCGACGCCGAGCACATGGTTCGAGTTGAACGGATTGCCGCCGAACGTCGGGCTGACGGGCTCGTAAACCACATCCTGCGCAGCCAAAGGGCTCGCGCAGAGCACGGCGAAAGCCGCGCAGCATGCCTTAAACAACGACATTAATTCCCCCTGCGCTCCGTAGCGCACCTGCAGGAAAATGATTTTCCCCGTCAGGCGCTTGGGAGCTTTCGACTCGCGACCGTCGATGCGCACGTTAGGTGTTATTAACAGAGTGTAAAGCAACTTTGGCATCGCTGCATGAAAGCCGTCCCGGCCCTACACAGTTGCAAAACCTGCATATTGATGCAAGTTAAGAGGGTGCCGCCGAGGGCCTGTAAGCCGCGCCACCTGCCGCCGCGTGATGTCGACCAGTGCGACCGCCAGCAGCATATTTCGAGGGCGCAAAAAAGGCGGCACCATCGCTGGCGCCGCCTTTGTGAGGTTGTAGCCGCCGCTCCGCCTCATGAAAGGCGATCGAGGCAGGCAGATGGGCCTACTTCGGCTGGCTTGTGGTCATCCCGGCCGAATCCGCACCGATTGTCCTGGCAACGTCGGCACGCACCTTTTCGTTATGCTCGGCGACGGTCATCAGTTCCTTGCCGTCCTTGTCGATCAGCATCGCCGGCTTGCCTGAGCCGATCGGCGACAAGCGCACCTTCAGCGGACGCGGGGCAAGCGTGTTGCTCGCGCCGTTGCCGCCATCGACCACACCGCCGATGATCCCGCCATTCCGCCCCGCGCCAATTTGTTGGTAGGTTCTGACCCCCCTCTTGCGCGTATTAGACCCCCTCCAGACCCCTCCTAGGGGTGCTTTAGCCCCGTTTTGCATGGGTCTTGCCCGGCCCTTGCAGGCGGTTGGATCGCGATTTGGCAGCTCAGGGTCCTCATGGCCGCCAAAAGCGCGGCGGCTTGTAGGGCTTTGCGGGTAGGCCGTTGAACAATAGCAGGAATTCAGCGGCAATCGCGGGGAAGGAAAGCGGTCAAAATGCGCCCCGATCCGACATGGCCCTGATCCGACATGGCCCCGATCCGTCATGGGGAGGCATCGCGGCGCACCTGCAGCCGTCTGGCGCGCACGCCAATGTTTCACGTGAAACATTTCGGGAACGCTAACAAGGATCGGGGCCAGAGATCGGGGCCAGAGATCGCGAGTCCACGAAAAAGGGCGGCACCATCGCTGGCGCCGCCCTCCCATCTGCGAGTGCTTCAAGACACCCGCAAAACTTGTCGCAAAACTTGTGTCCAAGCTTACTTGATTTCGACGGTGCCGCCGGCAGCTTCGATCTTGGCCTTGATCTCTTCGGCTTCGGCCTTGTTGACGGCTTCCTTGATCGCCTTCGGCGCGCTTTCGACGAGCGTCTTGGCTTCGGTCAGGCCGAGCGCGGTGATCGCGCGGACTTCCTTGATGACCTGGATCTTCTTCCCGCCGTCGCCGGTCAGGATGACGTCGAATTCGGTCTGCTCTTCGACAGCTTCAACAGCAGCCGCGGGGCCAGCGGCAACCGCGACAGCAGCAGCGGCGCTAACGCCCCATGCTTCTTCGAGGGCCTTGGCAAGGTCAGCCGCCTCAAGGACGGTCAGCTTCGAAAGTTCTTCAACAAGCTTGGCAATATCAGCCATGATGGTTCACTCCAAATTGTGGCGGGGCGAAATTTGCCCCAACAGATTGTTTCGTCTGACGAAAAACGTCTCTTACGCTGCCTTGTCCGCATAGGCGGCGAACACACGGGCGACCTTGGCGGCCGGGGCGGTAACGACCTGAGCGATCTTCGTCGCCGGGGCGTTGACCAACCCGATAAGCCTGGAGCGCAGCTCGTCGAGGCTCGGCATCGAGGCAAGCGCCCTGATCCCGGCTTCGTCGAGCACGACCGAACCCATCGACCCGCCGACGATTTCGAGCTTGTCGTTCGTTTTCGCGAATTCGACAGTGGCCTTGGCAGCCGCGACCGGGTCCTTCGACCAGGCCAGCCCGACCGGGCCGGTGAGCATTTCACCGAGCCCGACATAGTCGGTGTTCTCAACAGCGAGCTTGGCGAGACTGTTCTTCGCAACCTTAAAGGCCGCACCAGCATCACGCATCTTCAGGCGCAGGGCGGTGGACTGACCCACCGTCATGCCGAGGTTGCGGGTGACGACCACCACACTGACCTCGTTGAAGACCGCATTGAGCTGGGCAACCGCGTCGGCTTTCTGCTAACGATCCATGCCATACTCCTTCACATTTGATCGCGTGCGGGAATGGCTCCCCGGACGCGACCGGCTACGTTTTGTCCGCGTACGGGGCCAAGGGCTCCGAACACGGGCGAGTCCGTCGATAGGGAAGGAGGGTGTGCGCCGGCATCATGGCAGGCACGCTGACGACCGCTTGAGCTGGCCGCCGGAATCTCGTTTCCCCGTCTAGGCTGGAAATTAAGAGGGCCAGATTGCCCTCACCAACTGTCTTGGACGGATGACCAGCGAACTGGTCGGGGGGCGCAATAGCCGTGCGGGGGTCTGAGTCAAGGCAATTGTCTTGCGGGAAGGTGCCCCCGGTTCGGAGGCATAAGCAACACCCGGCCCCGGCAAGGCCTTGGTGGAGCGCGGCTTCTGTCTTATGCTGGCGAGCGATGGAAACGCCCCAACCGACCGAACCCCTTGTCCCGCCTGCGCAGGACAACCCGGCAGGCAAGCTGTTCAAGCTGATCGAGCAGGCTCTGTTGATGCTGGCCGCGATCATGACGCTGGTGGCCGCCGGGACGGAAGTCTGGTCGGTCTATCAGCGCGGGTCGATCGTGCTGGCCGATATCCTGCTGATGTTCCTCTATACCGAGGTGATCGCGATGATCGCGGTGTTCTACACCGGCAAGGGATCGTCCTTCGTGTTCCCGATCTTCATCGCGATCACCGCGATTGCCCGGCTGATCGTGCTGCAAGGCAAGGACATGGACGCGCAGAATGTCGTTTACGAAGCGAGCGCGATCCTGTTGTTGAGCTTTGCTGCGCTGGTGATGGGCCGGGTCCGCTCAGACTGATCGAACCGGACCGTGAAAGCGTCAGCGGGCCGGAGATGATCCCCGGCCCGCTCACACGTTAATCCGTTTGGTAGGCGAGCAGGTCGCCCGGCTGGCACTCCAACTCGCGGCAGATCGCAGCGAGGGTGGAGAAGCGGATCGCCTTGGCCTTGCCGGTCTTGAGGATCGACAGGTTGGCAAGGGTGAGCCCGACGCGCTCGGCAAGTTCGGTGAGCGTCATGCGGCGGGCGTAGAGCAGGTCGTCGAGCTTGACCATGATGCGGGTTCCTTCGAGGTCGTCGTTGATGGGCGGCATCACACGGTCCCTTCGAGGTCTTCGCGCATCGCGGCGCCGCGGCGGAACACGCGGGCGAGGATGAACAGGATGATGATGAGTAGGATCCCGCTGAGGTCAAATCCGCCTCCGACGTCCATGTCGACCCCTTCTCCGAACTCGTGGGCCACCTTGGCCAGTTCCAGCGCCAGGGCAAAGGCGGGCAGGATCAGCATCTGGATGCCGAGCATGAGCCAGGCCATCAGGCTAAGCCTTTCGGCATTGTCCGGGACAAAGGGATCGCCTTCGCCGACAGTGTTGATGATCTGGCGCAGCTTGCCGAAGAAAACAAACAGCGCCGCCACGATAACAAGCCCTATCAGCATGACGCCGAAAATGGCGGCAATGGGGAATACGGCATCAGGGTTGCCGCTTTCGGCGATGAATTCGGCCTGGAGTGTGTCGCGGTAGAACATCAATGCGCCGGCCCCAATGATCAGCGCGGTCGCGCCGAACGCCATTGCTGCCTGCATGAAGACCGTGATGATCTTGCCTGCGAGCAGGAGCAGGTCCGTGGTTCTGTCGGGCTTGGTCATGGTGCAAATCCTTTCGGGGCGTCAGGCGAGTTCGGGAAGGGCGATCGCCGAGTGGGCGGCGGCCTGACTGGCGGGAACGGTGACAATCGCGCCGATCGAGCCGAGCGAGAGGACCAACGCGGCGCAGGCGGCGAGGGTGGTGTTGAGGAAGCGGGGCATATCGTTTTCCTTTCAAAGACACATCGTGATTCGATAAACCCTCTCTAATCCGATTCGCTGCATATCGTCAATCAATAATATTGAAAAACGATATTGGACGTGCCGTTTTTCGGTAAGTGGCTTGCAACTGGCTCGCGTGACATGTGGCGGGATTGACAGGGCGGGGGGCCAATCCTACATGCGCCTCTCGCGTTGACTTCGAGCAAGACTGATTCATGCGCGGTGGATCAGTTCGGGAAGGAAGCAACGCCCACCAGTTTCGCGACGCACAAACAGAATGCTGCTGCCACAACCAGCCGAACAGGCGGGGTTGGCCATGCGGCCTTTGTGCGTTGGCGAATGGCAGAATTTCGCGCGATACGACCAAAGTTTCCCCGTCCGCGCGAGGCCATTGCCCCGTGCGGCCCAATCAAGAGGCCCACTCCTCCATGGCAACCAAGGCGAAGTCGCCCGTCACCCGCAGCCGCAAGGCCCAAGGGACCGCCAAGAAGCGCATCCGCAAGATCTTCGGTGACATCCACGAAGTCGTGCAGATGCCGAACCTCATCGAGGTTCAGCGCGAAAGCTACGAGCAGTTCCTGCGGTCGGACACGGCGACGGTTTATATCTCGGGGCTTGAAAAGACGCTGCGCAGCGTCTTCCCGATCCGCGATTTCGCCGGCAGCGCCGAGCTTGATTTCGTGCACTACGAACTCGAAGATCCCAAGTACGACACCACCGAGTGCCGTCAGCGCGGCATCACCTACGCTGCCCCGATGAAAGTGACGCTGCGCCTCATCGTCTTCGAGGTCGATGCCGAGACCGAGACCCGCTCCGTGCTCGATATCAAGGAGCAGGACGTCTACATGGGCGACATGCCGCTCATGACGGATAACGGCACCTTCATCATCAACGGCACCGAGCGCGTGATCGTCTCGCAGATGCACCGTTCGCCGGGCGTGCTGTTCGACCATGACCGCGGCAAGACCCATTCCTCGGGCAAGCTGCTGTTTGCTGCGCGGGTGATCCCGTACCGCGGCTCGTGGCTCGACTTCGAGTTCGACGCCAAGGATATCGTCAACGTCCGGATCGACCGCAAGCGCAAGCTGCCGGTCACCGCGCTGCTCTATTCGCTCGGCCTCGATGCCGAGGATATCCTGCACCACTTCTACAACACTGTGGTGTGGGAACGCGCCAAGGATGGGTGGAAGATCCCGTTCGTCGCCGAGCAATGGCGCGGTCTCAAGCCGACCTTCGCACTTATCGATGCCGCCACCGGAGAAGAAGTCTTCCCCGCCGGCACCAAGATCAGCCCGCGCGCCGCGAACAAGGCCGCCAAGGATGGTCTTGCCGAACTGCTGCTGCCGACCGAGGAAGTCGTCAGCCGCTACGCTGCCGCCGACATGATCGACGAGAGCACCGGCCGCATCTACATCGAAGCCGGTGACGAAGTGACGGTCGAGCATGTCGAGGCCTTCGACAAGGCCGGGATCGACATCTTCCCGCTGCTCGACATCGACGAGATCAATACTGGTCCCTGGATCCGCAACACTCTCAAGGCCGACAAGGCCGAGAACCGCGACGAGGGTCTGGAAGCGATCTACAAGGTCATGCGTCCGGGCGAACCGCCGACGAAGGAAACCGCCGAGGCGCTGTTCGAAGGCCTGTTCTTCGACGCCGAACGCTATGACCTGTCGGCCGTCGGCCGCGTCAAGCTCAACATGCGCCTCAGCCTCGAGTGCGAGGACACCGTCACCACATTGCGCAAGGAAGACATCCTTGCGGTAGTGAAGGAACTTGTCGGCCTCAAGGACGGCAAGGGCGAAGTCGACGACATCGATAATCTCGGCAACCGCCGCGTGCGTTCGGTTGGCGAGCTGCTGGAAAACCAGTACCGCGTCGGCCTGCTGCGCATGGAGCGCGCTGTGAAGGAGCGCATGAGCTCGGTCGACGTGTCGACTGTGATGCCGAACGACCTGATCAACGCCAAGCCCGCCGTGGCCGCGGTGCGCGAGTTCTTCGGTTCGTCGCAGCTCTCTCAGTTCATGGACCAGACCAACCCGCTTTCGGAAGTCACCCACAAGCGCCGCGTCTCGGCGCTCGGGCCGGGCGGTCTCACCCGTGAACGTGCTGGCTTCGAAGTCCGCGACGTTCACCCGACCCACTATGGCCGGATCTGCCCGATTGAAACGCCGGAAGGCCCGAACATCGGCCTGATCAACTCGCTCGCGAGCTTCAGCCGCGTCAACAAGTATGGCTTCATCGAAACCCCCTACCGTAAGGTGATGGACGGCAAGGTGACGGCGGACGTGATCTACCTCTCCGCGATGGAAGAGCAGAAGCACACCGTCGCGCAGGCTTCGGCTGAACTGAACGAGGACGGCAGCTTCGTCGAAGAGCTGGTGTCGGCGCGTCACAACGGCGACAACCTGATGGCGATGCGCGAGCACGTCACGCTGATGGACGTCAGCCCCAAGCAGCTCGTCTCGGTCGCGGCATCGCTCATTCCGTTCCTGGAAAACGATGACGCCAACCGCGCGCTGATGGGCTCGAACATGCAGCGCCAGGCTGTGCCGCTCGTGAAGGCGGAAGCGCCGTGGGTCGGAACCGGCATGGA
>JANNWO010000101.1:0-13090 GCA_031408395.1 Sphingomonadales bacterium | reverse complement strand
CGCGATCCGCAGCCAAGCCGGAGCGGCTGGGAACTGGCAATCACGCTGATCCCGTTCATGGCTGTGTTCGCGCTGATCGCGATGGCGGTGGAGGCAGGCTATTTTGCGGCGCTTGCGGCAACGCCGCTTGCCGGTCTGTTTCTGCTCAGGCTGTTTATCATCCAGCATGATTGCGGCCACGGCGCGTTCCTCCCCAGCCGGACGGGCAATGACTGGGTCGGCAGAGCGCTGGGTGCGTTCACCCTAACCCCCTATGATTGTTGGCGACATTCGCACGCGCGTCACCATGCCAACACCGGCAATCTGGACGCCCGAGGGACTGGCGACGTGGACACTCTCACAGTTCGCGAATACCGGGCCCGAACACGCATGGAGCGGTTTTTCTATCGCCTGTACCGCCATCCCGTTGTTCTGCTGGGCATTGGCCCGGCATATCTGTTTCTTCTGCGCCACCGGCTCCCGATCGGCCTGATGACGGAAGGGCGGATATACTGGTACAGCGCAATCGCCACCAATCTGGTCACCGCACTGTTACTGGCCATACCGCTCTATTTTGTGGGCTTCGGCGTTACGGCACTCGTATTCTTCCCCGTGCTGCTGAGCGCTGCGTCAATGGGTGTCTGGCTGTTCTACGTCCAACATCAATTTCCGGAAGCGCACTGGGATAACGCGGCTGACTGGTCGTTCCATGATGCTGCATTGCATGGCAGCTCGCACCTCGACTTGCCGCCAGTACTGGCTTGGTTCTCCGGATATATCGGGATCCATCATGTCCATCATCTGGCGAGCAGGGTTCCGTTCTACCGCTTGCCCGAAGTGTTGGAAAAGCACCCGCACCTGCGCGATCTGAACCGGTTCACTGCCTTGCAGGCGTGTGGGACTTTGCGCCTGGCCTTATGGGACGAAGACCAGCGACAAATGGTTTCCTTCCGCGAAGCATCGCGAACCGGAAGATAGATTTCGCAGGCGGACGCCCCCGCAGCAGCTTCTCCTAAGCCTTACCGGACCGGCTGTTCGGCGCGGGTGACGTCACTTCTTTTCAGGCACGACCCTGATTTCCACCGGCTGCGCGCCGACCAGATACCGCTTGGCCGCAGCCTGCAGATCGGCTGGCGTTATTGTGCCCAGCAACGCACGGCGCTGGCGCCGCCGGTCGAGCAAGGCAGGATCGCTCTGCGCCGAGGCCACCAGATTGAGCCAGCCGTCATTCTGCACCTCGCCGCGTTCGAACCCGGCGCGGACCGGGTTGCGCGCGCGGTCGAGCAGATCGGCGGTGACCGGGGCGGCGGCCAGTTCCGCTGCAATCGCGCGCACCACCTTGGCCGTATCGTCCATCGCCTCCGGGGGAACCGTGGCGAAGGCGGTGATGTGGCCAAAGCCCTTGAACGCAAGCTGGGAGTAGCTGAAGGCCTGCGGCGAATAGGTCGCGCCCAGTTCCTCGCGCAGCTTGTCCGTCAGGCGAAGGGTCATGACCGCCGCGAGCATGTCGCGCGTCAGGTCATCGCGCAAATCGCGCCCGTCGGTGGCGGGCCAGCTGACCGTGATCGCACCCTGATCCGCGCCGCCCGAGTGGGTGAGGGTCTTGATCGAGCGATCCGCCACGAAGCTGACTGGCGCGGCCTGCGGGGTGGTCTCGCTGCGCACCGGACGCGGCGGCAGCGCGCCGAGCGTTGCGCCAACCGCGGCAATGGTCGCCTCGGGGTCAAAGTCGCCCACCAGCCCAAGCGAGAGCGGCCCGTCCGCAAGCTGCGGAGCGACGACCGCGCGAAGATCGTCGACCGAAACCTGCGTCAGCTGGTTTACATCGGTGAGCCCGAAGCGCGCATCATTCCCCGACAGCACTCCGCCAAGCGCAACCGACAGCAATTGCGCGGCATTCGAGCGGATGTTCTGCACGACGATCGGGGCGATCCCCGACCACTGTGCTGACGTTTCAGGCCGCCAGCCGGTAGCTGTCAGTCGCGCACCGAGGAGATCGAGCTGCAGTTCCAGATCAGCGGACGTAGTCGCGCCGGTCGCCAGCAAGGCTCCCTCTTCGCCGCCCAGCCCGAGACCCACCGCCTTGCCCGCCAGCACGCGGCGCAATTCGTCGATGTCGTGCGCCTTGAACCCGTCGATGCTGGCGACGATCGGGAGCATCTCGCGCAGGCCCTGCTTATCCTTGGGGAAGCTCGCATATCCGTGGCCCGCGCGCAGCGAGAAGGCGATCTTGCCGGGCTCGAACTGGGTTGTCTTGAGGTTGAGCTGCAAGCCGTTGGCAAAGCGCACCGTGCGGATGCCGAGATCGGCGATCGTGGTGTCGGCCACCACTTTGCCCGGCGTGCCCCAGTCGCTGTAGGCGAATTCCACTTTGGCGGCCGCGGCGGGCGCGGTGACGGCAGTCGCGGCGCTGCGCTCGAGGACCGCGGCTATAGCCGGCCCGCCGCCCTCGACCGGCTGCTTGGTCGAAACGTGGACCAGCGTCGGCCCGCCTTGCCAGCGCGCACGGAATGCCTCGCTGACCGCGTCGGGCGTGAGCGTGGGCTCGATGGCCTGGTAGAATGCAAGATCGAGCGCAGGTGACGTCGGCACCGCGTTTTGCAGGCTGCTGGCGACCAGCCCCTCGGCAATCGCGGCGCTCGGGCGACCCGCGGCCTGCGCGACCGCATTGCTGAGGGCATTGGCGATGTTGGCCTTCGCCTCGGCAATCTCGGATTCGGTAAAGCCGAATTGCGACGCGCGGCGCACCTCGCGCTCGGCGAGCGCCAGCGTCTCGGCCCATTGCCCGTCTTTCGCGACTACCAGCAGACCGAACGACCGCGCGGTGCGGAACAGCGGCTGATCGGCCGCCTGCGCGCCCAGCGTCGGGGAGTCGGCCGCGCGTGCGAGCGCGTTCACGCGGTTCGACAGCGCCGTGGCGGCTATCGCGGCCAGCAGGTCGCCGCGGGCTTCTGCGGCCGTGTTGACCGCAGGCTGCCAGGGCGAGAAGCGCTGCAGCTCGACGATTTCGGGGATCGCCGGGTCGACGAAGTTGGCGACGACCGGTGCGTTTGCCGCAGTCTGGGCCGGGGTCTGGTAGGGCTCGCGCGCCGGGCCGTCGCCGCGCCAATCGGCGAAGGTCGCCTTGATCTTCGCTTCCATCGCAGCGACATCGAAATCGCCGACGATCACCAGCGTCGCGCGCTCGGGCCGGTAATAGCCCTTGTAGAAGGCGCGCAGTTGATCGGCGGAGATGTCCTTGATCCGCTCGACATCGGCGCGCACCCGGTTCCCCACCCGGGATCCCGGCAGCGCGGCTTGCAGATAATTGGCGATGCGCCGGCGGCCCGGATCGTTGCGAAGCTGCGCTTCGCTCAAGAGAATGCCGCGCTCGCGATCGACTGCTGCCGGCGCGACGGTGAGTTCGCCGGCCATGTCGCGGATCACCTTCAGCGCAGTATCGACGGTCTCGTCATTGGTGCGGGGCAGCGCGAGCATGTAAGTGGTGAAATCGAGGCTGGTCGCCGCGTTGGTGTCCGCCCCGAAGGCAAGGCCGAGCCGTTCGAGCATCGGCAGCAACTGGCCTTCGGGAATGTTTTTCGATCCGTTGAAGGCCATGTGTTCGACGAAGTGCGCCGCGCCGTTCTCCGCGTCCGTTTCTTCGCGCGATCCTGCCGCCACGGTGAAGCGGATCGCCGCCTCGCCCGCCGGATTGGTGTTGCGCTTCAGGGCATAGCGCATACCGTTCGGCAAGACGCCGAAGGTGATTTCCGGATCGGCGGGGAAGTCTGCGCTGGCGATCTCCCACGCCGGAACACCGCCCGCTTGATCGGCCTGCACCGCGGAAGCCGATGCTGCGCGCTCCTGCGCGCGCACGGCAGGGGCGGTCGCCAAAGCGAGGCCTGCTGCAACCGCAAGGCAGGACACGGCGCGAAGTGAACGGTGGGCGGGCTTCATGAACTTCCTCCAGGTAGACCGAGAAACTTGACAGGAATCAGACAGATGACACGGTAACTACCTGAGCGGCGCATGCAAAGACCAACACTTATCATCGATGACGGCAATAGCCTGGTCGACGAACGCGCGTTGTGCGGGTCTGCCCGCCCTGATAGCACCATGGCGGACTGTCGGTGCCTTTGCCCGATCGGCTGAGCCGCCGGGCATAAGACGCCGAAGATATAAAATAAAAAGAAGGGGCGCGGCTTGTTTCAGGATTTTCACCAGGATTGTGCGTAGTGGCGGCCAGCGGCGCGGGCCCAGCAGCAAAGCGGCGAGTAGCAAAGCAGGCAGTGGCTTTGGCCGCGCTGATCGCCGCGCTCGGTCTCCCGGGTTGCGCGCTTTCGCGCGGTGAGCCTCCTCCCATGGCCAGCGTTCAACCGGTTCCCGAGCAGTGGGCGCTTGCCCCGCCGGGCGGCACCGAGGTGCGGTTCGATCGCTACTGGTTGTTGCTCGAGGATCCACTGGTCGGGGAGTATGTCGCGCGGGCGCAGGCCGAGAACCTTGATCTGGCGCAGGCTGTCACCCGGTTGAGGGTGGCGCGTGCGGGCCTCAGGCAGGCCCGTGCCGGCTTCCTGCCGACGGTCTCGGGCAGCTCCGGCGCGCGGCGCGATGTCGGGGACTTTGCGAGCTCGGACGTGCAAATATCGCTCGGCGCGGATGTCGCCTGGGAGGCCGACCTGTTCGGGCGGATCGACGCTTCGACCGATGCCGCGCGCGGCGACCTGCAGGCGGCGGGCTATTCGCTCGGCGATCTCGAGCGCGTGATCGTCGCGCAGGTGGCGAGCCAGGTGGTGAGCGCCCGCGCGCTGGGCGCGCAGCTTGCCATCGCGCGCGATACCCTCGCCAATCAGGAGGACAACCTGCAGATCGCGCGCTGGCGCAACCAGGCGGGTCTTGTCTCGAGCCTCGATGTCGAACAGGCGCGCACCCAGCGGGCGCAGACCGCCGCGTCGATCCCGCAGATCGAGAGCGATCTGATCGCGGTCGCCAACGCGATCTCGACCTTGATCGGCGAGCCGCCGGGCCGCGTCTACCGGGCCTTTACAGAGGCCCCGCGCGCCGTTCCCGTGCCGCCGACCCGCATGGCGCTGGCCGCGCCCGCCGACATGCTGCGCCGCCGCCCCGATGTGAGCGCCGCCGAAGCGCGGCTGGCCGCCGACCTCGACCGCGTCGGCGTCGCGCGCGCACAACTTTACCCGCTGGTCCGGCTGAGCGGTACGATCGGCACCAATGCGACCGATGTCGGCACCCTGTTCGATCTTGTCACCGGCAACATATTTGCCAGCATCTCGCAGCTGATCTTCGACGGCGGGCGGGTGCGCGGGCAGATTGATGCCGCGCGCGCCAACGCCGACGGCTCGCTCGCGGCGTGGCGGCAGAGCATCCTGACCGCGCTCGAGGAGGTCGAAAGTTCGGCTGTTGATCTGGATGCGGGCGACGCGCGGGTCGCCGCGCTCGGCGAGGCGAGCGAGGGCGCGCAGAACGCCGTGCTGCTCGCACGCAGCCAGTATGAGGCCGGGCTGATCGATTTTCAGACGTTGCTGGTGACCGAGAGCCAGCTGCTCAGCACCCGCACCGCGCTGGTAGGCGCGCAAGGCGCACGTGCACGCGCCTTCATCAGCCTCGCGCGGGCGATGGGCGGCGGATGGTCGGTGCCCGAGGGCGCTTCAATAGAGAAACAGTCGGCCGAAAATCAGACGGCAGGGGAGCGCGGCAAGTGAACGCAGCAGACAATCCGGCCGAGACGCCGGGCGTGGACGAATTTCTGGGCACCAAGCCCCGCCCGCGCTGGCGGCGCTGGATGAAGTACTGGCTGCCCGGCCTCGTCATCGTTCTGCTGGTGCTCGCCGTCGCGCAGTGCACGTCCGACAAGCCGAAACCCGAATACATCAGCGAGGCGGTGACGCAGCAATCGCTGGCCCTGTCGGTCACCGCAACCGGCAACCTGCGGCCGACCAACCAGGTCGAGGTGGGTGCTGAAGTCACCGGGCCGCTTGATTCTGTGCTGGTCGATGTCAACGACCGGGTCACCAAAGGCCAGGTGATCGCGGTGATCAACACCGAGATCATCGACCAGCAGATCGCCCAGTCGCGCGCCAATCTCAACGCTTCGCGCGCGGCGCTGGCGCAGGCGCAGGCGACCTTCAGCATCGACAAGCTCCAGCTCGCCCGCTTTGAGGAGGTGCGGCGCCTGTCGGACGGACGCGTGCCTTCGCAGATCGAGCTCGAACGGGCCGAGGCCGCCGTGGCCCGCGACCGGGCGGCGGTCGCCTCGGCGCGCGCCAATATCGAAGCGGCTCAGGCATCGCTGAATGGCAACCTCACCACCCGCACCCGCGCCGTTATCCGCGCGCCCGTGACCGGCGTGGTGCTAGCCCGCCGGGTCGAACCGGGGCAGACCGTTGTCGCCAGCTTCAACACCGTGACCCTGTTCGTGATCGCCGAAGACCTTGCCGCGATGCAATTGCGCGTCTCGATTGACGAGGCCGATGTGGGGCAAGTCAAGCCGGGGCAGAAGGCGACCTTCACGGTCGATGCCTATCCCGGTCGCCGCTTCCCGGCGATGCTCGAACGGGTCGATCTGGCCTCCAGCAGTACGACGCAGGCCGACGGTGCTGGCGGCGCGGCGGCGGGCGCGGGCGGATCGGTGGTCAGCTACGAGGCGCGGTTGACGGTGCAGAACCCCGAAGGCCTGCTGCGCCCCGGCATGACCGCAACAGCGACGATTGAGACGCAGAACACCGGTGTCGCCATGCTCGTGCCCAATGCCGCGTTGCGTTTCCGCCCTGCGGACAAGGAAAAGGAAGGCGGCGGCGTGTTTAACCCGCAGATCGGGCTTGAGGACGGCAAGCAGCAAGCCAGCATCGGCGAAGGCAGCCGCCAGCAGGTGCAGGTGTTGCAGGCCGACGGCACTTTGAAGGCGATCGAGGTTATCACTGGCCGCAGCGACGGGCGGAGCACTGTGGTCACCTCGCGCAATCTCAAGCCGGGCATGAAGGTCGTCACCGGCATCAAGGCCACCGCGCAATGACGGGCGAGCCGCTGATCGAGTTGGAGGGCATCACCAAGACCTTCGGCAACGGGGCGGCCGCGTTCCAGGCGCTGAAGGGGGTCGACCTCACCATTGATCGCGGCGAGTTTGTTGCGATCATGGGCCCCTCGGGCTCGGGCAAATCGACCACGATGAACATCCTCGGCTGCCTTGATGTGCCCACCGACGGGGTGTTCCGGTTTCGCGGGGTCGAGGTGCAGAAATTGGACCGCGATCAGCGCAGCTTGCTGCGGCGGCGCTATCTCGGTTTCGTGTTCCAGGGCTTCAACCTCTTGGCGCGCACCACGGCGCTGGAGAATGTCGAGCTGCCGCTGCTCTATCGCGGTGAGAACAAGACGCTGCGGCGGGAGGCCGCGATGCGGGCGCTCGATCAGGTCGGACTGGTGCCATGGGCATCGCACACCCCGGCGGAACTTTCGGGCGGTCAGCAGCAACGCGTCGCCATCGCCCGCGCGCTGGTGACCCAGCCCGATGTGCTGCTCGCCGATGAGCCGACCGGGAACCTCGATAGCGAACGCTCGGTCGAGATCATGGAACTGCTGCGCAAGCTCAACGGCGAAGGCATCACCGTGCTGATGGTTACTCACGAGGAGGAAATGGCTTCCTTCGCCAAGACCATCGTGCGGTTTCGCGACGGCTTGGTTGAGCGGATCGAGCGCGGCGCGCT
Organism: Sphingomonadales bacterium; assembly: GCA_031408395.1. Classification (GTDB taxonomy): domain Bacteria; phylum Pseudomonadota; class Alphaproteobacteria; order Sphingomonadales; family Sphingomonadaceae; genus Erythrobacter. The sequence goes on along the minus strand of JANNWO010000101.1, from coordinate 5,414 downwards.
GAGCCTCGCCAAAGAAGGCAGCGCCGCCTGATGCTCGGCACAACGATCCTGCTGGCGCTGCGCGAGATCCGCCGCCACATTCTGCGTTCGATCCTGACGACGCTCGGCATCATCATCGGGGTCGCTGCGGTGGTGACGATGGTGACGGTCGGCAACGGCGTCACCGCCTCGGTGCAGGAAGAGATTTCCTCGCTCGGAGCCAGCAATTTCATCATCTTCCCAGTGCGCACCACGCGCGGCACGGTGCGCCCCTTCGACGAGGCTGACGTGCGCGCGGTCGCCCAGCAGATCGCCGGGGTCGAGATCGCGGCGGGCCAGGTCTCGGCCAGCGCCACCGCCTTTTACAACGGGCAGGACTGGGACACGCGCGTGCAGGGGGTGACCAACGCCTTGCTCGAAGCGCAGTCGGTAAAAATCGAGGAGGGGCGGCTCTTCACCCGTGACGAAGAGGAGTCTGGCAAAAACGTCTGTCTGATCGGGCTCAAGGTGCGCGAGGCGATCTTCCCGCCCGGCAGCAGCCCGTTGGGCGCGCGGTTGCGGCTCGGCGATGTCTCGTGCCAGGTCATCGGGCTGATCGAGGAACGCGGCCAGGGCGGCAACGGCTCGGATGATGATGATGCGGTTTACCTGCCGCTCAAGAATGTGCAGCGGCGCTTTCGCGGCAATGACAACCTCGATTTCTTCGTCGTGAAATATGATCCGGCCTACGCCGCTTCGACGATCCAGGATTCGCTGGTCGATCTGCTGCGTGAACGGCGCCTGCTGCAGGGCGCCGAACCGAATGATTTCAACGTTATCGATACCGCGCAGGTCAATCAGGCGCTGGGCGCGGTGACCGGCGCATTGACCGCGATGGTGGCGGTGATCGCATCGATCAGCCTGCTGGTCGGCGGGATCGGGATCATGAACATCATGCTTGTCTCGGTCACCGAGCGCACCCGCGAGATCGGCATTCGCCTCGCCATCGGCGCGTTGGCGCGAGAGGTGCGCTTGCAATTCCTGACCGAGGCGGTGGTGCTGTGCGCGCTGGGCGGGCTGGTCGGGATCGCGCTGGGCTTTGGCGCGTCGATCGGGCTGGCCGCGCTGATCGAGGTGCCGTTTGTGTTCGATCCGATGATCAATCTGATCAGCTTTGTCTTCGCCGCCGGGATGGGGATCGTATTCGGCTATTACCCCGCCAGCCGCGCTTCGCAGCTCGACCCGATCGACGCGTTGCGGCACGAATAGAAGTGCGCCGATCAATCCTTGGGGTAGGGCATGGTGTTGTCGAAGCGGCGTTCTGGCGGAAGGTTGCCGGCGGCGGAAAGGGTTTTTGCGCCGCTTGGCGACTTCTCCAATGCAAAGGCATCATAAAGCGCGCCGTCAGCGGTGTAGGCGGCATAACGTAGTGCGGTGCCGTCTACCTCGATGACCTGAAAGAACTGGGTGTTTTCCGCGCGGCGATCGAGTTTCACTCCTGTGGGCGCATATTGTTCCCAGCCGGTCTTGCTGAACTGGTACTGCTTGGGGCCCGAGACAGAATTCACGAACATCGCAAGCACCTCGCCCGCACCGGTCGCGGCTTGGCGGGCGGGGGTCTGGCGGGCGGGGGCTTGGCTCGGTGCGGCGACGCTACCGCGCGCATAGGTGTGATCGTGGCCCTGGAGCACCAGATCGACCCGGTGCTTCAGCAGAACCGGCAACAACACCTCGCGCTTGTCCGGACTGTCGCGGTCGCGGCCCGAAGAAAAGACCGGATGGTGCATCGCCACTACGCGCCAGCGCGCATCGCTCGCCGCCAATTGCGCATCGAGCCAGGCCGCCTGATCGACCATGTCGGACATGTTGCTGTTGAGCACGAAGACATGCAGGCCGGGCGAATAACGGACCGCGTAGACCGTCTCCTGCAAAGTCTCGGGCAAGCCGCGGGCCTCGGGCAGGCGGAACTGCGGCCGCCACAGCAGCGAGAGCAGCTTTGCCTTCTGTGCCGGGCCGAGGTCGTAGGTGTCGTATTCATGATTGCCCGCGACCGGTACCGCCGGGATCATGCCATGAATGAAACCGCCCGCGCGAAACCAGTGCGCCCATTCCAGATCGCGCGAGCCGCGGTTCACAAGGTCGCCCGCGTGGAGAATGAAGCGCGCATCAGGGGCGCTCTGGAAGGCAGCGCGGATCACCCGAGGCCAGTGCGAATCCAGATCGTTCTGCGCGTCGCCAAGATAGATGAAGCGGACCGGGCCGCTGACAGGCGCGGTACGGGTCTGGAGCCATTCGCTCCACTTACCCTCGCCGCCCTGCACGCGGTAGGCATAGAGCGTGTCGGGGGCGAGCCCTTCGAAGCGCACCTCGTGATGCGCGGTCTGCGGCAGCCCGCGATTGTCCGCGACAGGCGCGGAAAGGCCGGCATGGGTGATGCTGGCAAGGTCAAGGAGTTGGGTCTTCGCCGGAACTGCGCGCGCGCCAAGGTCAAAGCGCGCATCGGGGGTGGCGGGGGCGATCTCGGCCCGGGTGGCGTTAACCGTGGCGTCGGTACGCCAGCTGACGCTTATCGCATGCGAGGGGTCTTCGTCGATGGTGGCGACGATCCGGTCGGGCCAGATGGTGGCCTCCTGCCACGGAACCTCTTCGCCATGGTCTGAGCCGGGGTGCCCGCCCGGGTGGGCATGGGTCTGAGGTGCGGTGATCGTCAGCGCCAGCAGCAGCAAGGTAGTGATGTGTCGCATCGGGCCCCCCGGAGTTGAAGCAAGGCGCCTAGAGTTAGCCTATGTCAGAATAGTGACAGGCGCTGCTCCGACCCTTCGCCGTTAGCTCTCGGCAGATTGGCGCTTGTCCAGCCACGAGCGCAGCGGGAAGGTCCATTGCTCCCAGATCGACAGGCGCTTGCGATCGTCCTGCCCGACCAGCACGCTCTCGCCCTCCTTGTAGGTGCCGAACAGGCGGTCGAAGAATATCACGGAGTTGCCGTAGTTGCAGCGCGTGTCCTCATAGCTGAGCGCGGTGTGGTGGAGGCTGTGGTTGCGGATGGTGGTGAAGAAGTAGCCGTACCAGATCGGCGGATCGGCCTTGACGTTGCCATGCGCAAAGGCCGCGATCGCCCCGCCGACGGTGAAGCTGGCGAACAGGGCGTTCAAGTCCACATCAAGCAGCGCGATCACCCCGAGGCTGATCAGGAACAGCTCGATCGGATTGCCGGTCAGCCCCTTCATCGCGTTCAATTGCGTCAGGTGGTGATGCGGCGCATGGGTCAGCCACAGCGGCGTCCAGTTGTGCATCGCGCGGTGCATCCAGTATTGCCCGAACTCGAAGACGAACAGCGCCGCCATCACCTGCACGAGGAAGGGTAGATCGGCCAGCCAAGGCGTGCCGATGCCCCACGCCGCCTTGAGCTCCCCCAAGGGCGAGTTGAACACCGTGTCTGCGACCGAACCGATCACGATGTAGAAGAAAGCGACGTAGAAGACGTCGGTGGCAAGCTCGCGCCAGTTGGTGCGCCAGCCCTCGTGCCGCTCAAAGACAAACTCGAGCAATTGCACAAAGGCGAGCGTGCCGAGCCCCATCGCGGTGAGCACCCAAGGGCCTTCGACCCAGCCCTGCGGCGCGTAGGCCCAGAAGGCGAGAATCGCCGCCAGCGTGGCGGGCGGCAGCAGATTGACGAGCGCTTGTCTCACGAATTCATCCCCTGCGCTTTGGCAATCCTCCCACTAGGACCGCTGCCAGCAAGCAGAAAATACGCCATTATGCGCAAAGCGTCGAGGGGTGTGGGGCAAGATCGCCGTGCAATCTCGCGGCCAAGTGAAATCGGGCCTGTTGATCGCGGCCACAATCCACTAGGGGCTTTTCCAACCAGACCCGCGACCGATGCAGCCGCGGGCACAATGGTCCGCGAGGGCCTCGCCGGGGCGGGGGTTCCACAGTCACCCATTTGAGCCGCGCTGCGAACAGCACCCCGGCAGGAGTAAAATCATATGAAGGGCTACAAGCCACCGAGTTTTCAGGACAGGGCAGCGGCTTCGGCGACGGCCAAGGAGAAGGCTCTGGCGAAAATGAAGGCAGCGCCGCAGCTGACCGAGGCCGAGCTGGCCGAACGCGCCGCCCGGCGCGTGGACCGCGAGGCGCTCGCCGAGGCGAAGGCCGCCAAGGCCCGCGAAGCGCGCGAAGAAAAGCAGCGGCTCGAAGAGGAAAAGCGCGAAGCGGCCAAGGCGGAAGCAGCCAGGCTGGAGGAAGCCAACGCGCCGCCGCCACAGAAGACCGAGGAAGAGCTGAAGGCCGCGCGCGATGCGCGCTATGCCGCGCGCAAAAAGAACCGCAAGTGACGCGCGCAGCATGACATTCCGGGACTTCGATGTAGCGGCGTTCCTGCGGGATCACTGGCAGCAAAAGCCGCTGCTGATCCGCAATCCGTGGGAGAGCTGGTCCAACCCCGTCGAACCCGACGAGCTGGCCGGCCTCGCCTGCGAGCCGCTGGTCGAATCCCGTCTCATCACACTGCGCGAGTCCGATTGGGAACTGGAGCATGGCCCTGTTCCCGAAGACCGCTTTGCCAAGGCGGGCCGCGACCCGTGGACGCTGCTGGTGCAATCGGTCGACCAACACTTCGCGGATGTCGCCGCCTTGCTCGAACCGTTCCGCTTCGTGCCCAACTGGCGAATCGATGATGTGATGGTCAGCTATGCGGTGGACGGCGCCGGGGTCGGCGCGCATTTCGATCATTACGATGTGTTTCTGGTGCAGGGCCTCGGCCGGCGGCGCTGGGAGCTTGGCGGGCTGTGCGATGACGACACGCCGCTGCTCCCGCATGACGGATTGCGCCTGCTGGCAGACTTTCAGGCGACCGAGGAGTGGATCCTCGAGCCCGGCGACATTCTCTATGTGCCGCCGCGCGTCGCGCACCGCGGCACGGCGGTCGGCGATGATTGCATGACCTATTCGATCGGTTTTCGCGCCCCTTCGCGCGGGGAACTGATCGAAGCCTGGGCCGACGACATGGTGACCGATCTGTCCGACAGCGACCGCTACGGCGACCCGCATCTGGCGCAAGCGGACAACCCCGGCGAGATCGACGCCGATGCGATCGCGCGGCTGCAAGGCATGATCGCCGAGACGCTGAACGATCCGATCCGGTTTGCCCGCTGGTTCGGGCAGTTCAACACCGCGCCCAAGAACCCCGAGATCGACTGGCGGCCCGAGGAAGAGGCTGGCGCCGAGGACGTGGCCGAGCAGCTGGCGGCGGGAACGCCTCTGGTGCGCAATCCCGCGAGCCGCTTTGCCTTCGTCCGCGAGCCGGAAAATTCCGTGATGCTGTTCGTGGACGGGGCCGCCTATGACTGCACCGCCGATGCGGCGGACTTCGCAATGGCGATTTGTGCAGAGCCGCAGCTTGTGCTGACCCCCGATCGTGCGCCCGATACGCTGGAGTTGATCGCCGCGCTCTACAA
>JANNWO010000100.1:0-2279 GCA_031408395.1 Sphingomonadales bacterium | reverse complement strand
CGGCACTGTCAGCGGCAACACCATCTCGTGGAAGATGAACATGGTCGTCCCCATGCCGATGACCCTCGACTGCGAAGCGACCATCGACGGCGACACGCTGACCGGTTCGGTCAATGCCGGCGCGTTCGGCGCGATGCCGCTTTCGGGCACCCGCGAAGCCTGATCGCCTCGGCCTGAGTTACAGGAAGCCGCCGGGGTTCGCGCTCCGGCGGCTTTTTCGTGGGCAGCGGGTGGTGCAGCCATGCGCCCAGTTGCCATACCCGGCGAGAACGGCATGATGGAGCGACGGCTGCATCAGGGGAGAGCAAGGATGGCGACGATTGGCGATGACGTCCTGCCCAAACACCACGCGGCGGGCGCGACGGAGAAGCGCGTCATTCTGGCATCGTCGCTCGGCACGGTGTTCGAGTGGTATGATTTCTACCTCTACGGGCTGCTCGCGACGATCATCTCGGGCCAGTTCTTCTCCGGGGTGAACGAGACAACCGGCTTCATCTTCGCGCTCGCCGCCTTTGCTGCCGGCTTTGCGGTGCGGCCCTTCGGCGCGCTGGTGTTCGGACGATTGGGCGATATGGTCGGTCGCAAGCACACCTTCTTGGTGACGATGGGCCTGATGGGATTTGCTACCTTCACGGTCGGCCTGCTGCCCAATTACGCCAGCATCGGGGTGGCCGCCCCGGTCATGCTGGTGGCGCTCCGGCTGGTGCAGGGTCTGGCGCTGGGCGGCGAATACGGCGGCGCTGCGACTTATGTGGCTGAGCACGCGCCGGAGGGCAGGCGCGGGCTCTACACCAGCTTCATCCAGACGACCGCCACGCTGGGGCTGTTTGCCGCGCTGCTGGTGGTGATCGGAACCCGCACCATGATCGGAGAAGAGGCCTTCAAGGAATGGGGCTGGCGCGTGCCCGTCCTGATCTCAGCGCTACTGCTGGGCGTGTCGCTGTGGATCCGAATGCAGCTTGAAGAGAGCCCCGTCTTCCTGAAGATGAAGGAGGAGGGCTCCAATTCGAAGGCGCCGATTTCGGAGGCTTTCGGCAACTGGGCAAACGGCGACTTCGCGCTCATCGCGCTGCTCGGCGCGGTCGGGGGGCAGGCGGTGGTGTGGTACACTGGGCAGTTCTACGCGCTGTTTTTCCTTGAGAAGACGCTGATGGTCGACGGTGCGACCGCCAACATCCTGATCGCGGTCGGGCTCGCCATCGGCACGCCGTTCTTCGTGTTATTCGGCTGGCTGTCGGACCGGATCGGGCGCAAGCCGATCATCCTTACCGGCTGCGCGCTGGCGGCGGTGACGTACTTCCCGGCCTTCCACCTGCTAACCGAAGCCGCCAACCCGGCGCTGGCAAAGGCGCAGGCCACCGCGCCGGTGAGCGTGATCGTCAATTCAGGCGATTGCTCGGTGCAGTTCGATCCCATCGGCAAGAACAAGTTCGACGCCAAAAGCTGCGACATCGCCAAATCGTTTCTCGCGAAGGGCGCAGTGAGCTATTCAGCGGTCGAAGCGCGCAGCGGTGCCACCGCGCAAGTCAAAATCGGCGCTGAAACCTTCACCGCGCCCGATCCGGCCACCGTAACGGGCGAGGCGCGCCAAGCGGCGATCGCTGCCTTTCAGGACGAGGTCAAGGCGGCGCTGGTTGCAGCGGGGTATCCCGCCAAGGCCGATCCCGCAGCGATCAACACGCCGATGGTGATCGCCATCCTTACCTACCTCGTGCTGCTGGTGACGATGGTCTACGGGCCGATCGCCGCGCTGCTGGTGGAGCTATTCCCCACCCGCATCCGCTACACCGCGATGAGCCTGCCCTATCACATCGGCAACGGCTGGTTCGGCGGCTTCCTGCCGACCACGGCCTTCGCAATGGTCGCGGCTACCGGCGATATCTACCACGGGCTCTGGTACCCTATCGGCGTCTGCGTGCTGACTGTGGTGGTGGGCCTATTGTTCCTCCCCGAAACCTTCCGCCGCAATATCGACCAGTAACTCAGCCGTTCTGCCTGCCTTCGATCAGCCGCTCGACCAGCGAGGGATCGGCCAGCGTCGAGGTGTCACCCAAAGCGCCGAAATCGTTCTCGGCGATCTTGCGCAGGATACGGCGCATGATCTTGCCTGAGCGGGTCTTGGGCAGGCCGTCGGTGAACTGGATGATATCGGGCGTGGCGACGGGTCCGATCTCCTTCCTGACCTGCGCCTTCAGCTCGGCGAGCAGCGGGTCCGAACCCTCCTCGCCTGCGTTGAGGGTGACGTAGCAATAGATCCCCTGTCCCTTGATATCGTGGGG
>JANNWO010000099.1:0-14391 GCA_031408395.1 Sphingomonadales bacterium | reverse complement strand
CATGCGGCCTCGATGTTGACGATGGCCGCGCAGAACGCCGCGTTTCCCGCCCCATCGGCGACGAAATGAGACTAACCTACGATAAGATGCAGCAGCCCGGGTTGGGAACGTAAGCACTAAGGTTTACGTTGAAACCCAATGAAGCGGCGCGACCTTCTCAAAGGCACCTTGGCTCTCGGGGCGGCACTTGCCCTGCCCGCGCGCGTTTTTGCGTCGGTCGCCCCGGGGTCCCCCCGCGACCGTATCCTCTTCGACATCGCCCAGCGCGAGTTGGTGCGCGCAGGTAACGCGATCTGGAAGCACGACATTGTCGGCATCGCCGATTTCGGCCTGCACTCGGCCAAACCGCGCTTCCACTTCGTCAATCTCGAGCGCGGCGAGGTGCAATCGCACTTCGTCAGCCACGGCATGGGTTCCGACCCGCAGCACGACGGCTGGCTCAAGCAATTCTCGAACACCGAAGGCTCGAACGCCACCAGCCGCGGCGCTTACGTGACGTGGGAATGGTACAAGGGCCGCTACGGTACCTCGGTGCGATTGGGCGGGCTGAACGCGACCAATGATCTGGCGCTGCAACGCTACATCGTCATGCACCACGCCGACTATGCCGAGCCTGCGCACCTCGCCGCCTATGGCCGCCTCGGGCGCTCCAACGGCTGCTTCGCGATGGGCACGGAACAGTTCCGCGAGGCGCTGATGCACCTGTCGGGCGGGCGCCTGCTGTTTGCCGACAGCCTGGGGCTGGAGGAAGACGGCAGCATCCAGCCAGTGCCGGAACTGGCGATGATCGAGCGCCAGCCGCTAGACTTCGGCCCTGGCCCGGTCGCCAGCGCGTTTTGAGGCGCTTTTCTCGCTAACATAACCTGCCCGTTCGCCTCGAGCATAGTCGAGAGGCCTCAGCCATAGTCAGGTGTCTCGACTACGCTCGACACGAACGGATTCTTGCTCGCCCCCTCACGTATCCTTGAGGTCATCCTCGATCACGATCACTTCGCTCGTCGGCTTCGCGCTGCGGTTGCGCACGCGCGGCTTGTCGAGGCTGGCGAGCACCGGCGTGTCGCGGCCGTAGATGTCCTTGAAGGTCAAAAGCTCGCCGTTGATGTCCGAAGCCATCGTGAAATAGGTGATGTAGGCCGCCCAGGGCTTCTGCAGCGCAACCTTGGTGTACTTGCCCGAGTTGGCGATAGCCACCGCTTCGTCCTTGGTCGCGCCCTTGCCGAGGATCGCCATCGTCATGGCAAGCTCCAGCGCGCGCTCGGTGCGCACGCAGCCGTGCGACAGCGCGCGGAAATCGTTCGCGAACAGGTGGCGCGAGGGTGTGTCGTGGAAGAAGATCGCGTGCTCGTTTGGCATTTCGAGCTTCATCAGCCCCAGTGAATTGCCTGCCCCAGGCTGCTGGACCACGGTGATCGAGCCGCTTGCCGCCCTCGTGCCAACATAGCCGTTGCGCTTTGCCCAGGCGGGGTTGCCGATGACCTTCGCGCCCAGCCCCTCGCCCTTCACAATCGACTGCGGCACCGTCCAGGTCGGGTTGAAAACCACGCCCTCGACCGTCTCGGCGAGTTGCGGAGTCGCGGTTTTCCCCGGCTTGCCGACGATCGTGCGGTAGGTGCTGATGATGCGGTTCTTGACTGTCAGCCGCAGCTGGAATTCAGGCACGTTGGTGATGAGGTATTGCGAGCCGAGGTCGCGCCCCAGCCAGCGCCAGCGGTCCATGTTGGCGCGGATCAGCTTGCGCTTGGCGGTCTGGCCGTCCGATGTGGCGGCGAGCTCAGCCTTCAGCTTGGCGTAATCGGGGTGCGTGGGCGCAAGCTTGGCGAGCGTTCCCGCGATGTCGCCCGACTTCAGCGCCTCGGCGAGGATGTCGCCGGTGCGGAAGGTGTCGCGGTCGGGATCGACCACGAACCACTGCTGGCGCGCATCCATCGGCGTGCGCCCGTCGCGCAGGTCCTCGACCAGCCATGCGAAGCTCTGCGACGCCATCAGGTTGAGCTCGGCCGAGGGGCCGGAGGCAATCGCCGCTTTGAGCGGACCCAGATCGTAGTCTTTGGGTTCGAGCCCTTCGGCACCGATCCCCTCGATCACGGCGACAAGGCGCGCGGCCTGACCGACCGACCACGCCTGGACCGTCGGCGCTTCGGCGGGCATGATTTGCACCACCGGCTGCGACACTGTGGGCGGGAAGGCCTGTTTGAAGGCATCGGAGGTCGTGGGAGCGGTTGTCGGCGCAGGCGCAGGTATCTGCACCACCGCAGGGCCGCCGGTCGGCTGGACGGGGGTCAGCGGCCGCTTGGCGGACGAAGCGTCCTGCGCAAAAGCGGTCGTCGCCACCAGCGCCGCAACGGCGACGCCGCCTGCGAGTTTACCCGGAAACCTGATCATTCGTTTCGCTTTCATCGCCCCATACCGCCGGACGGCGGCATCAATTGCAGGCTGCACTCATACAGGCTGCGCCATGCCCCTATCAACCACCTTCGCTTTCACCTGCATTAATGTGCATACTCAGGTGCCGTTGGCGTGACCTCTCCACCCGCCCCGTTTAAGAAACCCACCATGCCGCCGCTTAGCCACCCCCTGCTGCCCTTCGCCGTCGCGCTAATGGGCGTGGGGTTCCTGTCGTTGATGGACGCCTTCATGAAGGAGGCCGCGCTGCTGGCCGGCGCCTACACCGCGACGGTGCTGCGCGCCTTTATCGGCGCAGGGCTGATTGCGCCCTTGTGGCTGGCGCGCGGCGCAAGGATGCCGAGCCGCGCGGTGTGGAAGCTGCATATCGTGCGCGGGATCGTCTCGGCCTTCATGGCGCTGACCTTCTTCTACGCGATCACCAAGCTGCCGCTGGCCGAGGCGATTGCCCTGAGCTTCATCGCGCCCTTGGTGGCGCTCTATCTCGCCCGGGTGCTACTGGGCGAGACGATCAGCCGCGCGGCCACGGGTGCCAGCCTGCTCGGCTTTGCGGGCACGCTGGTGATCGTCGGCGGGCGGATCGGCGGGGGCAAGTTCGACGCCGACGCCGCGCTCGGGGTCGCCTCGCTGTTCGTCTCTGCGCTGCTCTATGCCTATAACTTCATCGTCATCCGGCGGCAGGCGCAGGTCGCCGGGCCGCTCGAGATCGCGACCTTCCACAGCGGCATCGGGGGCCTCGTCCTGCTGACCCTTGCGCCCTTCCTGTGGGAGGCACCGGACGGCGCAGCATGGCTCCCCCTGGTGATCGCCGGCGCGCTGACGGTCGCCGGATCGCTGTCGATCGCCTGGGCCTATGCCCGCGCCGAGGCGAATGCGCTGGTGCCATCCGAGTATTCGGGCTTCATCTGGGCGGCCTTGTTCGGCTGGCTATTCTTCCGCGAGCCGGTCACATGGCCGACGCTTGCAGGAACCGCGCTGATCGTGGCGGGATGCTGGCTCGCCGCGCGCCCAGCCCGCCCCCCCGCCCGCCCTGACCCGATCACCGCAAACTAAGACAATTTCCGCACGGGAAGCCCCCTTGACCTCACGCGCGACTCAGCGCAGGTGCGCGACCGTATACCGCGCCCTTGGTGGATCGGGGGCGGGTCAATCATAAGGATGAAAGCCCCCTATGACCGCAATCGGCCAGGATTCGCTCGGCACCCGCCAGATGCTTGACGTCAACGGCAAGCAATACGCCTATTACTCGCTGGCGAAGGCCGCCGAGCAGCTGGGCGACATCGCGAAGCTGCCGATTTCGATGAAGGTGCTGCTCGAAAACCTGCTGCGCTTCGAGGATGGCGGCTTCACCGTGGGCGCTGAGCACATTCAGGCGCTGGTCGACTGGCAGAACAATCCCTCGACCGGCGAGGAAATCCAGTACCGCCCGGCGCGCGTGCTGCTGCAGGATTTCACCGGCGTGCCCTGCGTGGTCGATCTGGCCGCGATGCGTGACGCGATCAAAAAACTGGGCGGCGACACCGCCAAGATCAACCCGCTGGTGCCGGTCAACCTCGTGATCGACCACTCGGTGATGGTCGACGAATTCGGCCACCCCAAGGCGATGGAAGCCAACATGGCGCTCGAATATGAGCGCAATGCCGAACGCTATGACTTCCTCAAGTGGGGCTCCAAGAGCTTCCAGAACTTCACCGCCGTGCCCCCGGGCACCGGGATCTGCCATCAGGTCAACCTTGAACACCTCGCGCAGGCCGTTTGGTCGAGCGAAGGCCCTGACGGCACGATGGTCGCCTACCCCGACACCTGTGTCGGCACCGACAGCCACACCACCATGATCAACGGTTTGGGCGTTCTGGGCTGGGGCGTGGGCGGGATCGAGGCGGAAGCCGCGATGCTCGGCCAGCCGGTCTCGATGTTGATCCCCGAAGTGGTCGGCTTCCGCCTCGAAGGCGCGATGGCCGAAGGCGTGACCGCCACCGATCTCGTGCTGACCTGCGTGCAGATGCTCCGCAACGTCGGTGTCGTCGGGCGGTTCGTCGAGTTCTACGGGCCGGGCGTCGCCAACCTCACGCTCGCCGACCGCGCGACGATCGCCAACATGGCGCCCGAATACGGCGCGACCTGCGGGTTCTTCGGTATCGATGACAAGACCATCGAGTATATGCGCCTGACCGGCCGCAGCGAAGAGAACATCGCGCTGGTCGAGGCCTATGCCAAGGCGCAGGGTATGTGGTTCGACCCCGCCAACGTGCCGGTCTTCACCAAGACGCTCGAGCTCGACATGGCGACCGTCGTCCCCAGCCTCGCCGGCCCCAAGCGCCCGCAGGACAAGGTGATCCTGCAAGAGGTCGACGACCTGTTCAACGCGGACCTCTCCAAGGTCTACGGCAAGAGCGCCGCCGTGCGCGTGAGCGTCGAGGGCGCCGCGCACGACATCGGTGATGGCGACGTAGTGATCGCCGCGATAACTAGCTGCACCAACACCTCCAACCCCGACGTGCTGATTGCCGCGGGCCTTGTCGCCAAGAAGGCGAACGAGCGCGGCCTCAAGCCCAAGCCGTGGGTCAAGACCTCGCTGGCTCCGGGATCGCAGGTGGTCACCGACTACCTCGTGAAGGCGGGGCTTCAGGAACACCTCGACGCGCTCGGCTTTGACCTTGTGGGTTATGGCTGCACCACCTGCATCGGCAATTCCGGCCCGCTCGCCGCCCCGATCAGCGCCGCGATCAACGGCAACGATATCGTCGCGGCATCGGTGCTCTCGGGCAACCGCAACTTCGAGGGCCGCGTCAGCCCCGACGTGCGCGCCAACTTCCTCGCCTCGCCGCCGTTGGTGGTCGCCTATGCGTTGAAGGGCACCGTCACCGAGGACATCACCACCACCCCGATCGGCCACGACCAGAACGGCGATCCGGTGATGCTAGCCGACCTATGGCCGACCAACGCCGAAATCGCCGCCAACCGCGCCGCCAATATCGACCGCTCGATGTTCGTCAGCCGCTACGCCAACGTCTATGCCGGCGACGAGCACTGGCAGGCGATCACCGTCGAGCCTTCGGACACCTATCAGTGGCGCGCCGGGTCGACCTATGTCGCCAACCCGCCCTACTTCGAGGGCATGACCATGACCCCTGCGCCGATCGTGGACATCCTTGACGCCAAGCCGCTGGCGATCCTTGGGGATTCGGTCACAACCGACCACATCTCGCCGGCCGGTTCGATCAAGGAAGACAGCCCCGGCGGTAAGTTCCTGATGGCCAACCAGGTCGCCAAGAAGGACTTCAACTCCTACGGCTCGCGCCGCGGCCACCACGAAGTGATGATGCGCGGCACCTTCGCCAACATCCGCATCAAGAACGAGATGGTCCCGGGCGTCGAAGGCGGCTTCTCGACCTATGGCGGCCAGACCATGGCGATCTATGACGCGGCCATGCAGCACAAGGAGGACGGCACGCCGCTGGTCGTCATCGGCGGCAAGGAATACGGGACCGGATCGTCGCGCGACTGGGCGGCGAAGGGCACGATCCTGCTCGGCGTGCGGATGGTGATCGTCGAGAGCTTCGAGCGTATCCACCGCTCGAACCTCGTCGGGATGGGCGTGCTGCCGCTGCAATTCAAGGAAGGTGAGACCCGCCAGACCCTTGGCCTTGCAGCCACCGACACCTTCTCGATCCGCGGTTTGGCTGACATGGTGCCCGGTCAGGACATCACCGTTGAGGTCACGCGCGCCGATGGATCGATCTTCAGCTTCACCGCGCTGTGTCGCATAGATACCGCAAACGAAATGGAATATTACCGACACGGCGGGATTCTCCATTACGTTCTGCGCAAGCTTGCGGCATAAGGAGCGGATGACGCCGTCCCGTCTCGCCCTGCTCCTTGCACCGGCTCTGCCGCTCGCGCCGCTGATGCTGATGCTTGCGGCCTGCGGGGACGCACAGGACAAAGGCGGGAAACGGGATGGTCCTGCGGCACCGCTCGGGTTTGAGCTGGCCTTCGCGGCAACCGGCTCTTCGGGGGCTGATGGCGACAAGCCAGCAGCCCCCGAAGCGCCCGCGCCCTTGATCGCGCTCACGCCCGAAGAACTGGCCGCACGGCTCAGCCAAGGCAATGTCCGCCTGATCGACGTGCGCACCGAAGCCGAGGTGGCCGAGGGGACCATCCCCGGCGCCGAGCATATCGCGCTCGACCAGTTCGACCCGGCCAAGCTCGATCTCTCCGACGGACGCGAAGTGGTGCTCTATTGCCGCTCGGGCCGCCGTTCGGCGGTGGCAGGCGAGAAGCTTGCCGCGGCCACCGGCAAGCCGGTCGAGCATCTCGAAGGCGGCATCCTCGCCTGGGAAGCCGCGGGCCAGCCGGTCGAGAAGCCGAACTAGCTCACTTCAACGCAGCCATAACGAAAAGGGGCGGGTCCGCGATGGCCCGCCCCTTTTCGTTATGCCTGTGCGCCGCGCCTCAGAGGAACTTGCGGCGTCCCAGGATCGCTGCGGCGGCGAGGCCGAACAGCACTGTCATCGGCGGGGCAGGCACGTCATGGCCGCCCGAAGAACTGCTGGTGCTGCCGCTCGACGAGGAAGACGACGACGAGCTGCCGCTCGACGAGCTGGAACCCGAAGACGATCCGCTGCTGCTCGACGAGGAAGACGAGGAGCCGGACGACGAGCTGCTAGTGCTGCTGGTCATGTCGCCCGAGGTGCTGCCGGGGTGGCCGCTCGACCCGCCCGAGGACGACGAGGAGCTGCTGCTCGACGAAGAAGAAGACGAGGAACTCGACGACGAGGACGAAGAGCTGGTCACCGCACCGGTCGAGGAGCTGACATTTCCCGAAGAGCTCGAGACATTACCCGATGAACTCGACACGTTGCCTGAAGAGCTGGAGACGTTGCCTGAAGAGCTCGAAACCGCGCCGGTGCTCGACGATACGGCGCCGCTGCTGGACGATACGGCGCCGGTCGAGGACGAGACGTTGCCCGAGGTGCTGGTGCTCGACACCGCGCCGGTGCTGCTCGAAACTTGGCCGGTGGAGGTCGAGGTCGAGACCTGACCGGTCGAAGAACTGATCTGGCCTGAGGACGAGGTGGTGGACGACGAAATCGTGCCCGACGACGAGGTCGTCGAGGTCGAATTGTCGATATTGACGATCACGCCGCTCGAACCGCTGCTCGATCCGCTGCTGCTGCCGCCCGAGGTCGATGTGGTGGTCGTGACCGAAACATCGCCCGAGGATGATCCGCCGCCGCCAAAGAAGCCGCCGAAGAAGCCGCCGCCAATGCCGCCGCCGCCGCCGAAGCCGCCGCCGAAACCACCGCCCCAGCCGCCGCCCGGACCACCGCCGCCGTTGATCGGCGGAAGCGGGGGGAGCGGCGCTGGCATGTAGGCGACCTGCGATAGCGGGGGGCATTCATTGGCGTCGATATAGGCCTCGACCGCGCCCACCGGCGCGCTCGCCGCGACAACGGTCCCGGCCGGACCAATCGGCTGACACTCGATCGTGCGCTCGACGATGCGGCGACGCTGCTGCTCGACATCGGGAATGATCCGCTCGCGGGTCTTGATGTAGCGCGCGCCCGATACCGGATCGACCTGGACGAGCTTGCCGTCGATGTTGGTCGAGAAGTCCGGAGTGTCGGTGTTCATCGGCTCGGCCATGCGCACTGCGCCGCCTTGCAACAACGCCACACCCGCCGCAGCGGCGGAAAGCTTCGCGATGGCCAGTTTGAGCGACATAGTCCGGTACCCTGTTTGCCTGAGGTGGTGGGCACGGGGCCTGCCCGCACCTCCTTCCAAATCCAGCCTTCATGTGATGTCATAAGACGCACAGGAGCAATGCGATTAACGATGTTGCGGCCATGGCACGGCCTTGAGTCACGCGGAATCGCCTGGTTTTCGGGTGCGCTGTCCCGAACTGGCACCGAAAAAGGGGGGTCCGTTAGCCTATTGGTTAACGCGCGTGGCTCAAGTCAGTCCTCGAACAGCGGGCCTAGCGAGGGGGGTGATTCTCGCGGCGGCGTCATCTCCAGATGGGTCCAACCGGCATCGTTGAGCATGCGGCCCCGGGCGGTCCGCGCCACCAGACCGAGCTGGATGAGATAGGGCTCGACCACCTCTTCGACCGTATCGCGCGGCTCGGCGAGGCCCGCGGCAAGCGTTTCGATCCCCACAGGACCGCCCTTGTAGATGGTCGCGATCATGGCGAGGTAGCGGCGGTCCATCGCATCAAGGCCGAGCCGATCGATCTCGAGCCGGGTGAGCGCGTCATCCGCCACCGCGCGGGTGACGCTCGCTGCACCCGCCACATCGGCAAAGTCGCGCACGCGCCTGAGCAAGCGTCCCGCGACACGCGGGGTGCCCCGCGAGCGCCGCGCAATCTCGTGCGCGCCATCGGGTGCAATCGCGAGGCCGAGCAGCCCGGCGGCGCGGGTGACGACACGCTCTAGTTCTTCGTGGCTGTAGAAATTGAGCCGCACCGGAATGCCGAAGCGGTCGCGCAGCGGCGTGGTGAGCAGGCCCTGCCGGGTGGTCGCCCCGATCAGCGTGAAGGGCGGCAGGTCGATCCGCACGCTGCGGGCGCTCGGCCCCTCGCCGATGATCAGGTCGAGCGCGCGGTCCTCCATCGCCGGGTAGAGCACCTCCTCGACCACGGGGGAGAGGCGGTGGATCTCGTCGATGAACAGCACATCGTGCGGCTCAAGATTGGTGAGCAGCGCGGCGAGGTCACCCGCCTTGGCGATCACCGGGCCGGATGTGGCGCGGAAACCGACGCCAAGCTCGCCCGCGATGATATGCGCCAGCGTGGTCTTGCCGAGGCCGGGCGGGCCGAAGAACAGCGTATGATCCATCGCCTCCCCCCGAGCGCGCGCGGCGGCGATGAAGACGGCAAGGTTGCCTTTGGCCGCCTCCTGCCCGACGAATTCGGCCAAGCGGCGCGGGCGCAGGGCGGCGTCGGGGTCACCGGGCTGGCGGGTGGGGGTGTGGAGGGGGGTGTCAGTCATTGCGAAATATCACTTCGACTTTCGCGACAAGGCAGAAAAAGCCGCCAGCGCGATCGCAAAGGCACCTACAGCAAACATCTGCAATACCGGCACGACTAGAAACACCAATGCCCCTTGAGCATCGGGAGGCTGTAAATAGAGCGTTTCGATGACGAGAAACAGACCGACGCCGCCGATTATGATCGCTGCGATGCCCTTGGCCATCGCCTGCTCCCGCCAGACGCAAAGCGGGACAATAGGTGCAGTCAATAACGCCAGAGCAAGCAACCCGGCCGCAAGCGAGGTCAGGTCGTCAGGAAATCCGATGCGAAGCAGCAGCGCGGTGCACGCCAGGGCATAAACTCCGAGGAAAGCAAGACGCCAATCGCGCGCCATCATCCCGCCGCCTTCTTCAGCGCCACGCGGATGAGGTCGCCCTCGCTCGCACCCTCGCCCAGTTCCTCGAGCGCCCGCGCAACCGCCTGCGCGGCCACCGTGGACTTGAACCCGAGGTTCTCCAGCGCGCTCGCCGCATCCGCGCCCTTGCTCCCGGCAGGCACCGCCGCGCCAACCGCGAAGCCGCCCGAGCCGCCCGGCATGGCGCCCGCCTTGTCCTTCAGCTCGTTGACGATCCGGCCTGCCAGTTTCGGCCCCACGCCTTGCGCGCGGGCGACCATTGCCGCGTCGCCCTTGCCGCAGGCGTCGCGCAGGTCTCCGGTCGAGAGCGCGGAGAGGATCGCCAGCGCCACCTTGCTCCCCACACCCTGCACGCCCGTCAGCAGCCGGAACCAGTCGCGCTCGGCGCTTTCCGCAAAGCCCAGCAGGCGCATGTCGTTCTCGCTCACCTGTAGCTGCGTGTGGACAGTGCACCCCTCGCCCACCTCGCCGAGCATCGCCAGCGTGCGGCTCGAGCAATGGACGAGATAGCCCACCCCGCCGACGTCGACGACGGCCCAGTCCTCGCCGGTCGCTTCGAGCCTGCCTGAGAGCTTTGCAATCATGAGTCCCTGTCTGCGCTGCCGCTTCGCTACTTGAGCGCAGGGTTTGGCGGACAGAACAGGAACAGTCCAGAGGCAGGGCGAGGTTTTAGTCAGGTGGACAAAGCCGCGCACTTGCGCAAAAGCGTTGCCCCATGAGCTGGAACACCTTTGGGCGCGTGCTGCGCTTTACCACCTGGGGAGAGAGCCACGGGCCGGCGCTGGGCGCGGTCGTTGACGGGTGTCCGCCGGGGCTCGCGATCTCCGAGGAATTCATCCAGCCGTTCATGGATGCGCGCAAGCCGGGGCAGAACCGCTTCACCACGCAGCGGCGCGAGGATGATCTGGTGCGGATCCTCTCCGGCGTGTTCGAGGGCAAGACCACCGGCACGCCGATCAGCCTGATGATCGAGAACACCGACCAGCGATCGAAAGACTACTCCGACATCGCCCAAAGCTATCGCCCGGGCCATGCCGACTACGCCTATGACGCCAAATACGGCATCCGCGACTATCGCGGCGGCGGGCGCTCGTCCGCGCGCGAGACGGCCGCGCGGGTGGCGGCGGGCGCGGTGGCGCGGTTGGTGATCCCCGAGGTGAGCATCACCGCTTACGTCTGCGAACTGGGCGGCGACCGGATCGACCCTGCCGCGATCGACCACAGCGAAATCGGCAACAACCCGTTCTTCTGCCCCGACTCGGCCGCAGCCAAGCGCTGGGAGGCCAAGGTCGATGAAGCCCGGAAGGCCGGATCATCGCTCGGCGCGGTGGTCGAATGTGTCGCCACCGGGGTTCCGGCAGGCTGGGGCGCGCCGATCTATGCCAAGCTCGACAGCGATCTGGCCGCCGCGATGATGAGCATCAACGCGGTCAAGGGCGTCGAAATCGGCGACGGTTTCGAAGCCGCGCGCCTCACCGGCGAACAGAATGCCGACCGGATGCGTCCGGGCCCAGACGGCGCTCCGCTCTACGCCAGCAACCACGCAGGGGGCACGGCGGGCGGCATTTCGACCGGCCAACCGGTGGTGTGCCGCGTGGCCTTCAAGCCAACGAGCTCAATTCTAACCCCGGTGGAATCGATCAACTCTGCGGGCGAGGCGGTGGAAGTCGTCACCAAGGGCCGCCACGACCCCTGCGTCGGCATCCGCGGCACGCCGGTGGTCGAAGCGATGATGGCGCTGGTGCTTGCCGATCACAAGCTGCTGCACCGCGCTCAAGTAGCGCAAGCGTAGCGCAACAGGAACGCGCTCAAGTAGCGCAAGCGTAGCGCAACACAGGCATCCACGCCTTCCCGGGCTTGGCGCGGGATCCCGCTTCTTTCTTCGCCTCGCTCGCCCGGAGGTAAGAGATCGGAACCCCGCATCCATAACGGGGCGACGCCTTTTGGTGTGCTCCTAAACGCCAAATCCGATTAGTTCCCGCGCCGACGATTGAAAAAAGCGATCTTCGCAATCGCAACAATCGACTTTTGTGCAGCGCAATAGTGCCTATTTGGGCCTCATCAGTTTCGACCCTCTCCCTCTCAACCCATCAAAAGGACAAACTCCCATGGGTATCATCGGTTCGACCCTCACGCCGTTCAAGGCGACCGCGTTTCAGGCGGGCAAGGACTTCTTCGACGTCACCGACGCCGATCTTGCCGGCAAGTGGTCGGTGTTCTTCTTCTACCCGGCCGACTGGACCTTCGTGTGCCCGACCGAGCTTGAAGACATGGGCGAAAAGTACGGCCAGCTTCAGGGCATGGGCGTTGAAGTCTATGCCGTCAGCACCGATACGCACTTCAGCCACAAGGCCTGGCACGATTTCTCGGACAAGATCAGCAAGCTGACCTTCCCGTTCCTTGGTGACCAGAACCACGTGCTGTCGAACAACTTTGGCGTGCTGCGTGAAGGCGTGGGCCTTGCCGACCGTGCGACCTTCGTGGTCGATCCGGACGGTGTGATCCAGATCATGGAAATCACCTGCGAAGGCGTGGGCCGCAATGCCAACGAACTGACCCGCAAGATCAAGGCTGCGCAGTATGTGCGCGCCAACCCCGGCCAGGTCTGCCCGGCAGCGTGGGAAGAAGGCGGCGACACGCTGGCTCCTTCGCTCGATCTCGTCGGCAAGATCTGACGTAACAGGATCGGCCAGCGCGGGGCTCTCCCCCCTCCCCCACGTCCCGCGCTGACCGAAAATCCCGAGAGCCATGTAGCCCTCGGGTCGTAGCCGGGACCGGACGTGCCCGCCCCTTCCCCCCTTTTGGGGCAAGGCCATCCGGTCCCGCGTTACTCATCAACAGATCACATCAGAATCGCGCGCCCAAATCCCACAGGATCATCCGCGCCCGGAGGACACCCATGCTCGACGCCGCCATGCAGGCCCAGCTCACAACCTACCTCGCCAACCTGCGCGAGGGCGTGGAGCTTGTCGCCTCGCTCGACGACAGCGAGAAGTCGCGTCAGACCCGCCAGCTGATCGAACAGATCGCGTCGCTTCACGACCTCGTCACCGCGCGCTTCGACGGCACCGATGCCCGCAAGCCCAGCTTCGTCATCCGCCGCGCGTCTGACGCGGAAAAGTGGGTGCGGTTTGCCGGCCTGCCAATGGGCCACGAATTCACCAGCCTCGTGCTCGCCCTGCTGTGGGCCGGCGGTCACCCGCCCAAGGTTGACGCCGACCTGATCGAGCAGGTCCGCGCGCTGGAAGGCGACTTCCATTTCGAGATGTTCTTCTCGCTGTCATGCCACAACTGCCCCGACGTGGTGCAGGCGCTGACGCTGATGGCGTTTGAGAACCCGCGCATCACCGCGACCCTGATCGAAGGCGGCACCTTCCAGGACGAGGTCGAGCGCCGCGACATCATGGCGGTGCCCGCGACCTTCCTCAACGGCGTACCGTTCTACAACGGCAAGATGGAGCTGGCCGAGATCCTCGCTAAGCTCGACGTCAATGCCGGCGCAAAGCAGGCCGAGAAGCTCGCCGCCAAGGCACCCTTCGAGGTGCTGGTGGTCGGCGGCGGCCCCGCAGGCGCGGCAGCGGCGGTCTACACCGCGCGCAAGGGCTTCAGCACCGGCATTGCGGCTGAACGCTTCGGCGGGCAGCTGATGGACACGCTCGGGATCGAGAACCTCCCCGGCACGAGCTACACCGAAGGCCCCAAGCTCACCGACAGCCTGAAAAGCCACGTCGGCGAATACGAGATCGACCTGATGGACCTCGCCCGCGCGGTGGAGATTAAGCCTGCCAGCGATCTCGGCGGTTATCACGAGGTGGTGATGGCCAACGGCGCGAGCCTGCGCGCCCGCTCGCTGATCCTCTCCACTGGCGCGCGCTGGCGCAACCTCGGCGTGCCGGGCGAAGCGGACTATCGCAACAAGGGCGTGGCCTATTGCCCGCACTGCGACGGGCCGCTGTTCAAGGGCAAGCGCATCGCGGTGATCGGCGGCGGCAATTCGGGCGTCGAAGCGGCGATCGACTTGGCCAAGATCGTCGGCCACGTTACGCTGGTAGAATTCGACACCAAGCTGCGCGCGGATGAAGTCCTCCAGCGCAAGCTGCGCTCGATGGCCAATGTCGAGATCATCACCAATGGCCAGACAACCGAGGTGCTGGGTGACGGCACGCGGGTGAACGGCATGGTGGTCAAGGACCGGGCAGACGGGGCCGAACGGCGGATCGCATTGGAAGGCGTATTCGTGCAGATCGGCCTCGTCCCCAACACCGAATGGCTGGGCGACATCGGCCTTGAACTCAGCAAGCATGGCGAGATCGTGATCGACGACCACGGCGCAACCAACATCCCCGGCATCTACGCCGCGGGCGACTGCACCACCGTGCCGCACAAGCAGATCGTGGTGGCGATGGGCGAAGGCGCGAAGGCGGGTCTGGGGGCGTTCGATTTTCTCATCCGGAATGAACCGGTCGAAGAGATTGCGCAGGCTGCGTAGTTTGTCGGGGCGGGCGCGCCCTCGCGCGCGCCCGTCCAAGCGCAAGGGGGCGCAATGCCCCCGCGCGGCCGGGGGGCGCCCCCACCAAATTGCGGGCGTGGGGGGGACCCC
>JANNWO010000098.1:0-7684 GCA_031408395.1 Sphingomonadales bacterium | reverse complement strand
GCATTCTCGCCGAGCCGGTCGGCACCCCGCCCAAGGCACGGATCGAGGCCAACGCCGACAAGATCGCCAAGCACTTCGCTTCCGACATCTACGAGGACATCCTCGCCAGCCTCGAGGCCGCTTCGGAAGCGGGCGACGACTGGGCGATGAAGGAGCGCGACACGCTCGGCACCAAAAGCCCGCAGACCTGCAAGGTGGCGCTGCGGCAGCTTGCGACAAGCGCAGGCCTCACCGACTTTGCCGATAACATGCGCATGGAATACCGCATCGCTGCCCGCGTGCTCACCCGCCCGGACTTCGCCGAGGGGGTGCGCGCGGTGATCGTCGATAAGACCGGCGATCCCAAGTGGAACCCGGCGACGCCCGAGGAGGTCACAGGCGACCTGCTCGACGCGATCTTCGCGCCCTTGCCCGCCGATGAGGAATGGAAACCGCTATGACCTACGAAACCATCACCGCCGAAACCGACGCGCGCGGGACGGAGGGCGTCACGCTGCTGACGATCAACCGCCCGCAGGCTCTGAACGCGCTCAATACCAAGGTGCTAGAGGAACTGATCGTCGCCTTCGCCGCCTATCAGGCCGATGGCTCGCAGTTGTGCGCCATCCTGACCGGCAGCGGCGACAAGGCCTTTGCGGCTGGCGCCGACATCAAGGAGATGAGCGATAAGGCAGCGGCCGATTTCTTCCTCGATGATTTCTTCAGTCCTTGGACGGCTGAAATCGTCAAGAAAACCCGCAAGCCGTGGATCGCAGCCGTGAACGGCTTTGCGCTGGGAGGTGGGTGCGAGCTGGCAATGATGGCGGACTTCATCATCGTCAGCGACAAGGCAAAGTTCGGCCAGCCTGAGATCAAGCTTGGCGTCGCTCCCGGTATGGGTGGCAGCCAGCGACTGACCCGCGCGATCGGCAAGTCGAAGTCGATGGAGATGTGCCTCACGGGCCGTATGATGGATGCGACCGAGGCCGAGCGCAGCAACCTCGTCGCCCGCGTAGTGCCGCACGAGGAGCTGATCGCCGAGACGCTGAAGACGGCCGCGACCATCGCCGCGATGCCGCCGATGGCGGTGATCGCCAACAAGGAAATGGTGAACTCGGCGTTCGAGATGACGCTCGATCAGGGGCTGATTGTGGAGCGCCGGATCTTCCAGATCCTCACCGCGAGCGAGGACAAGGCTGAGGGGATGGCGGCGTTTATCGAGAAGCGTGAAGGGCAGTGGAAGGGGCGGTGATCGGCCTCATAGTAGGCGTTGCTGTCAGTGCCAGTTTTCTGATGATGGCACGATGGCGCACGAGCGATAGCAAGAGCGAAATCGCGATGCTCTCCGAAATGAGGATCGGCGGCGGTTTCAGAGCAGGCCTGCGGGCTTTACTGCGCCTTGAACCGTATTTTTGGGTATTCGCTTCCGGGACAGTGGCGGGCATCACGATCATGCGAACTGCCTTCGGCATGGGAGAGTGACATGAAAATCGCCTTTATCGGCCTCGGCAACATGGGCGGCGGGATGGCTGCGAACCTCGTGAAGGCGGGCCACGAAGTGCGCGCCTTCGACCTTAGCGACATGGCGCTCGAAGCTGCACGCGAGGCGGGGTGCGCGACTTTCGCCACTGCCAAGGAAGCCTGCGCCACCGCCGAAGCGGTCGTCTCGATGCTGCCCAACGGGGGAATCGTCAAACAAGTCTACTGGGACGACGTCATCGGCCATGCGCCCGAAGGCGCGATCATGATGGATTGTTCCACCATCGATGTCGCCACCGCGCGCGAGGTGATCGAAGTGACGGAGGCGCATGTTTACGACATGGTCGATGCGCCGGTCTCGGGCGGGATCGCAGCGGCGAACGCAGGCACGCTGACCTTCATGGTCGGAGGCTCGGACGAGGCCTTCGCGCGTGCCGAGCCGATCCTTGCCGCGATGGGCAAGGCGGTGATCCATGCGGGTGCGGCGGGCACCGGACAGGCGGCCAAGATTTGCAACAACATGCTGCTCGCCATCCACATGATCGGCACCTGCGAGGCCTTTGCCATGGCCGAAAAGCTCGGGCTGGACGCGCAGACTTTCTATGACATCTCTAGTGTCTCCAGCGGCCAGAACTGGTCGATGACGTCGTATTGCCCCGTCCCCGGCGTTGGCCCGGTCACACCTGCCGACAATGACTATCAGGGCGGGTTCGCCGCCGGATTGATGCTGAAAGACCTGCGTCTGGCGATGGAAGCAGCCGAGGGCGCTGGCGCGACCGTGGCGCTCGGTCAGCACGCGCGCGCGATCTACGAGGCCTTTGCCAAGGACAATGCGGCGACCGACTTTTCGGGTATCATCCGCACGCTTTAAGCGCAGCGGCGCGCGATCGGGGCGGTAAGCTTTACCGCCGCTGCGGCATCGCGCTTGCCGATGTCTTCGGCGGCACGCTGGAGCGGCACGCATGCGAACAGCGCGCCGCGGTCCAGTGATAGGCCGAGCACCTCTGCGAAGGACGCAGGCGGCATGACCTGCGCGCCGCGCTGGAGGAACTGCTCGTTCCACCGCGGCGCTTCGGCAAGGATGGCGGCGAAGGTTGCCTGCCCGGCGCCCCCCGCTTCGCCGAGCACCTGCGGGGCAAATTCGATCAGCAGTTCGTCTGCGGTCGCGTTGCTGCGGAACAGTGCGGCATAGCGGCGCGCGGCTTCGGGTTTGTCACCGGCGGCGACCGCGAGGCGGAGCAGCGTCTCCTGCGCGACCGGATCGCGCCAGCCGCGCTGCGCAGCCAGCTGAATGGTGAACACAGCAGCGTCGGCCTCGCCCGCTCTGGCCTGCGCGACGGCAAGAAGAGTGAGGTGCTCGGCCGGCATCGGACGACGGCGCACCAGCTCCTTGGCCTCAGCGAGCGCCGCCGCAGGGTCGTCACGCTCAAGCGCCGCAGCGGTGATCTGCGTTTGCGCGTAGCCGCGCAACGGTGCGGGCACGAGCGGCGCGATCTGCGGCGCCGCTTCGGACTGTCGGTCAAACTGCAACGCGGAAGTGAAGGCCGCGATTCCGAGCAGGGCGGCGAGCCAAAGGGTGCGGCCAATCATCGCTGTTCCTCTTCCCGATTGCTCGCGGTGCGGGCCAGCAGCAGCAGCGCGTATCCAGCGAAGGCAAGGATCGTCTGGTTACGCAGCGGGTAGTCGGTGATCGATTGCAGAGCGATAGCGAGGAGGAAGGCGCCGCCCGCCCATCCCGCCCACGCGATTTGCGATCGGCGCGATTGGAACGCCATGATGAGGCACGCGACGATCCAGAATACGGCCAGAGCGAGTCCCGGAAGGCCCGCCTCGATGGCGAGCTCGATATAGTCATTATGCGCGCGCCCAGCGGTGCGAAGCGTGACGTTTTCGAGGGATTCGTCGATCTGGAACACCTCGTCGAAAGCCCCCATCCCGGCGCCGGCAGGCCAGTATCGCTCGGCCGCGAAGATGGCGTCCCCCCAGATAAACCGGCGCGGATCGTCCTTCGCCTCGAAGCGCTCAAGCGTCGCCTCGATCCGGCCCGGTGCGGCAATGACGAGTCCGCCGATCACCGTCGCGCCGAGGGCAACGGCGCCCAGTGCGAGAAGAAT
The DNA here is from genome assembly GCA_031408395.1 of Sphingomonadales bacterium. Taxonomy (GTDB): domain Bacteria; phylum Pseudomonadota; class Alphaproteobacteria; order Sphingomonadales; family Sphingomonadaceae; genus Erythrobacter. The sequence goes on along the minus strand of JANNWO010000098.1, from coordinate 4,112 downwards.
TGGCTGAGGTCCGCGACGCAGTCCGGCGCCGGCGGAACGGCGCTGAAGCAACCAGGCCGAAGCCCTGAGCCCGGCGAGCCCGAGCGGTATGACGGCGAGAGCCAGGCCAGTGCGCGACTTGGTCAGAACGATCCCCACCAGCAGCAGCGAGGCCACCCCTATGCGTACCCAAAGTACGGCAGGATGGGGTCTGGGGGCAGGCAAGAGGCAGGCAAGGGTGAGGCAAAAGCCGAGCAACAGCGCGGTCGAATTGCGGTTCGCGAAGGTGCCGACGAGGAAAGCCCCTGGCTCACGTGCCGGGTACAGCGCGAAGTTGTCACCTACCGGATTGAGTTGCACGAGCCCCATCATGGTCGTGACCAGACCGAGCGCGACAACCAGCCAGCCGAGCGTGAAGAGGTGGTGACGTGGGAGGCTCCAGCCGGCCATCACCACGGCCAGCGGTGTTATCAGCGCGCTCAACGCTAGCGCGGTGCGCAGCGGATCGACGCTCCACGTCATCCAACCGCTCGTCCCAGCCGCCTCGAAGGACCGGGCGACGAGATCGTGGCCGGGGAAGACGGGCCAGATGGACTCGGGAAGGGGGACGATCTGCACCAGTGGCAGCAGTATCGCGAGCACGATCGCGATGCGCAGGAGGGCAGGCGATTCGCGCCAGAAGCGCTTGGCTGTTCCGCCGCGAAGCGCCAAGACCGCGAGAGCTGTGAGTTGTACGACGAGGTTGGCAAGCCCGTAGACGCTCCCGCCGCCGCCGAATGCAAAGGCGATCGCCAGCAGGACGCACACAGCGATGATGCCGATACGATCAGCGGCAGGTCTGTTCAAAACGAGGCCTCGCGCAGCGGCTGGGGTGGGACCACAAAAAAACGCCCGAAGCAAAGCCCGGGCGTTTTTGAATTTCTTAGTGCACGATCAAGCGCAGGGCGCCCAATCACCTGCCCGGCGACTGGCCCTTGTCCTTGGACTTGCTCGCGGTGACAATGCCGGCGATCACAAGACCACCAGCTACCAGAGCAAGAATGACAGTCGAGGCACCCTTGATCGATTCGCCCTTAGCCACGCGGCCCTTACCAGGAGCGCTCACCGAGCTAAGCGAAGAGCCTTCGCTTGCGCGGGTGCCAGCCTGAGCAGCAACCGGAGCGATCGCGAGGCTCGAAGCCGCAGCGGCGAGCATGATACGCGAAAGGGTCTTCATAAGTTCAATCCCTGTTTTCAAAACTTCGTACTATTCCGTAGTGCAACGCAGCATCTGTGGCAAGAACGTTTAGCGCCAAATGGTAAACGTTTACCGACCGAACGGCTCAACTCGCCGCTCGCGTTGTATCGCGTTTAACTCAGGTTAGCTTCGGCTTCGCCGAGCAGCAGGCTGTACCGGGCGATGTCGCCGCCGGTGATGATCCGCTCCTTGCGGACCAGCCAGGCGTGGGCAGCGAAGGGGCCATCCTCGGGACGCTCGACGCCGATCCTGATCTCGCTCGCCATGCCGAGCCGGGCCAGCCATTCCTGCGCTGCGATCGCCTGCACCACGCAGTCGCTCCGCCATGGCAGGCGCTTTGCGAGGCGAGCGATGATGAACCCTATCCGGTCGGCGAGCAGCTCGTCGGCCGCATCCGCGGCCTCCGCCTTGGCGGCGGCGGCATTGCGCTTCGGGATCTCGGCAGCTTCAAGTCGTCCGAAGTCCAACCGCGCCCGGAACAGCGCGACGAGAGCCTGCGTGGTGATACGCGTCACCCAGCCGGCATCGCGCAGGCGCAATGCCTTACCGGTGCTGGGCACCTGGGGTTGCACCACGGGGGGTGATTGCGAAGGCGACATGGCGTGCCTATTGCACCGGTAGCGGACAATTCCAAGGGTCCGGCTATGCGGATGTCGGCGCGCAGGGCAGGCGGCAGGGGGTGACACGTGACCGGCATCGCAGCGATCTTCGGGGCTGGCCCGAGCCGGAAGGCGCAGCTTGGCGTGATGATGTCGGCGATGGCTGACCGCGTCCACGACGCCAGCGGCGTGTGGAGCAAGGGCCCCTTTGCGCTGGGTGCGCTGGTCCTCCACACCACCGCCGAAAGCTTCGAGGCGCCGCAGCCGCTCACCAACGATGACGAGAGCCTCGCTCTCGTCATCGACGGCTATCTCACCAACTGGGAGGAGCTGCGCTGCGATCTCCTCGCCCGCGGGGCGGTGCTGCGCAGCCGCTCGGATGCCGAGCTGGTGCTGCGCGCCTACGAGCAATGGGGCGTGGATTGCGCCGACCGGATCGAGGGCGAGTTCGCCTTCGTGATCGCCGATACCCGCACCCGCCGCATCTATGCCGCGCGCGATCACAAGGGTTTGCGGCCGCTGCATGTCTACAAGGACGGGGACGCGCTGATCTTCGCCTCGGACATTCGCGCGATCATCGCGGCCTGCGCGAACCGGCCCTCGCCCAATCTCGACTATCTCGCCAACATCGCGGCGGGCGAGTGGCATCTTCGCGATGCGACGGTGTGGCAGGGGGTGGAGCGCGTGCCGCAGGCTCACTGGCTGTCTTTCGACGGGCAGACCCGCAAGGTCGTGCGCTACTACGACATGCCGACAGAAGTGACGGTGCGTTACCGGCGTGAGGCCGACTATGTCGACCATTACCGTGAGATGCTGTTCGAGGCCGTCCGGCGCACCTCGCGCTCGCACCGACCGTTGGCGATTACCGTGAGCGGCGGGCTCGATTCGTCGGCGGTGCTGGGCATCGCGCACCGGCTCGAGCGCGAGGGGCGGCTGCCTGCGCCCGGCATCGAAGCCTATACCCTTGCCGGCGAGCCAGGCACGCCAGCCTACGAGCTGCCCTATGCGCGGGCGGCGGCGGAGCATTGCGGGGTTCCGCTCATCGAGGTGCCGCTGTTCCGGCCCGGCATCGCATGGTTCATCGAACAGGGGCGCAAGGACCGCGATGTCTCCATTCCTCAGAATGGCCCGATGTCGCTCGACCTGGAGCGCCTCGCCCACGCCAACGGTTGCCGCGCCTATCTGTCAGGGTCGGGCGGCGACGAATGGCTGGATGGCACCGCGCTCTATTACCGCCAATTGGCGCGCGGTCTCGACATTCCGGGTTATGCAGCGGCGCTGGTCCGCGACGGCCGTGCGCTCGGGTGGCGGCGCGCGGCGGCACGCGCGGTGCGTCCTACGCTCGGCGCGCTGCTATCGCACCGGGCCCGTGCGCGACGCTATGAGCGCGTCGCCCGGGCGCGGCTGGACGACCCGGATTACCTGTTCTGGATGCTGCCGACCTGGCGCGAGCGGCTCATCGAGCAGGAGCTGGCTTTCGAGCGCTCGCTGCCGATCGAGCCCGACGACATGTTCCGCTGGCGCCGGCTCTTCTCGGCCTATCCTGCCTTCGCGAATACACTGTTTGCCGGACAAGTTGCCAAGTCGGGGCTGGAGACTCGCAACCCGATGCTGACCCGCGGATTCGTGGAGTTTTCGGCGAGCACGCCTGAATGGATTCGCAATCAGGGCGGATTAACCAAGGTCGTTCACCGAAAGGCGCTCCGGGAAATCGTCCCTGTGGTCGTTCTGGAGCGCAGGGATAAGGCGCACTTCAACGCGCCGAGCGTTGCGGCGGAGTTCGCAGAATACATTAAGGATCATGGGGATAGGTGGCTGCGGCCATTCTGTTCTCCGGACGGCATACGGCAGCTGACGCGGCCGAAGGGCGAATTGCATGTTGACCCTGACCTTTGTTGGGAGATATGGGGCTTGTACGCGGTCGCAGCATTTTTCGCTCAAGAACGTTTTTAACGCCCCTCTGGGGTTTATTGAGGCTTAGATTTGGCCATGATCGATCAAAACAGCAAGGCGACCTACGAAGCTCCGCGGCTCGTCGAGTACGGCTCGGTCCGCAATCTGACCGGCGGCAGCATGGGCGCGAAGGGCGACGGCGTTCTGGGGCAAACCCGCGTGTAATTTTCGGTCCTCAGCGGACTTCGGAAATTCAGATTACCCGGCTTTCAACGCTGGAAACGGCAAGCTCTGGCCCTCACGGGTTGGAGCTTTTCCCGTTTCAGTCTGCGGCATTGCTGAACAGCTTGCCTCGATGCAGCGCGGGAACGGATTGCCAATGACCAGCGCGCTTGTCGAACACA
>JANNWO010000097.1:0-2022 GCA_031408395.1 Sphingomonadales bacterium | reverse complement strand
CACCAAATCCACGGGCTATTTCTGGGCGGGCCGCGCCGCGCGCCAGGCCGGCAACCAGAGCGAGGCGGCGCGCTACTTCGAGATGGCTGCGCGCTGGCCGGAATATTACTACGGCCAGCTTGCGATCTCTGCACTGGGACGCCCGATGCCCGCCTTTGCAGGCCTGCCGCAGCCGGGCATGGACGCAGGCGTGCGCGCCGATTTCGAAGCCCGCCCGGTAGTCAAGGCGATCCGCGCCCTCGCCAAGAACCGCCGCGACTGGCGCACCGAGCGGCGCTTCTTCGAGGCCCTGGGCGACGAGGCCGACACGCCGTCCGAAATGCTGATGGCCGGGATGCTCGCCCGCGAGGTCGGGCTGGACGAGCTGGCGGTAGTGCTCGGCATGAAGGCGGGCGAGAACGGCCTCACCGGGCTTGAGCGGATCGGCTTCCCGACCGTGCCCACACCGCCCGTCGTCAATGACTGGGTGATGGTCCACGCGATCGCGCGGCAGGAAAGCGAGTTCGACCGGACGCGCGAAAGCCATGCGGGCGCGCGCGGGATGATGCAGCTGATGCCCGGCACCGCGCGCGAACAGGCGGGCAAGATCGGCGTGCAATATCTCTCCGCCGATCTCACCAATTCGCCGCAGTACAACATCCAGCTTGGTGACGGCTATTTCGCGCGGATGCTGAGCTATTACCGTGGCTCGTACCCGCTCGCGGTCGGCGCCTACAATGCCGGGCCGGGGCGCGTGAACGAATGGCTGCGGCTGAACGGTGACCCGCGCACCGGCGCGATCGACTGGGTGACCTGGGTCGAGAAAGTCCCCGCCAATTTCGAGACGCGCTATTATATCATGCGCGTGATCGGCAACGCGGTGACCTATTCGCACATGTATCCCGACAAGTCGGGAATGCCGCGCCCGGTCGACAGCTTCCTGCGCTGATTTTCGCGATGATGCCGGGGGGGCCACCGATCACGCCGGCGGGGATGGCGGCCTTGAAGGCGCGCTACGACCTGTTGCTCGGCACCGAGCGCCCCGCGATTGTCGAGATCGTCAGCTGGGCGGCGGGGAACGGCGACCGCTCGGAGAACGGCGACTACCTCTACGGGCGCAAGAAGATGCGCGAGATCGACCGCGAGCTGGCGCATCTCATCAAGCGGATGAAGGCGCTCCGCGTTGTGGATCCGGCGGCGCAGGTGGAACGGTCGCGGGTGTTCTTCGGCGCGCGGGTCACCATCGCGGACGAGGATGACAACAGCCAAGTCGTGACACTGGTGGGCGACGATGAACAGGACGCAGGCGCAGGCCGGATCGGCTGGAACTCGCCGCTGGCGCGCGCGCTGCGGGCTGCGAGCGTCGGGGATTTGCGGGTCGTCACCCTTCCCTCGGGCACGAGAGAGTGGGAAGTGCTGGCGGTCGATTATGATTAGGTTCGCTCCCCTTGCCCTTCTGCTCCTTGCCGCAGCGCCGCTCGCCGCGCGCGAAAGCCTTGGCGTTTATGAAAGCTGGGCGGCGTTCAAGGATGCCAAACCGCAGCGCTGCTATGCGATCGCCAAGGCTGAAGGCACGGCCCCCGCGCCCGCCTATGCGACCATATCCAACTGGCCCGCCAATGGCGTGCGCGGAACGGTGCATCTCGTGCTGTCGCGCGACGTGGCCGACAAGAGCGCGGTGCGCCTCGTGGTCGGAGACAAGCGCTTCACCCTCGTCGCCAAGGGCCGCAACGCCTGGGCCAAGGACGCAGCGGGCGACGCCGCGATTGTCGCCGCGATGCGATCGGCAGCGCGGATGAGTGTTTCCGCAAAGAGCACCAAGGGCGGCAATTTCACCGACCGATATACGCTCACTGGCGCCGCAACCGCGATGGACGCGGCGACCGTGGGATGCGCGCAAAGGCGCTGACGCCCTTGCTGCAAACCTCCCGCCCCGGCGCCCCCCCCCCCCCCCCCAGGCCGTAGGGGTCGTTTGTGGGCGGGGGGGGGGGGGGGGGGGGGGGGGGGGCCCCCCCCTTTGTGGGGGCCCGGCCCCGGCGGCGG
>JANNWO010000096.1:0-26242 GCA_031408395.1 Sphingomonadales bacterium | reverse complement strand
GTCCATGCATCGAAGATCTGCTGACGGAAGCTCAGCGTCCAGTTGAAGCTGGGTGAATTGTTGTAGACCAGCTTGGCGTTCGGCACGACCTCTCGGATGCGGTCGACCATTTCGGCGATCTGTTCGACATGCGGCTTCTCGGTCTCGATCCACAACAGGTCGGCGCCGTTCTGCAAGCTGGTGACGCAGTCGAGAACCACGCGGTCGACGCCGGTGCCGGCGCGGAACTGGTAGAGGTTCGAGGGGAGGCGCTTGGGCGCTAACAGCTTTCCGTCACGGCTGATGAACACCTGACCATTGGTAATGTTGGCCGGATCGACTTCATCGCAATCGAGGAAGCTGTTGTACTGGTCGCCCAGATCGCCTGCTACCTTGGAGAAATCGATCTGCTTGGTGAGGACGGCGCCGAGCGAATCGGTGCGGGCGACAATGATGCCATCCTCGACACCCATCTCGAGGAAAGCGTGGCGGCAGGCGCGGATCTTCTGAAGGAAGTCCTCGTGCGGTACGGTGACCTTGCCGTCCTGATGACCGCACTGCTTTTCGTCCGACACCTGGTTCTCGATCTGCAGCGCGCAGGCGCCCGCCTCGATCATCTTCTTGGCGAGAAGGTAGGTCGCCTCGGCATTGCCGAAGCCTGCGTCGATGTCGGCGATGATCGGCACGACGTGGGTTTCGTAATTGTCGATGGCGTTTTCGAGGCGCTTGGCTTCGACCGCGTCACCAGCCTTGCGGGCGGCGTCGAGCGCGCGGAACATCATGCCGAGCTCGCGGGCGTCGGCCTGCTTGAGGAACGTGTAGAGTTCCTCGATCAGCGCGGGCACCGAGGTCTTCTCGTGCATCGACTGATCGGGCAGCGGGCCAAATTCGCTGCGCAGCGCGGCGACCATCCATCCGGACAGGTAGAGGTAACGCTGCTTGGTGGTGCCGAAGTGCTTCTTGATCGCGATCAGCTTCTGCTGCGCGATGAAGCCGTGCCAGCAGCCCAGCGACTGAGTGTATTGCGCTGGGTTCGCATCATAGGCGGCCATGTCGGCGCGCATGATCTTGGCGGTGTACTTGGCGATGTCGAGGCCGGTGGTGAAGCGGTTCTGGATCGCCATGCGCGCGGCGCCTTCGGCATCGATCGCTGCCCAACTCGGCCCGTTCGCGGCGACAATCTCGCGCATCCGGCTGATTGTGTCCTGATAGGTCATGTGCGTCTCCTGTCGATCCTGGGGAGTGGCTGAGCCGCTTTAAGCCCGGGCCGCTGGATAAGATGCCTCTGCCATGGTGCGGCGCAGCATAACAGCGAAACTTACAGAAATTCGTGTCGCTATCCGGACATTTGGCCGCAACCTTGTGTCAATCGGTAAAGTAATTTACAAAATCGGCATGGCTGACACCAACATCCTAGCGGGACCCGCGCTTCGCCGCTTGCGAAAGCGCGAAGGACTGACTCAAGCCGCAATGGCGAGCCTCCTCGGGATTTCGCCCTCCTACCTCAACCTTATTGAGCGCAACCAACGCCCACTCTCCGCCCGTGTGTTGGTGCAAGTCATCGAGCGCTTCGACTTCGATCCCCGCAGCTTGCGCGAGGACGATGCTATCGGCGGTCTCGACGGGATGGTGCGGCGGCTGTCCGACAAGCGCTTCGGCGATCTCGGCATTGACCGCGAGGAGGTGCAGGAGCTGCTCGCTGCCGCGCCGCAGGTCGCAGCCGCTTTCGCGCGGCTTTACGATACCGCAGGGAGCGATCGCATCGTCGTCGAAGACGCTGCCGCCGCCGTGCGCCGCGCAGTGGAACGCTGGCAGAACCACTTCGCCGATCTTGACCATGCCGCCGAAGCGCTTGCAGACGAGCTACGCCTCTCGCGCGGGGAAATCAGCGCGGCGCTTTCCGAGCGGCTGCGCGAGAAGCACCAGCTTTCAGTGCGCATCCTGCCGGCCGAAGTCATGCCGGGGCAAGTCCACCGGCTCGACCTTCATGCGCGCCAGTTGCAGCTTTCCGAGATGCTCCCCGGCGCGGCGCGGCGGTTCCAGATCGCGCGGCAGGTGGGGATGCTCGAGATGCGCGAAGGCATCGAGCTTTTCGTCGCCGGCGCGAACCTCGCCAGCTCCGAGGCACGCGATGCATTGCGCGAGCACATCACCGATTACCTCGCTAGCGCGCTGCTGCTGCCCTATCGTCGCTTCCTGCGTGCCTGCGAGGCGACCGGATACGATCTTGCCGTGCTACAACGCCGCTTCGCGGTGAGCTTTGATCAGGTGGCCCAGCGCCTGACCACCTTGGGGCGGGTGGGCGAACGGGGGCTGCCGTTCTTCATGGCGGTGATCGATCGCGCCGGACGGATGTCGCAGTTCACCGCCGGAGGGAGCGGGGCGCTTTACCCACTCGAGGGTGCGCGTTGGCCGGCATGGGTGCCCTATGCCGCCTTCGATCGGCCCGGAACCGTGCTCACTCAGGCAGCCACCTTCGGTGAGGGAGATGCGGCGGCTCGGCACTGGTTTACCATCACCCGCACGGTCGACGGCGACGGAGTAATGTGCGCCGGGAGGCGCGCGCTGGTGCTCGGGATCGAGGCGCGTTTTGCGGGCGATCTCGCGCATGCGCGCGGCGTTTCGCTCGACCGGGCGGACGCGGTGCCGCTTGGCACTCCCTGTCTGAGGTGCGGAAGGGCGGAGTGCCTCACCCCAGCTCCGACCAGGCTCGCGGGCGTCCTCCCGCGTGCGCGGCCCACATCCTGACGACGAGATTAACCCTCGAAGCCCGCACAAATCCGCGGCTCTCCGAGGGCGTGTAAATTTTACCGACACTTAAGGTCTAGGCCTTAGAAGCGGCAGCCTGCACCAGAGGCCAGCCCGCGCAATGATCCGCCTGTTCAAGCATTATATCCCGCACGCCGTGCTGCTGCTCGGCCTGCTCGATCTCGGCTTGCTCGTGGTAGCGAGCGAAGTCGCGTGGCAGTGGCGCACGCATCAGATCGGGGTGGACACCGGCACATTTTCCGAACGCGCCATGGCGCTAATGGGCACGGCGTCGGTGATCTGGCTGGCGATGATCGCGGTCGGGGTCTACGGCCCTAATGCTTTGCGAAGCTTGCGCTTTGCCGGGGCGCGGGTGCTGGTGGCGATCAGCCTCGGGATCATTGCGCTTGCCGTCATCGACTTTGTCATCCCGAACGATATGTTCTGGCGCTCGACCTTGCTCTACACGATGGGCCTCGCGATCCTCGTGCTGGTGGCTGACAGGCTGCTGCTCAATTCCTTCCTCGGCTCTTCGGCCTTCCGCCGCCGTGTGATGGTGCTCGGCGCAGGCGACCGCGCGCAGAGGCTGCGCGAGCTTGGCGACAAACCCGAGACCGGCTTCGCCATCGTATCCTACATCGCCATGAGCGACGACCAGCGCCGCGTCGAGGAGGCGATCCCGCGCAGCGCGATCCACGATCTCGGCCGCTTCGTGGAGAACCTCGGCGTCTCCGAGGTTGTGCTCGCTTTGCAAGAGCGCCGCAACGCGCTGCCCTTGAAGGACCTGCTGCGGATCAAGACCAAGGGCGTCCACGTCAACGATTTTTCGAGCTTTATCGAGCGCGAGACTGGCCGCGTCGACCTCGACACCATCAATCCAAGCTGGCTGATCTTCTCCGACGGTTTTTCCAGCAGCCGCATGTTTTCGAGCGCTTCAAAACGCATCTTCGACATCACCGTCAGCCTCATCCTGCTGGCGCTGACCTTCCCGCTCATCATCCTGTTCGCGCTATTGGTGAAGCTCGACAGCAAAGGCCCCGCCTTCTTCCGCCAAACGCGCGTCGGTCTTTATGGCGAGCCTTTCACGCTCATCAAGCTGCGCTCGATGCGCACCGATGCCGAGAAGGACGGGGCCAAGTGGGCCGAACAGAACGACCAGCGCATCACCCGCCTCGGGAGGTTCATCCGCAAGGTACGGATCGACGAGCTTCCCCAGACATGGAGCGTGCTTAAGGGCGAGATGAGCTTCGTTGGCCCGCGCCCCGAAGTGCCTTCCTTCGTCGACAGCCTCGAGGAAGAGATCCCCTTCTACGGAGAGCGGCACATGGTGAAGCCGGGGATCACCGGTTGGGCGCAGATCAACTACCCCTATGGTGCCTCGGTCGAGGATAGCCGCTGCAAGCTCGAATATGATCTGTACTACGCCAAAAACTACACGCCCTTCCTTGATTTCGTGGTCTTGCTTCAGACGCTGCGGGTGATCCTCTGGCCCGAGGGTGCGCGGTGATCTTGCCGAGCGCCCTTATTGCGCTGGCGCATGTCTTCGCCTGGGTAAGCGGTGCGGTGCTGAGTGCAGGCGCCTGCGTGTGGCTGTGGCGGCACGGCGAACGCTCGCGGCCCGACCGCATCGGCCTGATGGTCGCCTCTGCGGCTAGCGCCATATGGTGCACGCTCGCCGCCGGGCTAGGCGCGGAGCACGATTTCGTCACCATCGCGGCGATGACGCGCAATCTTGCGCTGATCGCGACGATCTTCAGCCTGTTTGCCGCCGACGGCCGCACCGCCAGCCTCAAGCCGGTCCGCCCGGTGATTCTCGCGCTGGTGTTCGTGCAATTGCTCCAGCCGGTTGTGCTGTTCATCGGCGCCCAGATCGCCGGCGTGCCCGAGGCTGAAAGCGCGGCGCGCGCCGCCGGTCTGATGATTGAGATGCTGGTGGCGATCGGCGCGCTGATGCTGTTGCACAATCTTTACGCCGGGGCGACCAATGCGCTCCGTCCGGTACTGCGCTGGACCGGAATGGCGCTGGCCGGGATCTTTGCATACGATCTCAACCTGCACACCCTTTCCTATCTGGGCGGCGAAACCCCGGCGGCACTGCGCGACCTGCGCGGGCTTTTCTCGGGGACGATGGCGGTGCTCTTCGCGCTCGGCATGAATGCGGCCGGTCCGCGAGTGCAGTTCAGCCCAAGCCGAACCGTCACTTTCCGTACGCTCTCGCTATTGCTGATGGGCACCTATATTGCCGGCCTCGTATTTGCGACGAAGGCGTTGGCGTTCATCGGCGGCGATGCAGCACGCGCCGGGCAAGCGGTGTTCGCCGTGATTGGGATCGTCACCGCCGCTTTCGCCCTGCCGTCCTCGCGCCTGCGGGGCTGGCTACGGGTGACCGCGACCAAGCACCTCTTCCAGCACCGCTACGACTACCGAGAGGAGTGGCTGCGCTTCACCCGCACTATCGGACGCGGGGGGACCGGCAACGCGAGCCTCGAGGAGCGCGCGGTAAAGGCTCTCGCCGACATCACCGAGAGCCCGGCGGGCCTGCTGCTCATGCCTAACGAGGAGGCCCGGCTTGAGCTCACCGCCCGTTGGAACTGGCCGACCATCGCCGTTCCCGCTGTGGCCGCGGACTTTGTCCTGTCGGGGCTCTTCGAGCAGCACAACTTCGTGCTCGCGCTCGACGAATCGCGCGCCGAGGTCGATCACCATGGTGAAACCGCGCATGTGCCGGAATGGCTTATGGAGGCCGAGGACGCCTGGGCGCTGGTGCCGCTTATCCACTTCGACCGGCTCGTCGGCGTTATCGTGCTCGCCCGTCCGCGTAATCCGCGCCAACTCGATTGGGAGGATTTTGATCTCTTGCGAGTCGCCGGCCAACAGCTCGCCAGCTACCTTGCCGAACAGGCGGGGCAGCAGGCGCTGATGGATGCGAGCCGCTTCGACGAGTTCAATCGCCGGATGGCCTTCGTCATGCATGACATCAAGAATCTCGTCAGCCAGCTCTCGCTGCTCGCCGCCAATGCCGAGAAGCACGCCGACAACCCGGCCTTTCGCGCCGACATGCTGGTGACTTTGCGCAATTCGGCTGACAAGCTCTCGGCTCTGCTCGCCCGGCTCGGGCGCTATGGTTCGGGGCAGGTGTCGGCGCTCGGCCCGATCGACCTTGTCGAGCTGGCCCGTTCCATAGTCGCGCGCTTCAAGGGCACGCATCAGGTGTCGCTGACCCGCGCGACGCCTGTCCAGGTGATGGGCAACCGTGAGGCGCTTGAACAGGCGCTGATCCATCTTGTGCAGAACGCCATCGATGCGAGCGAATCGGCCATGCCGGTGTTGCTCGATGTGACGGCGGCAGGCCTCCACGGCACTATCGAGGTGGTAGACGCTGGTTATGGCATGAGCCCCGAATTCGTGCGCACCGGCCTCTTCAAGCCCTTTGTCTCGTCCAAGTATGGCGGCTTCGGCATCGGCGCCTTCGAAGCGCGCGAGCTGGTGCGGGCGATGGGCGGGCGCATGGCGGTTGAAAGCCGCGAGGGGCTCGGCACCCGCTTTTCCGTCGTGCTTCCGCTCGCTGAGGCGGCATTACTGCTCGATGGGCAGCGGGCAGACGAACAATCCTCACAGGAGGTCGCGTGATGGCAGCTGACAGGAAACCGGTCCTGCTGGTGATCGAGGACGATCCCGGCCTTCAGGCCCAGCTCAAGTGGGCTTACGACGACTTCGAGGTGTTGATCGCGGGTGATCGCGACAGCGCGATCGCAGCGCTCCGGGCCGAGGCGCCCGCGGTGGTGACGCTCGACCTTGGCCTGCCACCTGATCCCGACGGCACCACGGAGGGGTTTGCGGTGCTCGACGCGATCATGGCTTTGAAGCCCGACACCAAGGTGATCGTCGCAAGCGGTCACGGTGCGCGCGAGAGCGCCCTCGCCGCGATCGCGCGGGGGGCTTACGACTTCTACCAGAAGCCGATCGATATTGATGCGCTGGGGCTGATCGTGCGCCGCGCCTTCAATCTGCGCGCCATCGAGGAGGAGAACCGCAGGCTCGTGGCGAGCAGCGGGGCCGACAAGACCGTGCTCGGCCGTCTGATCACCGGCGCGCCCGAGATGGTCAAGGTCGCGCGCACCATCGAACGCGTCGCGCGCACGTCGGTGTCGGTGATGCTGCTCGGCGCAAGCGGGACGGGCAAGGAACTGCTGGCGAAGGGCCTTCACGAGGCGAGCGACCGCGCCGGCGGTCCGTTCATCGCCATCAACTGTGCAGCGATCCCCGAGACCCTCCTCGAAAGCGAGCTGTTCGGCCATGAGAAGGGCGCCTTTACTGGCGCGGTCAAGACTACCGAAGGCAAGATCGAGAGCGCAGACGGTGGCACGCTGTTCCTTGATGAGGTCGGCGATATTCCCCTGCCACTGCAAGTGAAACTACTCCGTTTCCTGCAGGAGCGCACCATTGAGCGCGTCGGCGGGCGGCGTGCGATCCCGGTCAACACGCGGATCGTGTGCGCGACGCACCAGGATCTTGAGAGCATGATCCAGCAAGGGGCTTTCCGCGAGGACCTCTTCTACCGCCTCGCTGAGATCGTGATCCGGATCCCCGGCCTTGCCGAGCGCCACGGCGATCCGGTGCTGCTCGCCAAGGCCTTCCTCAAACGCTTCGCTGCCGAGATGAACCCCGCTGTCACCGGCTTCGCTCCCGACGCACTCGCCGCGATCGATGCGCATGACTGGCCGGGCAACGTCCGCGAGCTTGAGAACCGGGTGAAGCGCGCGGTGATCATGGCCGATGTCAAGCTGGTGAATGCCGATGACCTCGACTTAGGCGCGGCTAAGGATGAGGGCGCCGACGTGCTCAACTTAAAGTCCGCGCGCGAGGCAGCGGACCGCAAAGTTATCCGCCACGCGCTTGCCCGAAGCGAGGGCAACATCTCTAGCACCGCCAAGCTGCTCGGGATCAGCCGCCCGACGCTCTATGACTTGCTCAAGCAGTATGACCTGCAGACATAGAAGACCGCTCGCCGCTCTGGCATGGCTGGCGCTGGCGCTGGGAGTGGCGGGCTGTTCGAGTAAGACCGACCTTCCGACGCGCGGCGGCGCTGTGGCGGCAAGCCCGGCGGTCGCCAAGCTGGTCGCTGAGGCCTATGTTTCGATGCGAAATGGGAAGCTGGTCGAAGCGGCCCGCGCGCTCGACATCGCGCGCAGTCTTGCACCCGAGAACCCCGACCTCTGGCTCGCCATCGCCCGGCTGCGTCTGCGCAGCGGCGAGCACCTCACTGCGCTCGAGGCGGCCGACCGTGCTCTCGCGCTCGGCCCCGATCACGGCCCCGCGCTGCTGCTGCGCGCTCTGATGGTGCGCGACGCCCACGGTGCAACCGATGCGCTCCCGTGGTTCGAGGCCGCGATCGAGGCCGATGGAGAGAATTCCGACATCTGGGCCGAATATGCAGCGACTCTCGGCGATAGCGGGCAGGCGCGCGCGATGCTGTCAGCCGTGCGGCGATTGAGCGAGATTGCACCCGGCGACCCGCGGGTGCCGTTCCTTCAGGCCGTGGTTGCGGCGCGCGGCGGTGAAGATGCGCTCGCGCGCAGCCTGCTCGCGCGCAGCGGCATGGCGGAGCGCGGCGTGCCGGCGGCGTTGGTGCTCGATGCGGTGATCAGTCTGAAAGAAGGCAACGCCGACAGCGCCGCATTGACCCTTGAAAGCCTCGCCGTCCGTCAGCCCGCCAATGTCCGCGTGCGCGAACTGCACGCCCACGCTCTACTCGCAGGCGGGCATGCCGATGAGGTCGTCCGGCGCTTCGGGACAGATGCGACGCTCCCAGAAGCCTCGCCCTATCTGGTGATGCTGGTGGCCCGCGCGCAGGAACGGCGCGGCGACCGTGTGGCTGCGGCCCCGCTGTTAGCGCGCGCTTATCGCGTGATGCGGACCGGCCCGAGCGTGCTGGTCGCCCGCGACGGCCTGCCGCCTCCCACTGCCGAGGTGCGGAGCGACCTTCTGACCGGTAGTCGCGCAGGCGGGCGTGACCGGGTCGCAATGCTGCGAACGCAATTCCCCGCATCCGCCGATGTCGCGAGCCTTGGCGGAGATTCCTTGTTAGCGAGCGGCGATCTGCAGGCGACGGTTGCTGCCTATTCGCTCGCCTCCGAGGCGCGCCGTCCTTGGCCGCTCGCCCGCAAGACGGTGTGGGCCATTGCCCGCTCCGGTAACCGCGAGGCGGCGGACTTGTTGCTGGTGCGCCATGTGGCGGGAGAACCGGACACAGCGAGCGCGCTTATCGCGTTGGCGCAAAGGTTGGCGGAGCGCGGTGACTGGACGCGTGCCGCACTGCTTGTCGATCACGCGGTGGCACTCGGCACTGGGCACGATCCGGAACTGCTCGGTCTGCGGCTGCGCGCAGCGCAGGCGCTCGGCAAGCCCGAGGAGGCGGATCGCTTCGCGGCGCTGCTTGCCGAGGTGCGCCCGCGCCTCCTTCAGGCGCGCTAGTCTCGACAACCGCGTACGGGCAGGGCAGGGCGTGCGCCCGATGTCATCTCCTTCGCGCTTTCCCTTCCTTAAGGATCCGATGATTGCCGTGCTGGTGATTGCGACGACGCTCGCGCTGATCGTGCCTGCCGCCGGTGAAGCGCGCGCTACCGCGACTACTGTCTCTAACACCGGCATCTTCGTGCTCTTCCTCGTCAACGGCATGCGTATCCGCCGTAGCGAGATTGCGCGCGGGCTTGCCAATTGGCGCTATTTCGGACCGCTTATGCTGTTCGTGTTCGGCGGCATGGCGCTCGCTGGCCTTGGCTTTGCAAAGATCGCAAGTCCCCTGCTGCCGCCGCTGGTGGCGATTGGCTTCGTCTATCTCGGCTGCCTGCCTTCGACCGTGCAGTCAGCGACCTCCTACACCAGCCTCGCCCACGGCAATGTCGGGCTTTCGGTGGTGGGAGCTGCACTGATCAACATCGTCGGCGTCTTCATCAGTGCTCCGCTCTTCGCGCTGCTGGGCGGGGCCGGGGCGGGCGAGATCGGCAGTGAGGCGATCCTGCGCATCGGCCTGATTCTAGTGCTGCCCTTTGTGGTTGGGCAGGTCGTGCAGGACAGAGTGATCGACAGGATAGCGGAACACCGCGAGCGTATCGCATGGCTCGACCGGGCTGTTATCGGCATTGCGGTCTATGTCGCCTTCTCGGGCGCAGTGGAGCAGGGGCTGGCAACGATGTTCGACCCCGCGGACTGGGTCGTTTTGATCGCGCTTGTACTGGCGATGCTGGGAGCCGCGTTGGTGAGTGCCTGGGGGATCGCCAGCCTGCTCGGCCTGCCGCGCCCGGACCGCATCGCGTTCCTGTTCGCTGGATCGCAGAAGAGCTTAGCCACCGGCGCGCCGCTCGCCGCCATCCTGTTCGGCCCGGCGACCGCGGGTTTCGTGATCGCGCCGCTGTTGCTTTACCATCTTGCCCAGTTGTTGTTTGCCGCGCCACTCGCGCTGCGACTTGCGAAAGACGCCGACTAGGCCTTGGGTTGGTAGGTCTGATCCTCGGTCGGGAATGCGCGGGTGCGCACTTCCTCGGCATAGCGCGCCACCGTCCGATCGATCACCCCGGCGATATCCTCGTAACGCTTCACAAAGCGCGGCACCCGCTCGAACATGCCGAGCATGTCATCGGTGACGAGGACCTGCCCGTCGCACTGCGCCGAGGCACCGATGCCGATGGTGGGACATGCAACCGCCTTGGTGGCGGCGATCGCGATGGGCTCGACCACGCCCTCGATGACGATGGCGAAAGCCCCAGCCTCATCAAGCGCCTTGGCGTCGGAGACGATCTTCGCGGCCTCGGCGTCCGAGCGCCCGCGCGCGCCGTAGCCGCCGAGCACGTTGACGGCCTGCGGCGTGAGCCCGACATGGCCCATCACCGGGATGCCGCGCTGGTTGAGGAAAGCGACCGTCGGCGCCATCGCCTCCCCGCCTTCAAGCTTCACTGCTGCCGCGCCGGTCTGCTTTAGCAGATAGGCCGCGCTCTCGAACGCTTGCTGCGGTGAGGCTTCGTAGGAGCCGAAAGGCATGTCGACCACCACCACCGAATGATACGACCCGCGCACCACCGCCGCGCCGTGGTTCGCCATCATCTCAAGCGTCACCGGAACGGTCGAGGGCAGACCATAGATCACTTGGCCGAGCGAGTCCCCCACTAGCAGCAGGTCGCAATGCGCGTCGAGTATCTGCGCTTGGCGCGCGGTGTAGGCGGTCAGCATCACCAGCGGTTCGCCGGTGACGCCGTCGGTCTTGCGGGCGCGGATCGCCGGCACGGTCAGCCGCCGCATCGGCTGCGGGGTGGGGTTGGCGCGGCTTGTGCTGGTGTCGAGCTGGAAGGTTGTGGACATGGTCCCAGCATCTAGCGGCTGCGCGCGCCGGGGGAAACCCCGCGCTTTCGGCTTGTGTTGCCGCAATGTTGCGCTAGCGTTGCGGCCAGTCGATCGCGCGGGGGATCTGCCTGCGATCAATGGGAGACCTAGTCCACATGTTTCTTGACAGCATTAAGCCGTGCGCCCTGCAGGCGTGCAGGGGGGATTGGTAATGGCGAGTGCACCCAGGGGAACCGTTTTACAGCGGATGTTCGCGCGCAAGTCGATCGCGCAGGTCCAGCGTGAGACACAGACCAGCGAGCTGAAGCGCACGCTCGGCAAGTGGAACCTGCTGCTGCTCGGCGTCGGCTGCATCATCGGGGCGGGTATTTTCGTGCGAACTGGCAGTGCTGCGGCGCTTCATGCAGGGCCTGCCGTGTTGCTGTCCTTCGTGGTTGCCGGGATTGTCTGTGCCTTTGCCGGGCTTTGCTATGCAGAGCTTAGTTCGACACTTCCGGTATCGGGCTCGGCCTACACGTATAGCTACACGACGCTGGGTGAGTTCGTCGCCTGGATCATGGGGGCGCTGCTGCTGCTCGAATATGGCCTAGCTGCTTCGGTAGTCGCGGTCGGTTGGGGCGGCTATGTGGTTAGCCTGCTCGCCGACTTTGGTCTTGTCATTCCGCCGCAATTTACCGGCCCTGCTGGTGTAACGCTGATGCAGGATGGCGCGCCGGTGGTTGTCGATGGCCAGACGGTAACGACGATTTTCAATCTGCCGGCCTTCCTGATCTGTATTGCGCTGTCGGGCCTGCTCATGCTGGGCGTGTCGGAATCGGCCAAGGTCAACAATGTGATCGTCGCCATCAAGGTCAGCGTGCTGGTTGCCTTCATCGCGGTTGGCGGGCTGATAGTCCTTTCCAATCTGGGCGAGTTGATGGCCACCAACTGGGTCCCGTTCATTCCCGAATATGACCCTGCTGCCAACAATGGCGAAGGTGCGTTCGGTGTCGACGGGATCATGCGCGCCGCCTCGATCGTGTTTTTCGCCTATATTGGGTTTGAAGCGGTGTCGACCGCCGGACAGGAAGCCAAGGACCCTGCCAAGGACATGCCGTTCGGCATTCTGGGTTCGCTGATTGTCTGCACGGTGATCTACATGCTCGTCGCTGCGATCATGACGCTGCTGGTGCCCTATGGCACGCTCAACGTGCCCGATCCGGTCGCGGTGGTCGTCGACAATTTCGGCCCGCAGTGGGGTTGGCTTGCGAAGATCATCAAGATTGGTGCGATCATCGGTCTGACCTCGGTCGTGCTGGTGTTGATGTATGCGCAAACCCGCATCTTTTACACGATGGCGCGTGACGGCTTGCTGCCCAAGGTGTTCAGTAAGGTGCACCCTAAGTATCAGACCCCCTATGTGAACACCGCTCTGGTTGGCGTAATCACGGCTGTGGCGGCGGGCTTCTTCGACATCAACGTGTTGGGGGACATGACCTCGGTCGGCACGCTGGCGGCGTTCGCCATCGTCTGCCTGTCGGTGATCTACCTGCGCCGCAACGCGCCGGAACTGCCGCGCGGGTTCAAGGTGCCGTTTTATCCGGTCACTCCGGTGCTGGGCATCTTGTCGTGTGCCTATCTCATCTACACCGTGCCGCCGAGCGTGCTGATCTTCTTTGCCTGGTTCATGGCCGGGATGATCGCACTCTATTTCCTTTACGGCCTTTCGCATTCCAACCTCCAGCATGGCGAGTGGCAGGACGATGCGCCTGACATGGGCGAGTTCCCGGGGCCAGTCATCGACGACTGACCTGAGCCACAGCGAGTGCACTTCGAGGGGCGCGGGGAGCGGATGATCGCTTCCCGCGCCCTTTCCATTGCCAGCGGACCAATGTTGGAACATAAAGCGAACAAATGAGTCGTCCGCTTATGCCATCCACGTCCTTCAGACCCTCTCCCGCCCGTGTCCTCGCGCGCTCGCTCGCCCCATCGCTTGCTGGGTGCGAGTCCGAGACACGCTGGCGGCCGGGCCTCACTGCGCAGCCGTTCCACTCCGAGATATTCGCCTCTGCGAGCCAAGCGAGCGGGGCGGGGCTGGCGCTGGCGTTGGCGCGTGACGCCTTGACGTCATCGGATGAGGGTGGGGCGGCCGACGACACCCGCCAGGTGCTGTGGGTGCAGGACCGCAAGGCAATCCAGCTCGGCGGGCGGCCTTGCCTCGCCGGACTCCCGCCCGATTGGCGCCACCGGCTGATCCATGTCGCCGCCGTCACGCCCGAGGATGCGCTCTTCGCGCTTGAGGAAGGGGTGCGCTGCCGTGACCTCGCCTGCGTAATCGGTGAGATCGCGGGTAATCCGCGCGCGCTTTCCTTCACCGCCTCGCGCCGCCTCAGCCTCGCGGCCGAGCGGAACGGGGTGCGGCTGTGGCTGGTGCGGCTTGATGCCAAGCCCGACCTCTCCTCGGCGCGGATGCGCTGGCAGGCCCGCTCCGCGCCTTCGCCGCCGCCGCGCTGGAACGCTGCCGCCCCAGGCACCGCCACCTGGCACGCCGAACTGTTCCGCGCGCGGGCCCACGCGCCGGGCGAATGGATGTTGAGCGATGACAACGCAGCCCTCGCCATCCGCCGTGATCCCGATACTGAGCGGCTCGCCACGCCGGATTCTGTCCGTCTGGCTCACCCGACTGTCGGTCGATCGCTGGCGGCTCGCGTTCGCGCCTGAAGAGCGCGCGCCCCCAAGCCTTGGCACCGATGCCGCGCCCACCGCGCTGATCCTCGAGACCGCACACGGCCCCCGCATCACCGCCGCCAATGACGCAGGGCTCTTGGCGGGCGCGCGGGCGGGGATGTTGCTTGCTGACGCGCGAGCGCTGTGCCCCGATCTCGCCGCCGTTCCGGCCGATCCGGCGGGAGATCTCTCTCTCCTCGAGAAGCTCGCCCTGTGGGCGCAGCGCTGGGGGCCGTGGAGTGCGATGGACCCGCCCGATGGCCTGCTGGTCGATGTCACCGGCGTTGCTCACCTGCTGGGCGGCGAGGCGCGGCTGCTCGCCGATGTCGCCGCCGCCTTTGCCGCGCGCGGGCTGACGGCACGCGCGGCCCTCGCCCCCACGGCCGGTGCAGCGTGGGCGCTTTCGCACTTTGGGGCCCGCTACGCGCAGCCGGGTGCGATCCTTGATGCGAGCGACGATCCGCTGCGCCAGCTCGGCGAGCTGCCGGTCGCGGCGCTCCGGCTCGATGCCGACGTACTGACCGTGTTGCGCCGCCTCGGGATCAAGCGCCTCGGCGAGCTGGCGGGGATGACCGGGGCAGGGGAGAGCGACGCCTCCCGCGAGGCCGCCGCGCGCGATGCCCTGCGCCGCCGCTTCCGCAACCACCGCTCGCCCGCCGCCAATCCGCTGCTGCGGCTCGACCAGCTGCTCGGCCGCGTGCCCGAGCCGCTACTGCCGGTGATCGCCCGCCCGATGCCGATGGTCCAGCGCCGACTTGTCGAGCCGCTGCGCCACCGTGCCCTGCTCGACCGGGTGACTCAGGACCTCGCCGATGACATGGTGCGCGCGCTCGAGGCCCGGGGGGAGGGCGCGCGGCGGCTCGAACTTGCGTTGTGGCGGGTCGATGGCGAGGTGCTCGTGCGGCGGATCGAGCTTGCCGCCGCCACCCGCGAGGCGAGCCATATCATGCGGCTGTTCGCCGCGCGGCTCGACGATGTGGATGCCGGCTTCGGGATCGAGACGGTGCAGCTGCGCGCCAGCTGGAGCGAGCCGCTGGCGCTGTCGCAAGCCGATCTCGACGCCGCAGCCGAGAGCCACGGCACCGCGCTTGCCGCCTGCATGGACCGCCTGACGGTGCGGTTGGGGCCCAAGGCTGTCACCCGCCCGGTGCTGCGCGCCAGCCACCTGCCTGAACGCGCGCAGGTCTGGCAGCCGCCGCTTGATCCGTTGCCAGCATCGCAGGGGTTGCTCGCCTTCCACGCTCGCCCACTCAAGCTGCTCGACAGGCCCGAGCCGATCGCGGTGCTCTATGCCTCGCCCGACGGTCTGCCCCAGCGCTTCCGCTGGCGCGGGACAGTGCGCGAGGTGGCGCGGGTCGAGGGGCCGGAGCGGATCGCGCCCGAATGGTGGCGCGAACGCTCCACCGCGCGGCTACGCGATTATTACCGGATCGAGGATGCAGCCGGCGCGCGCTACTGGATCTACCGCCGCGGCATCGCCGGGGATGGGCGCGGGGGCGTGCCCGAATGGTTCCTGCAGGGCCTCTACGCCTAACGGATATCCGTCGAGCGCCCGGTCAGCTTTCTTTTACCAGTTTGTGCGATGCTCTTCGTCATGAACCTCGACTCGATCTCACGGTCCTCGGATCGGCGGCCTATGAGCCTGACGGTGAAGAGCCGGGTGCGTTCGCGTGTGGTGTTCGTCGACCTGATCGACATCTCCGAAGGCGGGTGCAAGATCCGTGCGAAGGCCGGCTTTGCCGAGGTCGGCGACCGGGTTACCATGAAGGTGAACGGCATCAACGCCCCGCTCGGCGTAATCGCCTGGGTTGAAGGCGGACTGGCCGGAGTGGCATTCGATGGGGCGATGCATCCTGCGGTGCTCGATTTCCTGTGCGACGGCGGCGGCGACGTCCCCGACGCCCTGCGGCTCCGGCGCCTCATCTGAGCGCAGCTTGCAAGCTTTGCATTAGGCAGAAAGGACTGTGGGAACATATAAGGAACAAGAAACAGTTCCAAGGTTCCTATGGTCCAGCCGACGCTCCCCAAGCCCACCTTACGCCAAAGGCTCGAGATCCTCGCGGATGCGGCGAAATATGACGCGTCCTGCGCGTCGTCCGGCACGGCGAAGAAGAATTCGCTGGGCGGGAAAGGCATCGGCTCGACCGAGGGCATGGGCATTTGCCATGCCTATGCGCCTGACGGGCGCTGCATCTCGCTGCTCAAGATCCTGCTGACCAACCACTGCATCTTCGACTGCCACTACTGCATCAACCGCAAGAGCTCGAACGTGGTGCGCGCGCGCTTTACCCCGCAGGAGGTGGTCGACCTCACGCTCAACTTCTATCGCCGCAATTATATCGAAGGGCTGTTCCTGTCCTCGGGGATCGTGCGCAGCGCCAACCACACGATGGAGCAGCTGGTCGAGGTCGCCCGCATCTTGCGCGAGGAGCACGACTTTCGCGGTTATATCCACTTGAAGACCATCCCCGAGGCCGATGCGGAGATCATCCACGAAGCCGGGCTCTATGCCGACCGCGTCTCGATCAATGTCGAGCTGCCCACCAATGCTGGCCTGACCCGGCTCGCGCCCGACAAGAACGAGGCCCAGATCGAGGGGGCGATGGGGCGCACCAAGGCGCGCATCATCGAGGCCAAGGACGAGCGCAAGCGCTTCCGCCACGCTCCCCGCTTCGCGCCGGCGGGCCAATCGACCCAGATGATCGTCGGCGCGGACGATGCCAATGATACCACGATCATCGCCAAGGCGAGCCGGCTCTATGACAATTTCGGCCTCAGGCGCGTCTATTACAGCGCTTTCTCGCCGATCCCCGATGCTAGCGCGGTGCTGCCGCTGAAGCGCCCGCCGCTGCTGCGCGAGCACCGGCTCTACCAGTCCGACTGGCTGATGCGCTTTTATGGCTTCGCCCCGCAAGAGGTGGCCGACGCGGCTGAAGCGGACGGCAACCTGCCGCTCGACATCGATCCCAAGCTCGCCTGGGCGCTGAAGTTCCGCGAGACCTTCCCGGTCGACGTCAACCGCGCGCCCAAGGAGCTTCTGCTGCGCGTGCCGGGGCTGGGCACCAAGGCGGTGGCGCGCATCCTGACGGTGCGGCGGCACCGCAATCTGCGCCTCGATGATGTGGCGCGGCTGACCGCCTCGCTCACCAAGGTGCGGCCCTTCATCTGCACCGTCGACTGGCGCCCCACGCTGCTCACCGACCGCGCTGACCTGCGCGGGCTTCTTGCCCCGAAGTCGGAACAGCTGGAGCTGTTCTGATGACTGCCCAAAGACGCTCAGGGCAGAACGTTTCATTAGGCGCGCATTATGCCGTCCATCTTCCCGCGCCGGACGATTTCGCCTTCTGGCGCGAGCGGGCGCGGGGGCTGATCCAATGCGACGTGCCGCCTGACCGGGTCTCGTGGATCGAGCCGGGCGGCACCGGCGACTTGTTTGCCTCGGAAGGACCTTCTCGCAGTGACAAGCGCCTGCTCGCGGCGTGCGCCGATGCTCCGCCGGTGCGCGCCAGCCAGCGCTTCCTGACCATCGCCCGCAGCGCCGCCCTGCACTCCGACCCGGCGCGCTTTGGGTTACTTTATCAAGTGCTGTGGCGGCTCCAGCGGTATCCCCGCCTCATGGAGGACAAGGCCGACGTGCAGGTCTGCCGCCTCGAGGAGCTTGCCAAGTCGGTCCGGCGCGACGCCCACAAGATGCACGCGTTCGTCCGCTTCCGCGAGATCGCGGAGCCCGACGGCACGCCGCATTTCGTCGCCTGGTTCGAGCCTGGTCACCACATCGTGCGCGCCGAGGCGAGTTTCTTCATGCGCCGCTTCGCCAACATGCGCTGGTCGATCCTCACCCCGCGCTGCAGCGTCCACTGGGACGGCGAGACGATGCACGAAGGCCCGCCAGCGCAGCGCTCCGACGCACCGGACGGTGATCCGGTCGAAGACCTGTGGCGCTCCTACTATGCCTCGATATTCAACCCCGCGCGGCTCAAAGTCGGCGCGATGCTGTCGGAGATGCCGAAGAAATACTGGAAGAATCTGCCCGAGGCCCAGCTGATCCCGCAGCTGATCGCCGGGGCGCAGGCGCGGGAGGCGCAGATGGTCGCATCGGGCAGCCTCGAGCGTGGAGAGCGGCCCGCCACTCTGGCGGGCGTCGACACGGCGATCCACGCTTGCCGCAACTGCCCGATCGGCGCGCTCGAGAACCGCGCGGTGATGGGCGAGGGGCCATTGGGCGCGCCCCTGATGATCGTCGGCGAGCAGCCGGGTGATCAGGAGGATCAGGCCGGGCGGCCCTTCGTGGGCCCGGCGGGACAGCTGCTCGATGCCTATCTGACCCGCGCCGGGATCGACCGCAGCGCGGCCTATGTCACCAACGCGGTCAAGCACTTCAAGTTTGTGTGGAAAGGCAAGCACCGGCTGCACCAGTCGCCGCAAGCGAAGGAAATCGACACCTGCCGCTGGTGGCTCGAGGCCGAGCGGAACATCGTCCAGCCCCGCCTCGTGCTGGCTCTGGGGGCGAGCGCGGCGCGCGGATTGCTGGGCAGGACGGTGAGCATCACCAAGGCGCGCGGCGTGCCGCTGACGCTCGACGACGGCACCGAGCTGTGGGTGACGGCGCACCCCTCCTACCTGCTGCGCCTCGAAGGCGAAGCGCGCGAGACGCAGGCGGCGCTGTTCGCGGCGGACCTGGCGGCGGTGAAGGTGCGGCTCGCGGAGCTGGCCGGCTGACATGCCTGACGCCCCGCTCACCCCCGACAAGCGCACGCTCGACATTGACCCTGCCGCCATCGCGGAACCTGAGCGCGTGGCCTTCGTCGAGCTGGGGATGGCGAGCTGCTTCAGCTTCCTGCGCGGGGCTTCCGACGCGGTCGACCTAGTGCTCGCCGCCCATGCCCAAGGCTACGACGCGCTGGGGATCGCCGATGTCAATTCGCTGGCCGGGGTGGTGCGCATCCACACCGAGGCGCGGACGCTGAAACTGCGTCCCGTGATCGGCTGCCGGATCGAGACAGTCGAGGGCCTCGCGGTCCTCGCCTACCCCGAGGACCGCGCCGCCTATGGCCGGTTGTGCCGCTTGATCAGCGCGGGACGGATGCGCACGCCCGAGGGGGAGTGGCAGGACAAGGGCGTGTGCCAGATCACGCTGGCGATGCTGGCGGTGAACAGTGAGGGCGTGCAGCTGATCCTGCTGCCGCCGGATGATCTGGAGGCGAAGTTCAGCATTCAGGTGCC
Source organism: Sphingomonadales bacterium (assembly GCA_031408395.1). Taxonomy (GTDB): domain Bacteria; phylum Pseudomonadota; class Alphaproteobacteria; order Sphingomonadales; family Sphingomonadaceae; genus Erythrobacter. The sequence continues at coordinate 7,249 of JANNWO010000096.1, read as the reverse complement.
GAGCAACGTGGTCCCCTTCCGTCGTCCCGGAGATGATCTGGAACCACTCGCGGCAAGCGCTCCCGGTCTTCGCCGGGATGACGAGAGGGAGCTGGCGTTCCCCGACCTCGTACCACACCTCGTCCGCCAGCTGCCGACGCTCAAGCACATCGCCGCGGCCTACCTCTACCGCGGCGGCGATATCGCCCGCATCGAGCGGCTCGACGAACTTGCGCGGGCCAACGGCCTCGGCCTGCTGGCCACCAACGACGTCCACTACCATGCTCCCGAGCGCCGTGCGTTGCAGGACGTGATGACCGCGATCCGCCACAAGACCACTGTCGCTAGGGCAGGGCACCTGCTCCACCCCAATGCCGAGCGGCACTTGAAGAGCCCCGCGCAGATGCAGCGCCTCTTCGCCCGCTGGCCCCACGCGATCCGCGCAGCGCGCGAGGTGGCAGACCGCTGCCAATTCAGCCTTGATGAATTGCGCTACGAATATCCCGAGGAAATCCACCCGGATGGGCAAGCGCCTCAGGCTTTTCTCGAAGGCGAGGTCTGGAAGGGGGCCGCGCGCCGCTATCCTGCCAATGAATCTGGGCGCGGCGTGCCCGATACCGTGCGCGCCACGCTCGAACGCGAGCTTGCCCTCATCACCAAGCTCGATCTCGCGCGCTACTTCCTTACCATCAAGGACATCGTCGATTTCGCGCGAGGCTGCGATCCGCCGATATTGTGCCAAGGGCGCGGCTCGGCGGCGAACTCCGCCGTCTGCTACGTGCTCGGCATCACCTCGGTCGATCCGGCCAAGCACCAGCTGCTGTTCGACCGCTTCATCTCCGAGGAGCGCAAGGAGCCGCCCGACATCGACGTCGATTTCGAGCACGAGCGGCGCGAGGAGGTGATCCAGTACATCTACAAGAAATACGGCCGCCACCGCGCCGGGCTGTGCGCGACGGTGATCCACTACCGCCCGCGCATGGCGATCCGCGAGGTGGGCAAGGCGATGGGCCTTTCCGAGGACGTGACCAGCGCGCTCGCCCGCACGGTATGGGGCGGATGGGGGCGTGAGATCAGCGAGAAGCACGCGGCGGAAACCGGCCTCGACGTGACCGATCCGCACCTGCGCCGCGTGCTCAAACTCACCGAGCAGATGATTGGAATGCCGCGCCATCTTGGCCAGCATGTCGGCGGCTTCATCCTCACCGAAAGCCCGCTGATCGAGACTGTGCCGATCGGCAACGGCGCCATGCCCGAACGCTCCTTCATCGAGTGGGACAAGGACGACATCGAGGCATTGGGCATCCTCAAGGTCGATGTGCTGGCGCTGGGCATGCTGACCTGCATCCGCAAATGCCTCGATCTGCTGGGCGCGCATCACGGCCGCGCCCTGACGCTCGCCAGTGTCCCGCGCGAGGACCCTGAAACCTATGCGATGCTCCGCAAGGGCGATTCGCTCGGCGTCTTTCAGGTCGAAAGCCGGGCGCAGATGAACATGCTCCCCCGCCTGCGCCCCCGCGAGTTCTACGATCTCGTCATCCAGGTCGCGATCGTACGCCCCGGTCCTATCCAGGGCGACATGGTGCACCCCTACCTGAAGCGCCGCAGGGGTGCCGAGCCGGTGCAAATCCCGGCGCCTTCGCCCGAACATGGCCCGCCCGACGAGCTCACCAGCATCCTTGGGCGCACGCTGGGCGTGCCGATCTTCCAGGAGCAGGCGATGAAGATCGCGCTGGATGCCGCGAAGTTCTCCAGCCTCGAGGCCAACCGGCTGCGCAAGGCGATGGCGACCTTCCGCAGCCGCGGCATGGTCGACGAGCTTCAGGACATGATGGTCGAGCGTATGGTCGCGCGCGGTTACGACCGCGACTTCGCGCAGCGCTGCTTCAACCAGATCAGGGGCTTCGGCGAATACGGCTTCCCGGAAAGCCACGCGGCGAGCTTTGCTCAGCTTGTCTATGTCTCGAGCTGGCTCAAGTGCCACTATCCTGCGGCCTTCGCTTGCGGGTTGCTCAACTCGCAGCCGATGGGCTTTTACGCGCCCGCGCAGATCGTGCGCGATGCGCGCGAGCACGGCGTGGAGGTGCGCCCCGTGGATGTGAACCACTCGGCCTGGGACTGCACGCTTGAGGACGGCGCCCTACGCCTCGGTCTCAGGCAAATCGACGGGCTGCCCGAGCATGTCGCCGCCGCGCTGGTCAGCGCGCGCGATAGCGGCGGGGCTTTCCGCGATGTCGCCGGTTTGCGCAACCGGGCGGGGCTCTCGCCTGCGCATATCGAACGGCTTGCCAGCGCCGATGCCTTTACCTCATTGGGTCTCGCGCGCCGGCAGGCCCTGTGGGAAGCGCGCAGCCTTGTCGCCGTGCCCGACCTGCCGCTGTTCCGCGCGGCCGGGGTGCGCGAGGAGGGGGCCGAGCGCGCCGACCTGCGCCTGCCGGCCATGCCGCTCTCCGAGGAAGTGGTGGCCGATTACCAGACCACCCGCCTCAGCCTGAAGGCGCATCCGATGGCCTTCCTGCGCGCCGACCTCGCTGCGCGCGGCTTCGTGCGCGCCAGCGACCTGCGCACGCGCAAATTCCGCTCCATGGTGCAGGTCGCAGGCGTGGTGCTGATCCGCCAGCGGCCGGGGAGCGCCAAGGGCGTCACTTTCATCACGCTCGAGGACGAGACCGGGGTCGTCAATCTCGTGGTCTGGCCCGATCTGAAAGAAAAGCAGCGCAAGGTGGTGATGGGCGCGCGGCTGATGGAGGTGCGCGGGCGCGTCGAATATGATGACGAGGTGATCCACGTGATCGCCCAGAACCTGACCGATGCGACCCAGCGCCTCCACGCCCTGTCGGACGATCTGCTCGACGCGCCGCTCGCCCGTGCCGACGAGGTCAATCGTCCGATGCCGGATCGCGGCCCGCCGCTCCCGCGCGACATGATCGACGAGCTGGCACCCCAGCCCAATGTCACCGGGCACCCGCGCGATCATCGCATCCTGCCCAAGTCGCGCGATTTCCACTAGGATCGCGGCATGAAGCGCTCAGCCCCCAACCGGCACTTCGCCGCGGCTCGCCGGGCGATAGCGGCGCTCGCCGTGATGATCGCGGGAGTTGGCGGGTGGCAGTGGCTGTTGGCGCACCCGCAGCATAACCCCTGGGCGCCGCTTGACCTGCGCGATCCCCCGGGATGGGCGACCCGCGCGAAGCTCGGTATGCTGAGGGACGATGTTGCGGAATGCCGCGCCGTGCTCGCCCGCAGCGAGGTTGCTTTCACCGCATTGCCCGCAACCGGCGAAGGCGCCTGCGCGCGGGCCGACCGCACCCGCCTCGGCGACTATCCGCTCGCCCCGGATACGCCCGCGGTGACTTGCCCGGTCGCCGCCGCGCTGGATATCTGGCGCCGCAACAGCGTTATCCCCGCCTCGCGAAAGATCCTCGGCAGCGAGGTCGTTCGGATCGAACACCTCGGCGCCTACTCGTGCCGCAGGATGTATGGCGGCGCCGATGGTCCGTGGAGCGAGCACGCCACCGCCAACGCCATCGACATAGCCGGTTTCGTGCTCAAAGACGGACGGCGGATCAGCGTGCTCAAGGACTGGAAGGAAAGCGGCGCAAAAGCCGAGTTCCTGCGCGCAGTTAGGTCCGGCGCTTGCGACAGCTTCGCCACCGTGCTCTCGCCCGATTACAACGCCGCACATGCCGATCACTTCCACCTCGACCAAGACGCTCGCTGGTCGGGGGTGTGCCGTTAGAAGCTCAGATCGCCTCGAGCGCGTAGCCGGCGGAGCGTACCGTGCGGATCGGGTCCTTTGCGCCGTCGAAGCCGACTGCCTTGCGCAGGCGGCGGATGTGGACGTCGACCGTGCGCAGTTCGATGTCCGATCCCGTGCCCCACACCCCGTCGAGCAGTTGGCCGCGGCTGAACACCCGGCCGGGGCTTTCCATGAAGAATTTCAACAGCCTGTACTCGGTCGGGCCCAGCTGAAGCGCGCGGCCGCGGCGTTGGACCTTGTGCGCGACGGGATCGAGCTTCAGGTCGCCAACCTCGATCGTCTCGCCTGCCAGCGCCGGGCGGATACGGCGCATCACCGCTGCGACGCGGGCCAGCAACTCACGGGGGGAAAAGGGTTTTGTGAGGTAATCGTCAGCCCCGGTCTCGAGCCCGCGCACCCGGTCATCCTCGGCCTCGCGCGCGGTCAGCATGATGATGGGGACGTGGGCCGTCTCCTTGTCGCGGCGCAGACGGCGGCACACTTCGATGCCGCTGGTGCCTTCGATCATCCAGTCGAGGATGATCAGATCGGGCGTCTCTTCGGCAGCTAAAACAAGCGCTTCGTCGCCATCGCCGGTGCAGCGCACGGCATAGCCCTCGTTCTGGAAACGGTACTCGAGCAGCTCGGAGAGCGCGGGATCGTCTTCGACCAGAAGCAGTTTGGCAGCGGACATTCAGGATGCCTCCTCAAGCCCCGGGAGTGCGGGGGCTCTGACGCTATGTGTCACTTGAGCGACAGTTTGATGAAACGGCATAGCGCAAGTTTTCAACAGGGGCACGCGAAGCCATGTTTCACGTGAAACAGCCGTATAAAGCCCGCTCTACAGGGGGTCTAACAGGGGTCTAGAGGGGGTCTAAACGCGTCTAAAGTGCCTCTAAACGTGCCTGAAGGCCCACGAAACGACGCTAGATTTGCAGCTTCAGCGATCACCCTCGGGCGGATAGACCCCGGTTGCCGCGAAGTGCACCATTTCGGCCACGTTGGTCGCATGGTCGCCGATCCGCTCGATGTTACGGGCCACGAACAAGAGCTGCGCCGCGCTCGAAATGGTCGAAGGGTTCTCGATCATGTAGCTGATAAGATTGCGGAAAATGCTGTTGTAGAAACCGTCCACCTTGGCATCGGTGGCGATCACTTCGCGCGCAAGGGCAGGATCGCGCGTGGCATAGGCGGTGAGCACGTCGTGCACCATCTCGCCGGCCAGCTCGCCCATCGTCGGCAGCAGGGTCAGCGGCTCGAATCGGGAGCGGCCCTCGATCATGTTGGTCCGCTTGGCGATGTTCTTGGAATAGTCGCCGATCCGCTCCAGCACGCCTGCGATTTTGAGCGCGGCGATCACTTCGCGCAGATCGTCGGCCATCGGCGCGCGCAAAGCGATGATCCGCACCGCGAGCTTGTCTACTTCCATTTCGAGCGCGTCGATTCGCTTGTCGCGGGCCACAACCTGCTCGGCCAGCGCCTCGTCGCCGCGCACTAGAGCGTCGAGCGATTCCGAAATCGCGACCTCGGCGAGCCCGCCCATCTCCGCGATCAGCCCGCGCAGCCGGGTGATGTCCTCGTCGAAGGCCTTTACGGTGTGCTCAGCCATCAGCCGTACCTTCCGGTGATATAATCCTTGGTGCGTTCTTCGATCGGATTGGTGAAGATCTCGGACGTCGGGCCGTATTCCACCATCTTGCCGAGGTGGAAGAAGGCGGTGCGCTGGCTCACGCGGGCGGCCTGCTGCATCGAGTGGGTGACGATCACGATGGCGTAGCGTCCCGATAGATCATTGATCAATTCCTCGATCTTGGCCGTCGCGATCGGATCGAGCGCGCTCGCCGGCTCGTCCATCAGGATCACTTCGGGATCGACCGCAATGGCGCGGGCGATGCACAGGCGCTGCTGCTGACCGCCCGAAAGCGCGGTGCCCGAATCCTCGAGCCGGTCCTTGACCTCGTCCCACAGGCCGGCGCGGGTCAGCGAGCGTTCCACCACCACATCGAGGTCCGCCTTCTTTTCGGCAAGGCCGTGGATTTTGGGACCGTAAGCGACGTTTTCGTAGATCGACTTGGGGAAGGGGTTGGGCTTCTGGAACACCATCCCGACCCGCGCGCGCAGCTGCACGACATCCATGCGGCTGCCGTGAATGTCCTCGCCGTCGAGCTCGATCAGACCCGTAACCTTGGCTGCGCCGATCGTGTCGTTCATGCGGTTAAAGCAGCGCAGGAAGGTCGATTTGCCGCAGCCCGACGGGCCGATGAAGGCGGTGACGTAGTTGGGCGAGATGTCGATCGACACGTGATCGATCGCCTTTTTGTCGCCGTAGAAGACGCAGACGTCGCGCGCGCGAATCTTCGCGGTTTCGTCGGCCATATTGGGATGGATCAATGTCACCAGCGTTTCTCGAACTTGTTGCGGAGGTAGATGGCAAGGCCGTTCATGGCGAGCAGGAACACCAGCAGCACGATGATGGCTGCGCTGGTGCGCTCGACAAAGCCGCGGTCGACCTCGTCGGACCACAGGAAAATCTGCATCGGCAGCACTGTGGCAGGCGAAGTGAAGCCGTCGGGCGGGGTGGCGACGAAGGCGCGCATCCCTATCAGCAGCAGCGGCGCGGTTTCGCCCAGCGCGCGGGCCATGCCGATGATGGTGCCCGTCAGCATCCCCGGCAGCGCCAGCGGCAGCACGTGGTGGAAAACGACCTGCACCGGTGAGGCGCCGACCGCCAGCGCGCCGTCGCGGATCGAGGGCGGGACGGCCTTGATCGCGTTGCGCCCGGTGATCACGATCACTGGCATGGTCATCAGCGCCAGCGTCATCCCCCCGATGAGCGGGGCCGAGCGCAGGTCGGGAAAGATCGCGAGGAAAATTGACAACCCGAGCAGGCCGAAGATGATCGAGGGCACTGCGGCCAAGTTGCTGATCGACACTTCGATGATATCGGTCCAGCGGCCGCGGGGGGCGTATTCCTCCAGATAGAGCGCCGAGAGCACCCCGACCGGGAAGGCCAGCGCCAGCGTCACCAGCATGGTCAGCATCGAGCCTTTGAGCGCGCCCCAGATGCCGACCGATTGCGGGCTTGTCGCATCGGAACGGGTAAGGAAGCCCAAGTCCCAGTTGCGCGCAAGCTTGCCCTGGTCGGAGAGGCGATCCGCCAGCGCCCGCAGCTCGGGCGAACCTTCGCCTTGCAGCGCGCCTGACAGCTCCGAGGTGGTCGGCAGGTCGAAGGTCTTGCTCGTGCCGATCAGCTCGGGATCGGCGATCAGCGCCGCGGCTACATCGCGCCAGCCATCGAGCGAGATTTCGCGCGCGGCGTCCTTGCCCAGTTGCTCTTCGGCGAAGAAGGTCACGATGTCGGGAAGGCCCTGCATCTCGAGCGTCTGCGCCGCTGTGGGCGCGGAGAGCGAGACGGCATCGCCGCTCACGCCGCTCTTGGCAAAGTCGATGGTCACTTCAAGCTCGGCGCGCTGGAAGCCGCCGATGCCGTTGATCAGCATGTTGCCGAGCAGGAACACCAGCACCGCGACC
>JANNWO010000095.1:0-22076 GCA_031408395.1 Sphingomonadales bacterium | reverse complement strand
CCGCCAAATGGCTCCAGGACCATCGGGCTATCGAGCAGCCCTCCTCGCTTCATTCCCCCAAGTCCTGAAACCACCCAAACCTCGCCATTACCGGACTTGACCCGCGACCCCGCTTTTCTATCGGTCGTGCGTCACGCGGGCTTTGCACAAGCCGCAAGATCGCCGATCCGCGCCCCCTTCAGCTATTCGGTTTCCGACGGTTCAGCCCGCTGCCTTGTCTGATTAAGGATTGCACATCGGCGCTTTGTGTCTGCGCGCTCAAACAATTGCGTGATCGGTGCGGCGAGACGGCGGCGCCAGTTGGGGTGAACATCGACCGTGCCCGGAAGGTTAGGTTGCTCTTCGAGCCCGAGAATGTCCTCCAGCGAGACCAGCGCAAGGCACGATGGCGTCCGGGCAATGTGGCCGATTACGGCATCAACCACCGGTCCGGCATCACCGGGCGCGGGGCGCGGGATCTCGTCGCTTAATGTCGACCAAAGCAGGCCGCGATCCCATTCGCGGATCGCCTCTGCCTCGGCGCGGCCAACCCCTTCGGGTAGACGGCCGAGCCGCTCCGCCCAGTCGATATCGCGGCCGTGCCACCAGCCTGCAACAGTGGCGGTGTCATGCGTGCCGCTCATCGCCGTGCTGAGCGGTTCGTAATCCTGTGCGCCGATGAAGCCGTGATCGGCGGCGCGTTCGAACCACAGAACCCGCATCCCAAGCATCCGTTGGTCGGTCACGGCCTGCGTAAACCCGTGCGGGGCGGTACCGAGATCCTCGGCGATCACCAACGCACTGGCGCGGTGCGCTTCGAGCGTGACGAGGCGGACCAGATCCTCGAACGGATAGGACAGGTAGGCCCCGTCCACAGTGGCTCCGCCTTCGGGGATCACCCAGAGCCTGGCGAGGCCGAAAGCATGATCGATCCTCACTCCCCCGCCCACCGCCATGGCCGAACGGATCATGGCGATCCATGGTTCGTATGCGGTCTGTCGCAGGCCATCGGGCGAAAAGCCGGTGATCGACCAGTTCTGCCCCAGCGGCCCGAGCGGATCGGGCGGCGCGCCGATGGTGAGGCCATCCAGCATGGCATGACGCAGCGACCACGCATCGCTGCCCGCCGGATCGACGCCGACGGCAAGGTCCGCAATCAGGCCGATCCCCATGCCCCCATCGCGGGCGGCTTGCTGCGCTGCCTCCAACCCTTGCCGGGCGAGCCATTGCACGAAAAGGTGGAAGGCGATTTCGTCGGCATGCTCGGCGGCGAAGTGCGCCGCGGCCGGGCCTTGCGGATCGTGAAAGGCAGCAGGCCAATCGCGCCAGCCATGCGCGCCATGCGGGCGGAAGTGGCAATCGAGCGCATCGAACAGGGCGTGACGCCGGAGCATCGCATCGCTTGTCGCGGCGATGGCCGTGCGCCGTGCTGGATCGAGCGCGGCGAAGACCTTGCGCAGCTCGGCAAGCCGGCGCGGCAGCGCGCCAGCCCAGTCGATGAAGTCTCCGGCATCGGCGACTGCGGCCAGCCGCGGCAGTCCCGCCAGTGCCGGATCACCCAATGCACCATTGAGGAACAGGCGACTGGAGGGCGAATAGGGGCTGAAATTCTCGCCATGGCCGGGGAATAGTGCGTGCACCGGATTGATCGCCAATGCATCGGCTCCCGCCGCGCCAAAGCTGCGCGCGGCCTGCGCCAGCTCTCCGAACGTGCCGAAGGGCGCAGGTCGATCTCCGCGCAAGGACGGTATCTGGATCGATACTCCCCACGGACGGCGCTTGTCCTGAGAGGGTAGCGGACATGCCGGCGGAGCGACCGCAAGCCTGATCGCGCGGCCATCAAGCACGAGGTCGTAATATCCCGGCGGGACGGTCACCTGAAGACGGCTGCCTGCAATCGGCAAGGGTCGGGTGATACCGTCCTCTCCGGTCACTTCGGCGCGGGCTGCGGCGACGGGCAGAACGATTGTCGCACCGGCATCTGCCACCAGCATCGCGGGCAAGCCTGTGCGCCGCGCCTGCACCGCTGCAAGGCTGCGAGCGATCTGGGCTTCGCTGTCCGCTTCATGGCCTAGCGCGGCGAGCAATGCCGCCAGCGCATCATCGCGAACGTGCTGCTGGTGGCCGCCAACATCCCTCCATTCGCGGGCCACGCCGCAAGCCTGCGCCAACACGTGCAGTTGCTCCATCTCGGCCCCCTAAGTTTGCCCATCGCATCGGTCGGCAAAACCGGCCCGGCAAGCGGTTGGAGGCAAACTTGCCCCCATGAATACGACTGTCATGCCATTTGACCGATTGCTGCATTCCGTCGCAAATGGCTAGTCTGGCTCTGACAGGCATCGGGGGCTCAAGGGGCCGCATCCCCATGCCGTCAGATCTTGTCAGGCTTCAACGGGGAGTGCGCGCCGCATGACAATCAGCTCGAATGGTAGCCTCGCCAGCAAGGCAGGCACACTCGAAGCGCGCATTCTTGACGCGTTGCACCACCGCGTCGGCAAGACCGAGCGCGCTGCTAAGCCGCATGACTGGTTTAATGCCGCGGTGCTGACGTTGCGTGATGACATCATCGACAACTGGTTCGCCTCGACCTCGCGGACGCATGAGGCCGGCGGCAAGCGGGTCTATTATCTCAGCCTTGAATTTCTGATCGGGCGGCTGCTGCGCGATGCGCTGTCAAACCTCGCCTGCTCGCGCGAAATGGAGCAGGCGCTGAGCGTACTCGGGCTTGACCTTGCCGAGCTGGAGGAGCTTGAACCCGATGCCGCGCTCGGCAATGGCGGGCTTGGGCGGCTGGCGGCGTGTTTCATGGAGAGCCTCGCCAGTCTCGACATCCCCGCCTTCGGTTACGGCATCCGCTACATCAACGGCATGTTCCGCCAGCGCGTCGACGATGGCTGGCAGGTCGAGCTGCCCGAAACGTGGCTCGCCCACGGCAACCCCTGGGAGTTCGAGCGGCGCGAAAGTGCCTATATCGTCGGCTTCGGCGGCGAAGTGTCCAGCGATGCCGGCGTGATCCGCTGGGACCCGGGCGAGAAGATCGAGGCAACCGCCTTCGACACCCCGGTGGTCGGCTGGCGCGGCGCGCGGGTCAACACGCTGCGGTTGTGGAGCGCGACCGCGCTCGATCCGATCCAGCTTGCCGCCTTCAACGCGGGCGACCATACCGGGGCGCTCGCCGCGCAGGTGCGGGCCGATAGTCTGGTGCGGGTGCTGTATCCGGCGGACTCCACTCCCGCCGGGCAGGAATTGCGGCTGCGGCAGGAGTTCTTCTTCTCCTCGGCGTCGATCCAGGACATCGTGCGCCGCCACATCCAGTATCATGGCGACGTGCGCACCCTGCCCGACAAGGCGGCGATCCAGCTCAACGACACCCACCCATCGGTCGCGGTGACCGAGCTGATGCGGCTGTTGATGGACGAACAGCACCTCGCCTTCGAAGAGGCGTGGGACATCACGCGGGCGACCATTGCCTACACCAATCACACCCTGCTGCCCGAGGCGCTGGAAAGCTGGCCGCTGCCGTTGTTCGAACGGATGCTGCCGCGCCACATGCAGATCGTCTATGCGATCAACGCCCGCGTGCTGCGCGAGGCGAGGAAGGCCGGACTGGACGAAGCCGCCATCGCCGCGATTTCGCTGATCGACGAACATGGCGAGCGCCGCGTGCGGATGGCAAACCTCGCCTTTGTCGGCGCGCATTCGGTCAACGGCGTGGCTGCGCTGCACACCGATCTGATGAAGCAGACGGTCTTTGCAGACCTGCACAAGCTTTATCCGACCCGCATCAACAACAAGACCAACGGCGTCACCCCCCGGCGCTGGCTGCACCAATCGAACCCGCGCCTGACCGGGCTGATCCGCGAAGGCATCGGCGATGACTTCATGGCCGATGCCGAACAACTTGCCAGCCTTTCCAGATTTGCCGACGATGCGGCCTTTGGCGAGCGGGTGGACGAGATCAAGCGCGCCAACAAGGTCGATCTGTCGAACACCTTGCGCGAAATCACCGGCATCCGGCTCGATCCCGATGCGCTGTTCGACGTGCAGATCAAGCGCATCCATGAATACAAGCGCCAGCTGCTCAACCTGATCGAAACTGTCGCGCTGTATGACCAGATCCGCAGCCACCCAGAACGTGACTGGGTGCCGCGGGCCAAGATCTTCGGCGGCAAGGCCGCGCCGACCTATCACAACGCCAAGCTGATCATCAAACTGGCCAATGACATCGCGCGGCGGATCAATTCCGACCCCAGCGTGGGCGAGGTGCTGAAGGTGGTGTTCGTCCCCAATTACAACGTCACTCTTGCCGAACGGATCATCCCGGCGGCTGACCTGTCGGAGCAGATCTCGACTGCGGGGATGGAAGCGTCGGGCACGGGCAACATGAAGTTCGCCTTCAACGGCGCGCTGACCATTGGCACGCTCGACGGAGCTAATATCGAGATCATGGAGCGCGTCGGGCGCGAGAATATCGTGATCTTCGGTCTCACCGCCGAGGAAGTCGCCGCCAAGCGCGCCGATGGCTATGCCCCGCGCGAAGTGATCGAAGGCAGCCACGAACTGGCCCAAGCGGTGCGATCCATTGCCAGCGGGGTGTTCAGCCCCGACGAGCCGGATCGCTACAAGGGGCTGATGGACGCGCTTTACAACTCCGACTGGTTCATGGTGGCGGCTGATTTCGACGCCTATGCTGCCGCCCAGCGCGAAGTGGACCGGCGCTGGTGTGACCGGCCCGCGTGGCGCAAGTCGGCGATCATGAACATCGCCAATGTCGGCTGGTTCTCGTCAGACCGCACCATCGGCGAATATGCCCGCGAGATCTGGGGCGTGCTGTGAAACCACCGCCCGAGGCCTTGGCCGCGCTGCTGGACGGAACGCACGCCGATCCGTTTGCGCTACTGGGGCCGCATGACGGGCCGGAAGGCACCTTCGCCCGCGCGATCCTGCAAGGGGCGCAAAATGCCGAGGCGTTTTCGCTGAAGGGCGGGCGATTGGGCCGGATGACGCGCGTGGATGGCCCGCTGTTCGAAGGCAAGCTGCGCGGCAACCCCAAGCCCATCCGCTATCGCTGCCGCGCTGCCGGGGCCGAATGGTGGGTGACCGATCCCTACAGCTTTGGCCCGGTGCTCGGCCCGATGGACGACTTCCTGATCGCCGAGGGCACGCATTTCCGCCTGTTCGACAAGCTGGGCGCGCATGTGATCGAGCATCAGGGCGCGTCCGGCGTGCACTTTGCAGTGTGGGCTCCCAATGCGCGCAGCGTCAATCTCGTCGGCGATTTCAACGGCTGGAACGGGGCTGCGCACATGATGCGTCGCCGGGTCGATATCGGCGTTTGGGAGATCTTCATCCCCGACATCGGCGAAGGCACGGCCTACAAATACCGCATCACCGGCCCGGATGGCACGGTGCAGCCGCTGAAGGCCGATCCCTTCGCCTTCGCCAGCGAGCTGCGCCCCAAGACCGCGTCGATCGTCGCCCGCCCTGGCAAACGCGAATGGGGCGACGATGCCCACCGCGCCCACTGGGCCAGCGTCGATCCCCGGCGCGAGGCGATCTCGATCTACGAAGTCCACCCCGGTTCGTGGCAGCGCGGCGACAATGGCTGGTTCCTGACCTGGGACGAAATGGCCGCGCGGCTGATCCCCTATGTCACCGCAATGGGCTTCACCCATATCGAATTCATGCCCGTCTCCGAACACCCCTATGACCCGAGCTGGGGCTACCAGACCACCGGGCTTTACGCGCCCTCTGCCCGCTTCGGCGATGTCGAGGGCTTCGCTCGCTTCGTTGACGGCGCGCACCGCGCAGGCGTGGGCGTACTGATCGACTGGGTGCCCGCGCACTTCCCGGTCGATGAACACGGCCTCGCCCGCTTCGACGGCACGGCGCTGTATGAACACGAAGATCCGCGCCTCGGCTTTCACCCTGACTGGAACACCGCGATCTATAATTTCGGGCGGCGCGAGGTGCGATCCTTCCTCGTCAACAATGCGCTGTTCTGGGCCGAGCAGTACCATGTCGACGGGCTGCGCGTGGATGCGGTCGCATCGATGCTCTACCGCGATTACTCCCGCGCCGCGGGCGAATGGATCCCCAATGCCGAGGGCGGGCGCGAAAACTGGGAGGCGGTCGAATTCATGCGGGCCACCAACCATGCGCTATACGGCAGCCATGGGGGCGTCATGACGATTGCCGAGGAATCGACCTCGTGGCCCGGCGTCTCGCACCCCGCCTTTGCTGAAAGCCCGCGCACGTCCCTGGGCTTCGGGTTCAAGTGGAACATGGGCTTCATGCACGACACGCTCCAATACATGGCGCGTGACCCGATCCACCGGAAGTTCCACCATGACGAGATTACCTTCGGGCTGGTTTACGCCTTCTCCGAAAATTTCGTCCTGCCGTTGAGCCATGACGAGGTGGTGCATGGCAAGGGCACGATTCTGGGCAAGATGAGCGGCGACGAGTGGCAGCAATTCGCCAACCTGCGCGCTTACTACGCGATGATGTGGGGCTATCCCGGCAAGAAGCTGCTGTTCATGGGGCAGGAATTCGCGCAGCGCCGCGAATGGAGCGAGGAGCGCGCCCTTGATTGGGAGCTGATGGAGGCACCCGCCCATCGCGGTGTGGCTCACCTGATTCGCGACTTGAACCACCTTTACCGCGCCACCCCCGCGCTCCACGCCCGCGATTGTGAGGGCGAGGGGTTTGCATGGCTGATCGCCGACGATGCCGAAAATTCGGTCTTCGCATGGCTGCGCATGGCACCAGGCGCAGCGCCGGTGGCGGTAATCGTCAACATGACGCCCGCGCTGCACAGCGCATACCGCGTGCCGCTGCCGCATGACGGGACTTGGGCTGAAGTGCTCAACAGCGATGCCGAAAGCTACGGCGGCAGCGGCAAGGGTAATATGGGGCAAGTTATCGCGGAAGGCGGCGCGGCGCATATCGTTTTGCCGCCGCTGGCCACGGTGATGCTGCAATTCAAGGGATAATAAGGCGCCAACGCCAACTTCCGGGGAGAGAGTGGGATGATTGAGAGGACTTCGGGCAGGCCGCTCGCGCGTGATGCGATGGCCTATGTGCTGGCCGGCGGACGCGGTAGCCGGCTGATGGAACTGACCGACCGGCGCGCCAAACCGGCGGTGTATTTCGGGGGCAAATCGCGCATCGTCGACTTCGCGCTGTCGAACGCGATCAATTCGGGCATCCGCCGCATCGGCGTCGCCACGCAATACAAGGCACACTCGCTGATCCGCCACATGCAGCGCGGCTGGAACTTCATGCGGCCCGAGCGTAACGAAAGCTTCGACATCCTCCCCGCCAGCCAGCGTGTGTCGGAAAACCAGTGGTACGAAGGAACAGCCGATGCGGTGTTCCAGAACATCGACATCATCGCCAGCCACGCGCCCAAGTACATGGTGGTCCTGGCGGGCGACCACATTTACAAGATGGACTACGAATTGATGCTGCAACAGCACGTCAATTCGGGCGCGGATGTCACCGTGGGATGCCTGGTGGTGCCGCGCATGGAGGCGACCGGCTTCGGCGTGATGCAGGTGGACGGCGCGGACACGATCACCGCCTTCGTCGAGAAGCCCAAGGACCCGCCGGGCATTCCGGACAACGAAAGCATGGCGCTCGCCTCGATGGGGATCTACGTCTTCAACACCGATTTCCTGTTCGAACAGCTCCGCCGCGATGCCGACGATCCCCTTTCCAAGCGCGATTTTGGCGGGGACATCATCCCGTACATCGTCAAGCACGGCAAAGCGGTTGCCCACCGCTTCACCAACAGCTGCATCCGTGCAGCGGAGGAGATCGAGGAATACTGGCGCGATGTCGGCACGCTGGACGCCTATTTCGAAGCCAATCTCGACCTCACCGACACGGTACCCAAACTCAACCTCTATGACCGCGACTGGCCGATCTGGACCGATGCGGTGGTCGCCGCCCCCGCCAAGTTCGTTCACGACGAGGACGGGCGGCGCGGCTTTGCGGTATCATCGCTGGTTTCGGGCGATTGCATCATCTCCGGCTCCGAAGTGCGCCGCAGCCTGTTGTTCACCGGGGTCAAGATCGGCAGCTTTTCCAACGTTCAGGAGGCGGTGATCCTGCCCTATTGCAACATCGGGCGCGGGGCGCGGCTGAACAAGGTGATCATCGATTCCGGCGTGCGCATCCCTGAAGGCCTGGTGATCGGCGAAGACCCGGTGCTCGACGCGCAGCGGTTCCGGGTGTCAGAGAAAGGCGTGGTGCTGGTCACCCGCGACATGATGGCGCGGCTCTGAGCATGGGCATGAAAGTACTGTCGGTCGCATCGGAGGCAGCAGGGCTGGTCAAGACCGGCGGGCTTGCCGATGTGGCAGGCGCGCTGCCGGGTGCACTGGCCGCGCAGGGCGTGGAGGTGACCACCTTCATCCCCGGCTATCCGGCGGTGCTGGAAAAGCTTGGCCCAAAACTCGGGAGGGCCAAGGCGGTTCACAAGTGGGACGCCTTGCTGGGCACGCCAGCGCGGCTGCTTGCTGGCATGATCGGCGATCATCCTCTCCTCGTGCTCGATGCACCTGCGCTCTTTGTCCGCGAGGGCGGGCCCTATTCGGACGCCTCGGGGCGCGACTGGGACGACAACTGGCGCCGCTTTGCCGCTTTCGCCCGCGCGGCCGCCGACATTGCTGGCGGCGCGGTGAAGGGGCGCCGCTTCGATCTGGTCCATGCCCACGACTGGCAGGCGGGACTGGTGCCCGCCTATCTGCGCCTTGCGCCCCTGAAAGGCGGGCGCGCGGTGCCGAGTGTCATCACCATCCACAACATGGCGTTTCAGGGATACTACCCCGCCGACATCTTCCCCCAGCTTGGCCTGCCGCCCTCCGCCTGGTCGGTCGACGCGGTCGAGAGCTACGGCGGTGTCGGCTTCCTCAAGGCGGGGATGCAGCTTGCCGATGCGATCACCACGGTCAGCCCGACCTATGCGGACGAGATCCGCAGCGTGGAATTCGGGATGGGGCTTGAGGGGCTGGTGATGGCGCGTTCCGATCGCGTCCACGGCATCCTCAACGGGATCGACACTGCGGAATGGAACGCGGCGAGCGACCCGCATCTCGCGGCCAATTATACCTCCGGAAAGCTGGCGGCGCGGGCGAAGAACAAGCGCGCGGTGGAGCAAGCGTTCGGGCTCGACCATGATGACGGCCCGCTGTTTATCGTCGTCAGCCGCCTGACCTGGCAGAAGGGCATGGATGTGCTCGCCGAAGTGCTCGATCACCTCGCCGGGATCGGTGGACGGTTGGCGCTGCTCGGCGCGGGCGATGACGAGATCGAACAGCGTTTCCTTGCCGCTGCTGCGCGCCATCCGGGACGCATCGGCGTGAAGCTGGGCTATGACGAGGCCGCTTCGCACCGCTTGCAAGGCGGGGGCGATGCGATCCTTATCCCGAGCCGGTTCGAACCCTGCGGCCTGACCCAGCTTTACGGCCTCGCCTATGGCTGCGTGCCCGTAGTCTCGCGCACCGGAGGGCTGGCCGACACGGTGATTGACGCCAATCCGGCGGCGCTTGGTGCAGGGGTGGCAACCGGCATCCAGATGAACGCCGTGAACGCCGATGCGCTCGCGATGGCGATAAGCCGCGCAGCAGCGCTGTATCACCGCCCCGCCGAATGGAAGCGGCTCCAGAAAAACGCGATGAAGGCTGACTTCTCGTGGGGCGCAAGCGGCGCTGCTTACGGCGCCCTCTATCGCCAATTGATCGAGGAACAGGGATGATCACGACTGTCACCGCCACGCCGTTCGAAGGCCAGAAGCCCGGCACATCGGGCTTGCGCAAGAAGGTGCGGGTGTTCCAGCAGCCGGGCTATGCCGAAAACTTCATCCAGTCGGTGTTCGACGTGGCCGAGCGCCCGCCCGCATCGACGCTGGTGATCGGCGGCGACGGACGCTTCCACAACCGCACCGTGATCGCGCGCGGCATCCGCATGGCGGCGGCAAACGGCTATGCCCGGGTGCTGGTCGGACAAGGCGGCATCCTTTCGACACCCGCCGCCAGTCACGTGATCCGCCGGTATGGCGCAAGCGGCGGGCTGATCCTCTCGGCCAGCCACAATCCGGGCGGGCCGGAGGAAGATTTCGGCATCAAGTACAACATCGCCAATGGCGGCCCCGCGCCCGAATCTGTGACCGAGGCGATCTACGCCCGCACGCAGACCATCGATCGCTGGCTGATGGAGGAAGGCGGCGCGGAGGTCGATCTGGATCGCATCGGCATCAGCCACGTCGGCGAAATGGTGGTCGAAGTGATCGATCCCGTCGCCGACTATGCCGATCTCATGGAAGAGCTGTTCGATTTCGCCGTCATTCGCGCGAGCGTGGCAAGCGGCGCGCTGACGATGGCCTTCGATGCAATGCACGCTGTGACAGGGCCCTATGCGACCGAGATACTCGAAGGGCGCCTCGGCTTTCCGGCTGGGACGGTGCACAATGGGGTGCCGCTGGAGGATTTCGGCGGGCACCACCCCGACCCCAACCTGGTCCATGCAAAGGAGCTTTACGATCTGATGATGTCGCCCGATGCCCCGGCGCTGGGTGCCGCATCGGACGGGGACGGGGATCGCAACCTCATCATCGGCAAGGGAGTTTTCATCACCCCGTCGGATTCGCTGGCGATGCTGGCGGCCAACTCCCATTTGGCGCCTGCCTATGCGGGGGGGCTCAAGGGCATTGCCCGCTCGATGCCGACCAGCACGGCGGCGGACAAGGTGGCCGAGGCACTCGGCATCCCGGCGTGGGAGACACCGACCGGCTGGAAGTTCTTCGGCACCCTGCTCGATGGCGGCTTGGCGACGATCTGCGGCGAGGAAAGCGCCGGCACCGGCAGCGATCACGTTCGCGAAAAGGACGGGTTGTGGGCGGTGCTGCTGTGGCTCAACATTCTGGCGGTGACGGGCAAGCCAGTAGCGCAGATCGCACAGGAGCACTGGGCGCGGTTTGGGCGCAATTACTACGCCCGCCACGATTACGAAGCGATCGAGACGGACAAGGCAAACGCGCTGATGGCGGCGCTGGAAGGGTCGCTGGCGGGCCTGCCGGGGCAGAGCTTCGGCCAGCTGACGGTCGCTGCCGCCGACCAGTTCGCCTATGTCGATCCGGTCGATGGTTCGGAAAGCAACAAGCAGGGCGTGCGGGTGATGTTCGCCTGCGGGTCGCGCATCGTGTTCCGGCTGTCTGGCACGGGGACGCAAGGGGCGACCTTGCGGGTCTATCTTGAGCGGTACGAAGCGCCGGACGGGACGCTCGATGCAGAAACACCCGCGATGCTCGCCGATCTGATCGCGGCGGCTGAAGCGATTGCCGGGATTGCCGCGCATACCGGGCGAACCGCGCCCGATGTGGTGACGTGACGCATAGCCTTGGCGCGCATGTCGGGGGCGGCGTGACCCGCTTTGCCGTGCGCGCGCCACTGGCCGAAGCGGTGGAACTGTGCCTGTTCGATGGCGAGGCCGAAACCCGCACGGCGATGACCCGTGCCGGCGAGGTGTGGGTGGCCGAGCTGTCTGGCGACCTCGCAGGCACTCGCTACGGCTACCGCGCCCACGGAACCTATGATCCGGCAAACGGCCTGTGGTTCGATCCCGCCAAGCTGCTGGTCGATCCCTATGCAATCAAGCTCGACCGCCGCTTCGTCCAGCACCCGCGCCTTGCAGCCTTTGGCGAGGACACCGCCGACATCGTCCCGCGCGCCATCGTGCCGGGGCCGCTGCCGCAGGTCCCGCATCAACCGCCCAGCTTCCAGCGCGGGGGGCTGATCTATGAACTCAATGTAGCGGGCTTCACCAGGCTGCACCCTGACGTGCCCGATGCTATTCGCGGCACCATCGCCGCGCTCGCCAATCCGGCGGTGATTGCGCACCTTCAAAAGCTTCACGTCAGCGCGGTCGAGCTGATGCCGATCATCGCCTCGATCGACGAGCGCCACCTGCCGCCGCTCGGCCTCGCCAACCATTGGGGCTATAATCCGGTGGCGATGATGGCGCTGGACCCCGGCCTGTGCCCCGGCGGCGTGGCCGAGCTGCGCGATGCCGTGGCGACGCTGCACAAGGCGGGGATCGGCGTGATCCTCGATCTGGTGTTCAACCATTCGGGCGAGAGCGACATTCACGGCGCAACGCTGTCCCTGCGCGGGCTGGACCCTGCTGCCTACGCACGTTCGTCCGATGGCACGCTGATCAACGATACCGGCTGCGGCAACACGCTCGACTTTGCCAATCAGGCGGTGCGGCGGCTGATGATCGAAAGCCTTGCGCATTTCGTGGAGTATTGCGGGATCGACGGGTTTCGCTTCGATCTCGCCCCCGTCATCGCGCGCGGCCCCGGGTTCGACCCGCAGGCCCCGATCTTCGCCGAGCTTGCCGCACAGCCCTGCCTTGCCGACCGCGTGATGATCGCCGAGCCGTGGGATATCGGCCCGGGCGGCTACCAGCTGGGGCGATTCCCTGCAAACTGGCTCGAATGGAATGATCGGTACCGCGATGATGTGCGCCGCTTCTGGCGTGGCAATGCCACCGTGGGAGAACTGGCTACGCGTCTGGCCGGATCGTCCGACATGTTCGGCCGCGATTGCCGCAGCGTCAATTTCCTCGCTGCGCATGACGGCTTCACCCTCGCCGACACGGTCACCTACGAACAGCGCCGCAACCACGCCAATGGCGAGGAAGGGCGCGACGGGCATGGCGAGAACCATTCGTGGAATTGCGGAGCAGAGGGCCCGACCGACGACCCCGAGATCCGCTCCCGCCGCGCAGCTGACCTGCGCGCGTTGCTCGGCACGCTGTTTGCCTCCACCGGCACGATCATGCTGACGGCGGGAGATGAATTTGGCCGCAGCCAGCACGGCAACAACAACGCCTATTGCCAGGACATGCCGGTGGAGTGGGATCGCAGCGATTTGGCGCTCGAAGCTCACGTCGCCGCGCTCGCCGCCCAGCGCGCCGAGCGCCTTGGTTCTTTCGTGAGTTTTCCCGAGACCGGACGATGGCTGTCACTCGCCAATACGCCCATGACAGACGCGCAATGGCAAGATCAGGCAACCGATGGTTTCATTTATGATTTTCCCCAGGACTGGAGCCGCGCGCAGCTCCGGGTAAGCCGCAGCAAGCGTGCGGTTTCCGAGGACGGCTGAGCCGAATACGCGTGCAGCGGGAAACGTCCAGTGCGGCCCATGTCAGGTCGTAGGTTATTCGTCGTTACAAGGTTGTCGCCGCGCAATATGCTGCCGATAAAGAGTTCAAACATCGCGCGATTGCCCACGCGCTCCTTTCAATCGAGGACGAAGCGGACTGCTGTTCTCGGCTTTTTTGAGGGACCGCTGGGTGCCATAGCGGACGGATGCGCTTACCGCCCTGGGTCCCGGCTTTTGCTGGGGTGCCGTGAGGCGGACTGAGTTAGCAATCACCCCCCGCCCCAGCGTCTCCAGCGTCGTCGCCCTTCCCACGGCTCGCCCATCGCGGAATTCGCACTGGCACGGAACAAGCACGACTGTTCTCCGGTAGACCAAAGACAATCGTGGGAGAGATGCAATGAACCTGATTATTCTTTTGATCGTCGGCGGCTTGATCGGCTGGGTCGCCAGCATGCTGGTCGGCGGCGGCGGCGGTATCCTGATGAATGTCGTCGTCGGAATTGTCGGCGCGCTGATTGCCGGTTTTCTGCTGAACCCGCTGATCGGCGGCGGCAATATCATGGGCGGCGATCTCAGCCTCAGCGCAATTGCGGTCTCGCTGCTGGGTTCGGTGCTGCTGCTGCTGGTCCTCAATCTGGTCCGTCGCCGCAGGGTCTGACCTTGCGCGGTCTTACCCCCGCGCCAGCTTCTCCAGCTTCGCCTTTAGCGCGGCCTCGTCGAACGGCTTGACGATGTAATCATCCGCGCCTGCCGCGATGCCGTCATGGATGTCCTGCGCCTCGCCGTTCGAGGTGCAGAACACCACCACCGGCACCTTGGGCGTGGGGATGGCGCGCAGCTTAGTGACGAATTCGATGCCATCCATTTCGGGCATGTTCCAGTCGGTCAGCACCAGATCGGGCATAGATTGCTTGCAGCGGGCGAGCGCCTCGTGGCCGTCCTGCGCTTCGACGGGGACGTAGCCGAGGCTCAGCGCGATCTTGCTGGAGACCTTGCGGATCACCCGGCTGTCGTCGACGATCAGGCAGGTGCGGGCGGTGGCGGCAGGCGCCTCGCGGCCCTGATAGCGGTCGCGCATCGCCTTGGCGGCGGCGACGATCGCAGCGGTGTCATCGGGCTCGACCGAGGCCGGAGCGGCGGTGGGCGCGGCAGGCCTTGGCGCCCGGGCGGCGGGTTCGGCCGCGACCAAAGTGGCATCATCGTCGGCCGCAGCGGCGAGCTTCACCTCGTGCGCCTGTTCGTGCGCCGTTTCGTGCGCCCTTTCGTTTTGGGCGAGCTTTTCTGCCAGCGTCTTGCCATCGCCCGCGGCATGACGGTTGGGGCCGGTGTGGCGCTTGATCAGATTCTGCATGTCAGCGTCCCCCGCCCATGGCGGCAAAGCTGGCTTCATAGGCCTGCGCCGCGAAATCATCCGAATAGGGATCTTCGTCGAGGCTGCCGACCCCCTCGCCCGCGGTCATACGGATGTGCAGATAGGGCATCCAGACATCGCCATAGTCTGCTTTCTGGTACCACACGTCGAGCACATCGTAGCTGGCCCACATCCCGTCAGGCTCGCGCAGGCGGATGCCTTCGCCGATGCGCGGCACCGCGGCGAAGCGGATCCGGTTCTGGGTCTGGTGGGTCTCGTTCTGGATTTCGATTTCTATCACGGGGGGAGCCCTTTTGCCGGCCTCGGTGATAGGGTGCCAATGCTTTATTATTTACAAACGCATGGAGGCCAGGGCGGCGAATTGCGCCGCCCCGGTGCTCATTTGGTCGCAGCGGCTGTCTTGGGACCAGAAGTTTTGGCGGCCTTTTTCTTGGCCGGAGCCTTCTTGGCAGCAGCTTTCTTGGGCGCAGCCTTCTTGGGTGCGGCTTTCTTTTTGGCCTTCCCCTTAGTCGATGGGCCCTTGGCAATGCGCGCATCGATCAACGCGATCGCCGCCTCCAACGTCACGTCCTCGGGCTTGTCGTCGCGCGAGATCGTCGCGTTGGTGGTGCCGTCGGTAACGTAGGGGCCATAGCGGCCCGGCATGACCTTGATCTCGCCGCCGCTGACCGGGTGGGCGCCGAGCGTGGCGATCGGTTCCGCAGCCGCGCGCGTCGCCCCGCCGCGATTGGCAGCCTGGGCCAGCAGATCGACCGCACGGTTCATTCCGACCTCGAACACCTCGCGGGTGTTGGAGAGCTTGCCATATTTGCCGTCATGCCTCAGATAAGGCCCGTAACGTCCTATATTCGCTTCGATCTCCAGACCCGTGTCGGGATGCGCGCCGACGATGCGCGGCAGGTCGAGGAGCTTAACCGCCCAGTCGAGGTCGAAGTCGTCGAGGTCCTT
This sequence comes from Sphingomonadales bacterium, assembly GCA_031408395.1. Taxonomy (GTDB): domain Bacteria; phylum Pseudomonadota; class Alphaproteobacteria; order Sphingomonadales; family Sphingomonadaceae; genus Erythrobacter. Next base: position 6,605 of record JANNWO010000095.1, on the reverse strand, counting down.
GGGGATGCTCGCGCGCTTGAGCTCCTTGTCGTCGCCCATTTGTACATAGGGGCCAAAACGGCCGGTTTTGCGGTGGATGTCCTCGCCCGTTTCGGGGTGCTGGCCTAGGATGCCGTCATCCGCCCCGCCCTCGCCCTCACCGCCCGGCTGGGCGAAGCGGCGGGTGAATTTGCACTCGGGGTAGTTCACGCAGGCCACGAACGCCCCGAACTTGCCTCCGCGCAAGCTGAGCCGGCCGTTGGCGCGGCCTTCGCTGGCGCATAGCGGGCAGGCGCGCGGATCGGCGCCGTCTTCGGTGGGCGGGAAGAGGAAGTCGGAAAGATATTCGTCCAGCGCCTCGGTCACTTCCGAGGGGAGCTTCTCCATTACTTCGTCGGCCTTGGGCTTGAAGTCTTTCCAGAAGCGCGCGAGCACCGCCTTGTAATCCTCCCGCCCATCGGAGACGACGTCGAGCTCGTCCTCCATCCCGGCGGTGAAATCATAGGCGACATAGGTCGGGAAGAAGCGTTCGAGGAAGGCGGTCAGCAGGCGGCCGGATTCCTCGGCGAAGAAGCGGTTCTTCTCCATCCGCACGTAACCGCGATCGCGCACAGTCTGGATCGTCGAGGCGTAGGTCGAAGGGCGCCCGATGCCGAGCTCCTCCAGACGCTTGACCAGCGACGCTTCCGAGAAACGCGGCGGCGGCTGAGTGAAATGCTGGGTGGCATCGACCGCGCGCTTGGCGGGGCAATCGCCCGATTTCATGACGGGGAGCAGGCTGCCCTCGTCATCATCGCTATCGTCGAAGCTCTCCTGATAGACCGCGAGGAAGCCGGGGAAGCGGATCACCTGACCGGTGGCACGCAGCTCGTGGCTACCGGTCGCATCGCGCAAGGTGATGGTGGTGCGCTCAAGCTGCGCGGTCGCCATCTGGCTCGCCATCGCGCGCTTGAAGATGAGGTCGTAGAGCTTGCCTTCGTCCCCTGCGCCAACGCGGTCGCGGGTGAAGTCGGTCGGTCGGATCGCTTCGTGCGCTTCCTGAGCGTTCTTGGCTTTAGTGCTGTAAAAGCGCGGCTTTTCTGGCAAGTACGCCGCATCGTAACGCGCCGCGATCGCATCGCGCAGCGCCATAATGGCACCCGGGTCCATCTGCACGCCGTCGGTCCGCATATAGGTGATCGCGCCCGCCTCATACAGGCTCTGCGCAAGGCGCATGGTGTGCTGCGCCGAGTAGCCCAGCTTGCGCGCGGCTTCCTGCTGCAAGGTCGAAGTGGTGAACGGCGGCGCGGGGTTGCGCTTCAGCGGCTTGGTCTCGACGCCCTCGACTGTGAAGCGTCCGCCTTCGACAGCGGCCTTGGCCTCCATCGCGATGCCTTCTTGGCCGAGGCTGAGCTTTTCCAGCTTATCGCCGCGAAAGCGCACCAGCCGCGCATCGAACTCGGTGCCGTCGTGCTGCAGCCTCGCGACCACCGACCAGTATTCATCGGCGCGGAACGCCTCGATCTCGCGCTCGCGCTGAACTATCAGACGCAGCGCCACCGATTGCACGCGCCCCGCGCTCTTGGCACCGGGAAGCTTGCGCCACAGCACCGGCGAAAGCGTGAAGCCGAACAGATAGTCCAGCGCGCGGCGCGCCAGATAGGCATCGATCAACGGCTGATCGAGCTCGCGGGGCTTGGCCATCGCGTCGAGCACGGCGGTCTTGGTGATCGCGTTGAAGGTGACGCGGTCAACCAGCGCGGGCACGCTCTTGCGCTTCTTCAGCAGCTCCAGCACGTGCCAGCTGATCGCCTCGCCCTCGCGGTCAGGGTCGGTGGCCAGCACCAGCCGCGTCGCGCCCTTGGCCGCGTCGGCGATTTCCTTGAAGCGGCTCTGCTTGTCGCGGTAGAGCTCCCATTCCATCGCGAAGTCGTCCTCCGGCTTCACGCTCCCATCCTTGGGCGGCAGATCGCGGACATGGCCGTAGGAAGCCAGAACCTTGAAGTCCTTGCCGAGATACTTCTCGATGGTTTTTGCTTTGGCGGGGGATTCGACGATGACAAGCTGCATAAGCGGGGAGAGATGTCCTTACGTGTGTGTACGCGCGAGGGTGGCGGGGTGTGGGTCGAAGCGTCAAGGGGCTTTCCAAGTCCGGGGCGACGTAAAGGCTAGCTTGCTCTTCGAACCGTCCCATCGGCCTCGCGCACCAGCTCGCCCGCCAGTTCCAGTTCGAGCAGCGCCATGTGGACCTCGGCCGCGCTGGCGCCGGACTGGCGGATCAGCTCGTCAACCGCGATCGGCGCGTTGGTGAGCAGGCTGGCGATATCGCCGCTGAGGTCGGCGCGCGCTTCGCCCCAGTTGAGCTTGGCCAGTTCGATGTAGTCGAAATCTGCTGCACCTTCGCTCACCCGGAACCGCGAACGGGGCGCGCCGGTGAAGCTTTGGAGGAGTTCCACCACCTCCTCGGGCGTCTGCACCAGCACTGCGCCTTCGCGGATCAACTGGTTGCAGCCCAGCGCACGCGGATCGAGCGGGGAGCCGGGGATCGCCATCACCTCGCGCCCCGCCTCGCCCGCCAGCCGCGCGGTGATCAGCGAGCCCGATTTCGGCGCGGCCTCGACCACCAAAGTACCCAGCGCCAACCCTGCGATGATGCGGTTCCTCGAAGGGAAGTGCCGCCCGCGCGGCTCGGTGCCGGGGGGCTGTTCGGCCACCAGCAGGCCTTCGTTGGCGATCCGCTCTTGCAGCGCGGTGTGCTGCGGCGGGTAGGCGATGTCGATGCCGCTGGCGATCACGCCGATGGTCTGCGGGAATGCGCCCTCGTGCGCCGCGCCGTCGATGCCTCTTGCCAGCCCCGAGACGACGGTGAAGCCTGCTTCGGCGAGCGCTCCGGCAAAGTCGCGCGCCAGTTTGACGGCCGCTGCGCTGGCGTTTCTTGCGCCGACAAGCGCCACGCAGGGCTCGGACGCGAGCGCGAGCCTTCCGCGGCAGGTGACAATCGGCGGAGCGGAGTCCAGTTCGGCGAGAAGCGCGGGGTAATCGGGCTGGTCGTGGAACAGGTAGCGCGCCCCCGCCCGCCGCACCTCGGCGACCTCGCGCTCGATGCTCTCGGCATTTGCGGGGCGGTAAGGCCCCCGCCCCCGGCTGGCGAGATCGGGCAGCGCGTCCAAGGCCGCGCCTGCGCTGCCGAACCGCGCGATGAGCTGGCGGTAGCTCACCGGGCCAATATTCGGCGAGCGCAGCAGGCGGATGCGCGCGAAGGCTTCGGCTTGGCTGAGCACCGGCTGCGACCCCTCGTGCTCCATCAGATGGGGTTTCGCATCACGGCTTGCTGGAAGAGCCTATGCGCGGCTCCTCCCCCCGCATCAACCGGCCGATATTGGCGCGGTGTTGCACGATGACGATGGCAGCGATGGCGAGCAGCGGCGCGATGACCTGCGGATAGCCGAGGCCCCAGGCAACGAGCGGCGCGGCGATAACCGTCACCATCGAGGCGACCGAGGAGATGCGGCTGAGATACAGCGTCGCGGCCCAGATGCCTGCGCAGGCGAGCATCGCCGGCCACGCCAGCGCCAGCAGCGCGCCCGCAGCGCTTGCGAAACCCTTGCCACCCTTGAAGTTCAGCCATGGCGTGAAGCAATGCCCCGCGACCGCACCCACCGCGGCAAGTCCGCCGGCTTCGGGCATGTCGGGCCACACGGCCCCGGCGACCAGCACAGGGATCGCCGCCTTGGCCGCGTCGAGCAGCACGGTCGCCGCCGCCAGCCCCTTATTGCCGGTACGCAGCACGTTGGTCGCGCCGATGCTCCCGCTGCCGATCTTGCGGACATCGCCCAGCCCCGCCGCGCGGGTGAGGATCAGGCCGAAGGGGATTGAGCCCAAGGCAAAGCCCAATATTGCCGCGAATACCTGATCCATGAACCCCATTCCGTTCGCCCTGAGCTTGTCGAAGGGCTGCACTTTCTTCTAATGGCCCAACTCGAAAAGAAAAGGACAGGGCTGCGACAAGCTCGGCCCGAACGGAGGTTTTTTGTCGAACGACCCATCCTCCCCCATCCTGCTGTTCGATTCCGGCGTTGGGGGGCTGACCGTATACGACGCCCTGCGCGCCTTGCTGCCCGAGGCTCCGGTGATCTACGCCGCCGATCTTGCGGGCCTGCCCTATGGCAGCAAGACCGAGACGCAGATCGCTACACGGGTCGCAGGGCTGCTGGGGCGGATGGCGGAGCGGTATCAGCCGCGCCTCGCCTGCATCGCCTGCAACACCGCTTCGACCATCGCGCTCGGCATGGTGCGCGATGTGCTCGAAATCCCGGTGGTCGGCACCGTGCCTGCGATCAAGCCCGCCGCCGCGCTGACGCAGACCGGCACGATCGGCCTCGTCGGCACTGAGGCGACCATTCGGCAAGCCTATGTGGACGATCTCGAAGCGAAGTTTGCGGGCGGCAAGCGGCTGCTGCGGGTCGCCGCCCCCGGCCTCGTCGAAGCGGCCGAGGCCAAGCTGCGCGGGCGACCCGTCGATCCGGCGCTGATCGCCGATGTCCATGCGCGGCTGATGGCGATGGAGGGTGCAGGCGCGCTCGACACGCTGGTGCTCGCCTGCACGCACTTCCCGCTCCTTGCCGACGAGCTCGCCGCCGCCTTCGGGGCCGACGTGGTGCAGGTCGACGGCGCGCAAGGGATCGCCCGGCGGATCGCGCAACTGCTCGAAGGCCAGAGCTTTGCCGCACCCCTTCCCAACCGGTTTATCGTCACCGGGCCGATCACCGGCGCAGCAGGTCTCGAGGCGGCGCTCGCCGCGCGCGGTTTCGGCGCAGCTGAAGCGTTCTGATTTGCGCATGAACCCTTGCGAAACACTCGCAAAGATCGCTGTGGCAAAAGCTTCTCGCCATCCTTAAATACCCGCGAAACCAACCGCCCTTTCGCACGTTGAGGCGGGACAAGAATGTGGAAGCAGGAACCCGCGCCCGCCGCTTTTCAGCCGGTGGCCGCGAGAGCAGCGAGACGCGAGTGAACTACGATCAGATTTTCGATTCCGCGATCGACCGGCTGCACGAGGAAGGCCGCTACCGCGTCTTCATCGACATCCTCAGGAACAAGGGCGCCTATCCCAACGCGCGCTGTTTCCACGGCCATAACGGCCCCAAGCCGATCACAGTGTGGTGCTCGAACGACTACCTGTGCATGGGCCAGCATGACAAGGTGATCGGCGCGATGGAAGCCGCGCTCCACGATGTCGGCGCAGGCTCGGGCGGCACGCGCAATATCGGCGGCAACACCCACTTCCACGTCCAGCTGGAAAACGAGCTAGCCGACCTGCACGGCAAGGAAACCGCGCTGCTGTTCACCAGCGGCTATGTCTCGAACGACGCGACGCTCTCGACGCTCGCCAAGCTGCTTCCGGGCTGCGTGATCTTCTCCGACGAGTTGAACCACGCCAGCATGATCGCCGGCATCCGCAATTCGGGCTGCGAAAAGATGGTGTTCCGCCACAATGATGTCGCCGATCTTGAACAGCTGCTCGCCAGCGTCGATGCCGACACGCCCAAGCTGATCGCCTTCGAAAGCGTCTACTCGATGGACGGCGACGTCGCCCCGATCCACGCGATCTGCGACCTCGCAGACAAGTACAACGCGCTCACCTATATCGACGAGGTCCACGCGGTCGGCATGTACGGCGCGCGCGGCGGCGGCATTTCCGAACGCGACAATGCCGCGCACCGTATTGACATTATCGAAGGCACGCTGGGCAAGGCGTTCGGCGTGATGGGCGGCTATATCGCGGCGAGCACCAAGGTGGTCGACTGCATCCGGTCCTACGCGCCGGGGTTCATCTTCACGACCTCGCTATCGCCGGTGCTGGTCGCAGGCGTGCTTGCCTCGGTGCGGCACCTCAAGGAGAGCAGCGTCGAGCGCAACGCCCAGCAGCGCGCCGCGGCCCTGCTCAAGCTGAAGTTCGCCGAGGCAGGCCTGCCGGTGATGGACAGCACCACCCACATCGTCCCGCTGATGGTCGGCGATCCGGTCCACGCCAAGAAGATCAGCGACATCTTGCTCGCCGAATACGGCGTCTATGTGCAGCCGATCAACTTCCCCACCGTGCCGCGCGGCACCGAGCGCCTGCGCTTCACCCCCGGCCCGCACCACACCGAACCGATGATGGACGAGCTGACGGAATCACTGCTCGAGATCTGGGACCGGCTGGAACTGGGGCTCGCCAAGGCGGCCTGAAGCTGTGGCGCGGTGGCCACAGCGCCCCGCTTGCGCGCACGCATTTCGCGATACTGCGCCAGTGTTTTGCGGCACGCGCCGATGACCAAAATGGCGGAATTGCGTTACCGCCCGGCCTGCCCGATGTCGGTTTTATACTATTACCGAAAACTCTGGATTCGCTGACAAAAAAGCTTCCGATTGACGGCCTGATTGCATAGAAATCCAGCATGCGCGGGCACTCGGGTCCGCGCGGGTCAAAAGGGTGTTTCATGCTTGTTTCGCGTCGCCTGGCTTTCGTCATCGGCTTTGCTCTGCTCGCGTCCTGCGGCGGCGGGGGTAGCAGTAGCAGCCCACCCGCGGCCGGGGGCACACCGACCCCGTCGCCTACGCCGTCACCGACGCCGACCTATTCGCTGTTTTCCGCGCTGACCGGC
>JANNWO010000094.1:0-2934 GCA_031408395.1 Sphingomonadales bacterium | reverse complement strand
GCTCGATGGGGGGCGTCGGCTATGCCGGGGTCGATAACGACGTCTTCTACATGAACCAGACCGTCATGCTGCTGGCCGACGCCAAGAAGATGGTCGAGGAAATCGTCAAAGCGCTCGACTGATGCGTAAGCTGATCATCGGACTGCTGCTTATCGTGGTGCTGGCGGGCGGGGCGGTTTCGACCGGCCTCGCCGATCCGCTCGTGGAAATGCAGGTGAAGGGCGCGCTCGTCGAATCCGGCATCGGCGAAAAGCGCGCTGCCTGCATGGCGGAGCGCATGGTCGACCGCTTGACCATCGGCCAGCTGTGGACGTTGCGCCAGGGCATGGCCGCGCAAGAGGGCGAGCCCGAGGAGGGCTACGGTCTCGGCGAACTCGTCAAGCGCCTGCGCCGCGTCGAGGATGGCGAGGCGGTCGCAGTGCTCACCAGCAGCGCCGGGCTTTGCGCACTCGGGATAGGCTGACAGGCCGCTTGCAATCCTTCCCCCGCTTGCGCCACAGTGCGCAGCGGAGAGGGAGAATTTCATGAACAAGCTGGCTCTTGCCGCCGCGCTGCTCGCATCAGCAGCGCCGCTCGCCGCCGAAACACACCGAGTCGATCCGGGCGAGGGCGGGGCGGAGCGTCTGCAGGAGGCGCTGATCCTTGCCGCGCCGGGCGACGTGATTGAGCTGGGCGCGGGGCGCTTCGTCCTGACCGATGGCCTCAGCCTCGATGTCGACGGGGTGACCATACGCGGGGCGGGGATGGATGCGACCGTGCTCGACTTCACCGGCCAGCAGGGTGCCGGCGAGGGCCTGCTGGTCACCTCCGACAACGTCACCTTGCGCGATTTCGCGGTCGAAAATCCCAAAGGCGACGGGATCAAGTCCAAAGGCGCGGACATGATCGTTTACAGCGACATCCGGGTCGAATGGACTGGTGGACCCAAGGCAACCAACGGGGCCTACGGCATTTACCCGGTCGAAAGCACCGGGGTGCTGGTGACCGGATCGAAGGTCTCGGGCGCGTCTGATGCCGGGATTTACGTGGGCCAAAGCCGCGACATCACGGTGCGCGATAACATCGTTGCGTACAATGTCGCGGGCATCGAGATCGAGAACAGCCGCAATGCGTTGGTGATCAACAACATCGCCACCCATAACACCGGCGGCTTGCTTGTGTTCGATCTGCCCGGCCTGCCGGTGATGAACGGCGGCAATGTGATCCTGCGTGAGAACATTGTGGTCGACAACGACACCCCCAACTTCGCGCCTCCCGGCAATATCGTCGCCTCAGTGCGGCGCGGCACAGGCGTGCTGGTGATGGCCAATGACGGCGTACTGATCGAAAACAACGCGTTCGAGAATAACCCCACCGCGCACGTCATGGTGGTCGCCTACACGCAGGCCTTCGACGACCCGCGTTACAATCCTTATGCTCGCAACGTGATCGTCGGACCTAACGCCTTCGGACGCGGCGGGGACGATCCGCAGCTTGATGGCAAGGCAATGCTGCTCGCAGCGTTCGGCGGCGCGCTGCCGCCGGTCATGTGGGACGGGATCGCGCAGGACGACACCGGCCTGCGCATCGCCAAGGGCGTGATCGGCTGGACGCTGAACCTTTCCAAGCCCGGCCAGAGCCTCGCCGAGGCGCAGCCCGGGCCGCTGATGCTCACGCCGACCCCGAGCTGGGACTTCCCCGAAGTGGGCGCTCCCGCGGCGCTGGAGGCGCGGCTGAAGTGAGGCTTGGGCTGGGCCTGCTTGCGCTCGCTGCCGCCACGCTGGGCGCGGCGCTCGGCCATGCGACGGTAATGGACGAGCCTGCGGTCAATGACGCGGCGGTAACCGGCGCAGCCTTCCCATCCAAGCTGAGCGACTTCCGCTTCTTCGCCGATGGCGCGCGGCAATCGCCCAACACCGACGTCACGCCCTATGCGCTTAACACCCCGCTTTGGTCGGACGGGGCCGAAAAGCTGCGCTTCATCTACCTGCCTGAAGGCACCCAGCTTGCCGCTGAAGGCGAGGGGCTGCTCAAGTTCCCCGTTGGCGCGGCGATCATCAAGACCTTCGCCCTCGGAGAGGGCAACGCTCGCCGCCTGATCGAGACCCGCGTGCTGCTCCACCGCGCCGAGGGCTGGGTGGCGCTCCCCTATCGCTGGAACGCCGAGCAGACCGACGCCACTCTGGCGCTGACGGGTGGGCGCGTCGATCTCACCACGCCTGCGGGCGAAGCGATCTCCTATGCGATACCGAACAAGAACCAGTGCAAGTCGTGCCATTCCAAGGACGGCGTGGTCTTCCCGATCGGCCCAAAAGCACGCAACCTCTCGGTCGCATGGCTGGGGCAGATGGCGGCTTCGGGCGCGCTCGACCGGGTGCCCGACGGCGCGGGCACGCTACCGGTTTGGGCGGCACGCAAGGCGACAGATCCCGCCGCGCCGCTCGCCCGCGCCTATCTCGACGTCAATTGCGCCCATTGCCACCAGCCCGGTGGCGGGGCGTCCAATTCGGGGCTAGACCTGCGCTGGGAGCAGGCCGATCCGCACGCATACGGCATCATGAAGCGGCCCGTCGCGGCCGGGCGCGGGTCGGGGGGGTATGACTTCTCGATTCTACCCGGCCACCCCGACCAGTCGATCCTCCTCTACCGGATGGACAGCGCCGAACCCGGCATCGCCATGCCCGAACTCGGCAAAAGCAGCGTGGACAAGGACGGCGTCACAGTAGTGCGGCGCTGGATTGCGGAGATGAAAACAAAATGAAATGGGTCTGGCGCGGATTGCTTGCGCTTCTGGCGGTGCTGGTGATCGCCTTCCTGATCTTCCGCACCCCCGATACCGACGCGGCCGAAATGCGCGCCAAGTATGGCGGGCCGCCCTCGCAATTCGTTGAAATCGGCGGCGGCGTGAAGGTTCACCTGCGTGACGAGGGGCCGAGGGGCGCGCCTGCGATCATC
>JANNWO010000093.1:0-1939 GCA_031408395.1 Sphingomonadales bacterium | reverse complement strand
CAGGCGAGCAATCACCGTTACCCGGAGTAATTCGACATCGGCTCCTGTCGGCGATTTCCAGTGCGGTTTGATCTGTCGGCGCACTTCGGCCCCGAGCGATGCAGTGACAGCAGGCCCTGCGGCGGCCGCAGGCGTGCCGCTGGTGGCCCCGCGACCGGGGATTGCGGCGGTCTTGGCCGACGGCGTGTCCGATAACCCCGACACAAGGTCGCGTGACAGGCCCGGGCTGCGATCAGGTCGGCGGCGATCGCGCGTATCGTTGGTCCGAGACGCGGTTTGCGGTGCGCGCTGCTGCGGCTGCGGTTTGGCGGCGGGTTTTGCCGTTGGCTGTGGCTGCGCGCGGACTGGCTTTGAGGTTGGCGCAGGCCGCGTTTGCGGTTGCTGGACAGGCTTTGGCGCTGGACGGGCAACTGGCTGGGGCGCGGGGGGCAGAGGTATTGGCTCAGCTATGGCCATCAGTTCGGGTTCTGAGGCCGCAGCAGGCGCAGACGCGGGGAAATCGGCAACCGGATCGGGGGCGGTCGATGTCAGCGCAACATCCTCCACCAGTTCGACTTCGATCGGATCGGACTTGATCGGATCGAGCTGGGGAACGGTCATCAAGCCGACCGATAGCGCGGCAAACAGCGCCACATGGCCTGCGACGGCAACTGCCAGCCCTGATCGGTCGGCGCGATCCATCAGCGTGGTGCCGGACCGCTCGTCGTCAGCAGCGCCACGCGATTGAGGCCCGCGCGGTTCAACTCGCCCATCACGCGCATCACCGCGCCATAATCGAGCGCGGTATCGGCGCGGAGATACACTTGAGGGGGTTCGGCCCCACCGCGTTCGGCAACAGCGGCGAGGCGCGACGGGAGTTCGTCAGCGGTGATTGGCGTGTCATCGATGAACACAGCGCCGCTATTATCGATCGAAATCTGCACCGGCTCAGCCTCTTGCGCCAATGCCTTGGCGCGGCTTTCGGGCAGCTTCACCTCGACGCCTGCCGTCATCAGCGGCGCGGTGACCATGAAGATGATCAGCAGCACCAGCATGACATCGACCATCGGGGTAACGTTGATCTCGGCCATCGGCTTTGTGCGATGACGCCCGCGCTGAGACGGGAGAGGGGAAATGGCCATGGATTAAAGCCCCTCCCTTCCAAGGGAGGGGTTGGGGGTGGATGTCGCCGAAGGCGAACAAAACATTGACGCATCGGGATTTGCTCCGCTACGCGGACACCCACCCCTTTCCCCTCCCTTAGAAGGGAGGGGTGAAATTTGGTGCTCGTCCCTCATCGCTCCAGCTCCAGTTCGCGGCTTAACATGGCATGAAACCCGTCGGCAAAGCGGTTAAGCCGCGCCTCCAGCCGGTTGAGCACATGCCCGAACCGGTTATATGCGATCAGCGCCGGGATCGCGGCGAACAGCCCCAGCGCGGTTGCAAACAGCGCCTCGGCAATCCCGGGGGCGACCACCGCGAGCGATGAATTCTGTTCGGCGGCAATCGCGGTGAAGCTGCGCATGATGCCCCAGACGGTGCCGAACAGCCCGACAAACGGCGCGGCGCTCGATACCGTCGCAAGGACATTGAGCCGGTCAGACAATTTGTCGATCTCCGCCGCAATCGTCGCCCCCATCACCGTGGCGAGCCGCGCACGCGTGCCTTCACGATCGATAGGCCCGCGCGTCGAACGCCGCCATTCGCCCAGACCTGACGACACAATCCGCGCGCTCGGCACATCGCTGCCCTTGGCGTTGTCGGCATATTTGTCGATGTCACCAGCTTTCCAGAATTCGCGTTCGAATGCCTCGCTCGATGCGCTGACTTTGCGCATCCGCTGCCATTGCGAAACGATGATCGCCCACGTCCAGATGCTTGCGATCAGCAAGCCGACCATGACGATCTTGACGACGATATCGGCCTGAAGAAAGAGGGCGACCGGAGACAATGTGGTCGG
>JANNWO010000092.1:0-3117 GCA_031408395.1 Sphingomonadales bacterium | reverse complement strand
TGCAGTGCAGGCCGCCGGCCTCGTCGACGCGCTGTCCAGCCCCGGTCCCTTCACCGTCTTTGCGCCGACCAACTCGGCCTTCGGCAAGCTGCCCGCCGGCACGGTGGAGACGCTGGTGAAGCCTGAGAACAAGGGCACCCTGACCTCGATCCTCACCTACCACGTCGTGCCCGGCAAGGTCGCGGCCGGCCAGCTGATCGAGATGATCAAGGCAGGCGGCGGCAAGGCTGAACTCAAGACGCTGAACGGCGGCATCCTCACCGCGCGCGTCGTTGGCGGCAAGGTTGTGCTGACAGACGCTGCGGGCGGTCAGGCGACTGTCACCCAGGCCGACGTCTTCCAGTCGAACGGCGTGATCCACGTTACCGACACTGTCTCGCTGCCGGGCTAATCGCACTGGGCGAGTTAGGCGTCGCCCCCTATCATATCCCACCCCCCGACAGGGGGCGACGTCTCTCTGGACCCCGTCCGCCCCTCCTCCAGGGCCGGGCGGGGTTTTGTCTTTGCGAGTTATAAAAATGACCGTAATTTCAGTTATTTAATTTTAATCCGGTGTGCTGCGGATGCCGTAGCTTGGCGGCAAGCGGGAAGGCTTGCAGACCCGACAACAAGCAAAAGGAGATATCTAACATGACCCTCAAGACCACGCTTACCGCCGCCGTTGCCGCCGCGCTCGCTGTCACCACCGGCTTTGCCGCACTCCCCGTCGCCGCCCACCAGCATAAGGCTGCCGCCCCCGCCTCGCCGACCATCGTGCAGGTCGCGATGAGCACCGGGGTGCACAACACGCTGGTCGCAGCCGTAAAGGCTGCGGGCCTTGTCGAAACGCTGAGCGGCCCCGGCCCCTTCACCGTCTTCGCCCCCACCGACACCGCTTTTGCCAAGCTGCCCGAAGGCACGGTAGCCACGCTGGTGAAGCCCCAGAACAAGGGCATGCTGACCAGCATCCTCACCTATCACGTGGTGGCCGGCAAGGTGACCAGCGCCGATCTGATCAAGCTGATCAAGCACCACGGCGGCGAAGCGACCATCGAGACCCTCGGCGGCAGCGAGCTGACCGCGCGGCTGTCGGGCGACAAGATCGTGATCACCGACGCCGCCGGCGGCGTGACAGCGGTGACGCAGGCTGACGTCATGACCTCGAACGGCGTGGTCCACGTGACCGACGGGGTGTTCCTGCCCGCCTGATAGCAATCCACAGCTGACGCTGTTCCGCCTTCCCCTATCACTTACCCCGGCGGGACAGCGCTTCTCCGACCCCGTTCGGCCCATCTCAAGGGTCGGGCGGGGTTTCTGTTTTGAGAGCCTCAGGCCAAAGGAAGCCAGCGCAGCATCTTCGCGCGAAGCAAGTGCACAAGCGCGGGATCCATGAACTCGTATTCGTCCGGGATATCCAGCACGATCAAGCGTTTGTCTTTTAGCGCCGCCTTGTGCTTCTGCTGCAGCTTGTTGCGGTGCTGCCGCTCCATGGCGAAGATGAAGTCGGCCCACGCGACCAGCTCGTCGGTCAACGGGTTTTCAGCATCGTTGTTGGTTCCGGCCGAAGCCGTCTCAACGCCCGGCACATCCGCGAAGATGTGCTCGGCGGTAGGGCTGCGCAGGCGGTTCTGACTGCAGACAAACAGAAAGTGGCGCATCGCGATCGTCAGTTCGGCTGTGGCATAATAGACGTGTCAGCCCGTCATTGATGCGAGGGCCGGTCGCTATGCGGCCGCAAGGGAGACCGACTGCCCGAGCTTATGCGACGGAAGCCAACCGCGCGGATGCGCGCGCCCGGCGCCTGAGGGGCGAACAAACTACGCCGCCTCTTCCTTTTTCTTCTCGCTGCCGATCACGCGGATCGGTTCCTTCTTGCCCGCCACCACATCAGCGTCGATCACGATTTCGGTCACGCCTTCCATGTCGGGCAGGTCGAACATCGTGTCGAGCAGCAGGCCTTCCACGATCGAGCGAAGCCCGCGCGCGCCGGTCTTGCGCTTGATGGCACGCTCGGCGATCGCCTGGAGCGCGTCGGCGGTGAAGTTCAGCTCGACATCCTCGAGCTCGAACAGCTTGCGGTACTGCTTGACCAGCGCGTTCTTAGGCTCGTTGAGGATCGTCACCAGCGCCGGCACGTCGAGATCATGCAGCGTGGCGATGACGGGCAGGCGGCCGACGAATTCAGGGATCAGGCCGAACTTAAGAAGATCCTCAGGCTCGCTCTTTTCGAGCAACTCGCCCACGCGGCGCTTTTCCGGATCGGCGACATGCGCGCCGAAGCCGATCGAGCGCTTCTGCAAGCGGTCGGCGATGATCTTGTCGAGGCCCGCGAAGGCGCCGCCGCAGATGAACAGGATGTTGGTGGTATCCACTTGCAGGAATTCCTGCTGCGGATGCTTGCGCCCGCCCTGCGGCGGCACCGAGGCGGTGGTGCCTTCCATCAGCTTGAGCAGCGCCTGCTGCACGCCCTCACCCGAAACGTCGCGGGTAATCGAGGGGTTCTCGGACTTGCGGGTGATCTTGTCGATCTCGTCGATGTAGACAATCCCGTGTTGCGCTTTCTCGACATTGAAGTCCGACGCCTGAAGCAGCTTCAAAATGATGTTCTCGACGTCCTCACCCACATAACCGGCTTCGGTCAGCGTGGTCGCATCGGCCATCGTGAAGGGCACGTCGAAGGTGCGCGCCAGCGTTTGCGCGAGCAGCGTCTTGCCCGAACCGGTCGGGCCGACAAGCAGAATGTTCGACTTCGCCAGCTCGACATCGCCGGACTTGCCGGAGTACTTCAACCGCTTGTAATGGTTGTGCACCGCGACCGCGAGCACGCGCTTGGCGCGGTCCTGGCCGATCACATAATCGTTGAGCGTCGTGAAGATATCCATCGGCGTGGGGATCTCGCCGTCTTTCTTGCCGGCGATCCCTGCCTTGGTTTCCTCGCGGATGATGTCGTTGCACAGCTCTACGCATTCATCGCAGATGAACACCGTGGGGCCGGCGATAAGCTTGCGCACCTCGTGCTGCGACTTCCCGCAGAAGCTGCAATAGAGGGTACTCTTGCTGTCGGATCCGCTCAATTTGGTCATTCCTGTGTCCTCAAATCCGTCCTTGCGCGCTGCGCGATGCGCATGGCGGATTCGA
>JANNWO010000091.1:0-6194 GCA_031408395.1 Sphingomonadales bacterium | reverse complement strand
TCGGCGCCGAGATTGCGGTGGCTGCGCGGATTGTAGATCACCCCGACCGTGGGTGCTTGCCCCACGTCGCGCACGCGGCGCACGCGGGCTCGCGGCATCGCGGGCATGACGCGCGGGATTCGCGCGAACTCATAAATCGAGGTGGCCATCCGACTTAGATAGGTCTTCAAACTGTAATCTTCTAGCGCAACTGACGCGCAAACGCCTTAAATTGGTCGCATGCCTGCGCTGTTCTGTCGCAAAAGCGCAATATTGGCACCGAGCATGACGTTTCGGTGACAGTTTGCGGAAATCGCCAGCGGACCGAGGCGGCCAATCCGAAAGCGGCCTATTCGCCGCCTTCCAATGTGCGGATCGTGAACTGGCTCACCAGCCGCTGCACGCCGGGCAGCGCCGAGAGGATTTCGCGGTGGATGCGCTCGTAGCTGTCGTTCTCGCTCACCAGCACCTTGATGAGATAGTCCGATTGGCCGCTCATCAGATAGGCCTCGGCGACCTGCGGCGTGAGGGCCATCGCCTCCTCGAAGCCGAGCATCGTCGCCTGCCGTTGGTCGGTGAGGGTGACCTGCACGAACACCGTCGAGGGATTACCCCGCGCCGCCTTGGAGAGCCGCGCGCGGTAGCCGATGATCGCGCCGCTTTCCTCCAGCGCCTTCACGCGCCGGTGCGCTGCCGACGGTGAGAGGCCGACCCGCTCGCCGAGTTGTTCGCCGGTGAGCCGCGCGTCTTCCGCCAACAGATCGAGAATATTCTGGTCAATGCGGTCCATGAGCCAATTCTTTGCGCGGAAAGGCCTCACGGCGCAAGAATTTCCCGCCGCGACGCTCCGCCGTGCCGATCATTGCGAAGAACGCGCATCGCCTTCCTGCTAAACCGCGCGTCAGAGAATAGACAGGAGAGACCCCATGCGCATCGGCGTTCCCACCGAAATCAAGAACAACGAATACCGCGTTGGGCTGACCCCCGCGGCGGTCGCCGAACTGACGCGCGCGGGCCATGACGTCGTGGTGCAGAGCGGCGCGGGCCTCGGGGTCGATTTCGCCGATGCCGCCTATGAAGGCGCGGGCGCGACCATTTTTGCCGATGCGCCGGCGGTGTTCGCGGCGGCCGAGATGATCGTCAAGGTCAAGGAGCCGCAGGCCGCCGAGATCGCCATGCTGCGCCCCGATCACCTGCTCTTCACCTATCTGCACCTCGCCGCCGACAAGCCGCAGGCCGAGGGCCTGATGCGCTCAGGCGCGACCTGCATCGCTTACGAGACCGTTACCGCGCCGGACGGCTCGCTCCCGCTGCTCAAGCCGATGTCCGAAGTTGCCGGGCGGATGTCGGTGCAGTGCGGCGCGCATTACCTCGAAAAGCATCAGGGCGGGCGCGGGGTGCTGCTCGGCGGCGTTCCGGGCGTCGAGCCGGGCAAGGTGGTGATCCTCGGCGGCGGGGTCGCTGGCGTGAACGCGGCGCAGATGGCCGTGGGCCTGCGCGCCGACGTGACGATCTTCGATATCTCCCCGCGCCGCTTGGCCGAGCTCGACATGGTGTTCGCCGGCAGTCTCAAGACCGCCTTCGCCTCGTCTGCCGCGATCGCCGAGGCAGTGCGCGATGCCGACCTCGTGATCGGCGCGGTGCTGGTGCCGGGTGCGGCGGCGCCCAAGCTTGTGACGCGCGAGACGATCGGCACTATGCGACGCGGCGCGGTGCTGGTCGATATCGCCATCGACCAGGGCGGGTGCTTCGAGACCAGCCATCCGACTACGCACGAAGATCCGGTGTTCGTGGTCGACGGCGTGATCCACTATTGCGTCGCCAACATGCCTGGCGCTGTGGCGCGCACGTCGACGATCGCGCTCGGCAACGTGACGCTGCCTTTCGTGCTGAAGCTGGCGAACTTCGGAGCAGAAGCCGCCATGAACGCCGATCCGCACCTTGCGGCAGGGCTCAACATCGCGGGCGGAAAGATCATGCACGCCGCGGTGGCCGAAGCGCTCAACCTGCCGCTCGAGTAGGCGCTCCCGGTTGGAGCGGAAGCGGTGTTAAGGATTAAACCGGACCGTGCGCCCTGAAGGCGCGCGCTAGGATGTGGGATGCGCGAGGGACGGCCCGCGTCACGAACGATCAAGCTTCAACGTTCTGATCACTGTCAAGCAGACGGTGCAAACAAGCCGCCGCCTCTTCGCCCGAGAACGGCTTTCCCAAGACCGGCGATCCTGAAAACTCCTCGGGCATCACCGTGCTCCCGTCATAGCCGGTTGTGAAGACGAACGGGATGCCGCGTTCGCGCAACACTGTTGCAACCGGCCATGACATCTGGCCATCGAGGTTGATGTCGAGCAGCGCTGCATCGACGGGTGCCGACTTCGCCAAGGCGAGTGCCTGATCAAGGCGGGTTGCAGGGCCGATCAGTTTCCAGCCCATCTGGCCAATCATCGCCTCAAGCGTGAAGATGACCATAGCGGAGTCCTCGACCAGTAAAATGCGTTTGGCGGCCGCATCCTGGTTGGCCGGTGACGGCTCTTCGGGTGCGAACGGCTGGACTGGCTGTCTGATTTTCTTTCCAACCGTCTCGACGATCGTCGAGACCGGCATCGCGATCCGGCATTCGAGGCCTGACGGCCGGAAGTTGAGCCGCGCCTCGCCCCCTGTTTCGAACGCAAGCGCACGCTCGATCAACGTGGACCCGAAGCCCCGCCGGGTCGGGAGCTCGACACGGGGCCCGCCACGTTCGATCCATTCGAATTCAAGATCTCCGCTCGCGCCGCGTTCCCAGCTCACCTCAATGGCGCCCTCGGCAACGGAGAGTGCGCCGTATTTGGCCGCGTTGGTAGCCAGCTCATGAAGCGCGAGCGAGAGTGCAAGCGAAGCCTTGGCCGTGAGCATGACGGCAGGCCCGTTGATGCTGATGGCTTGCATACCTTCATGCTGCGCAAGCTCCTGCGAAACGATATCCACTACCGATGCGCCCGTCCATCGGCCCTCCGTCAGCAAGCCGTGTGCCTTGGACATTGCGCGGATGCGGCGTTCGAGACCAAGCGTGAAATCGGCCAGCGATGTCGCGCTGCGGCTCGTTTGCGCAACCAGAGCCTGAATGTTTGCAAGCGTGTTTTTCACGCGATGATCGAGCTCGTTCATGAGCAGGCGCTCATGATCAAGGACCCGTTCGCGCTCTCTGGCAGCGGCATCGATCCGGCGGAGCACGATATCGAGAAGTGAAACGCGAAGATCGGCAGCGGCATCCCCGTCGCTTGTCGACCAAGGGGCCGAGCGGTGGCGGACCTCCTGGGCCCAGGCGTCGAATGACTTGCGAGGCGTCAGGCGCTCACCGTACTCGCTCGGCTCGACGGGTTTGGCGGGATCACCCGCCCAGCGCACCGTTTCAATCGCCTCGGGGCGAAACCACAGGATGAAATCGCGCGGTTCCACCGAGATGGACAAAGCGAGCAGGCCCGATCCGATGTCGGCAAATGCTTCACCCGGGGCCCACAGTTCGCTCAACCGGTCGGTCACGAACACGCCGCCGCACCCGTCAATGCGCGCTGCCAGCCAGTCGGTCAGATCTGCGATTTGCTCGTCCGACGGCGTATTGCCGGTCCGGTTGACCCCATTGTTGACCTTGATTGCGACGCCGCCTTGGCCGCTTACCCGCAGCGCAAGTCCGTTTGCATCGATATAGTCGAGAAGCGTGCCCGCCTGATGGAACAGCCCGGCACCATAGTCATGCCATTCGGAAAGCGTCGTGATGATATCATGAAGCGTCCGCCGGCTTGCCAAGCGCGCCTCGAGCTGTGCCGCGCGTTCACGTGCTTCGAGCTGCAAGGAAAACATCGCGCCAAACAGTTCGCAAATCGCCCGCAGATGGCGGGGCAGGCGCCTCGGGCTGGAGTGATGGCAGGCTATCAATCCCCACAGCTTTCCTTCGACGATGATCGAGATCGACATCGACGCACCGACCCCCATGTTGCGAAGATATTCGAGGTGGATCGGCGAAACGTCGCGCAAGGTGGCGTGGCTCATGTCGAGCGGCTCGCCTGTCCGTGGGTGCAGCTGCGGCACAAGGCGCGCAGGCTCGTAATCGACCCCGGTGATCAGCCGTATCCAGCTCTGCAGATACATCGCGCGCGCCTGACCGGGGATGTCGGACGCCGGGTAGTGGAGGTCCAGGAACGGTTCAAGCTGGTCGATCTTCGCTTCAGCAAAGACCCAGCCGGAATCGTCATGCTGAAAACGGTAGACCATCACGCGGTCGTAGCCGGCGACGCGCCGCACATTTTCTGCCGCCATTTGGCAGAGCGCATGCAGATTTTCGGACCGATCCAATCCGTCGAGCATGCCTTGAACGGTCGCAAGCGGATCGATGACGTGGGGGTCTGTCAGATCCGCGTCCTCGAATTCCAGCACCAGCGCGCGCGCGCTGCGATGGACGCTCAGGTCGACCGGGCGATCAGGGCGCATACGCATGAACGGATCGAGCAGATGGCGTGCTTTCACAAGGTCCGATCCGCCGAGAATGGCGCGAAAACGATCAACCTGTTCGCCGGCAATAAGGTCTGTCAAACGCTTGCCGAGCAGCGCGGACTGTTCATGGCCAATCAGCCCCACCGTGTCGCCGGCAACCTGCAACACCTCCAAGCTGTCCTCGTCCAGAACAAGCATCGCGCCATGTGGCAGAATGGCGCCAGGAATATGAATTGCCTCGCGGTCGCAGTTCGTCAGATCAACTGCCGGGACCTGTTGCGATACAAAATTCAAGGTGTTCCCCCAATGCATTCTGAATGCGACCTTCGACGAGCGCGAAGGTAGAGTAGGCCGTAACTATCACAGCGCTAAGCTAGTTGTGCAGAACTCGCTTTGGCCAGGCGGCAAGAGCTTCTTGACTCGCCCTCGCGGATGGCCTTGCGTCCGCGCAATTAAAAACGCGCAGACGCTTTCCGGTTCCCGGTACGGGGCTTTAATGCCCTAACACAGATCAGTTTCGCGCTGTGCTGATGGCGGAATGCTCAATTTCATTGACGGGCGCGTGTCGAATTCGCCGCAAGTGCGTTCAGACTTCGGGGTGCCGATCGACGTCGATGGTCAGCAAGGTGCCGCGGCGGCGCAATGTGATGGCCAGCTTGTCGCCGGGCGCTGTCTCGATCGGCCTCACCAGCGGCGTGTAGGGCACGCCCCATGACGACTCGGGATTTTCCGCGAAGGGATCGTTCTCCAGCGTCTCGCCATTGCCGAAATCGAGCGCGATCCATTGCACGACGCCGTCGATCCGCCCGCCGCGCGATTCGACAATGACTGTCTCCGATATCGCTCCGAACGGTGCGGGGCTGTCGTAATCCATGCACAGCCCCGACACCGGATCGCAGAGCGGCGCGAACTGCGGTCCGTGCTGCTTGTGCAGCGAAAGGGACGGCCGGGCGAGCACTTCGAACGCGGAAAGATCGAAACCTTCGACATCGGCAAGCCGCCGCGGCGAAGGCGCGCTTGGGCCGCTCGCCAACACGCAACGCAATTTTGCGCGGGGCGGCAATGACGGCGCGCCCGGCTGCAACAGCCGTTTGCGGGCATCGGTTAGGGCTGAGGTGACGCCTTCGTCGAACAGGTTGCCGCCGAAAATCTCGTGAATGACAAGGTCAGCCGGTCTCGGCAGATCCTCCGGCACACTCATCGCGGTCGAGCGCTTGCGGATCAGGCTGATCCGGTCCGCAAACCCGTTTTGGGCGATGATCCGCGCGGCTGCGGCCGCGATCGTGGGGTGCTCCTCGCACGTCACCACCTGTGCTCCGGCGCGCGCGCACAACATCGATACCAGCCCCGCGCCGCTGCCGATCTCCAATACCAGCATGCCGGGCTTGACCATCCGCGCGATCGCGGCGGCATAAGCGCGGTTGCGGGCGTGATCGAGCAGCATCGGAACATGATATGCGGGAACCCGCCGCGCCAGCGTTGCGGTGACATCGGTGCGGATCGCGGTGCTCCCGGGCGCGGCGTCGATCGCGGCCCATGCAAGCGCGACAGCGTCATCAAGCAGGCCCTTGTCATGCAGCACAGCGCACATCATCGCCATGGCCGCCGGCTTGCCGCGCAAGTTCGGGTAGCGGTCCAGGATGTCACTCATGATCTGATCTCCCTCCCGCTTTTTCAAATCCAGCGCGAGCGACCTGTCAATCCGGGCCTGCACGGACAGAACCAACTAGGCCCGCCCCCTTTTGCAA
>JANNWO010000090.1:0-12409 GCA_031408395.1 Sphingomonadales bacterium | reverse complement strand
CCGCCGCTTCGGCCACGTCGGGATGCGCCACCAGGGCACTTTCCACCTCGGCCGTACCCATGCGGTGGCCCGACACGTTTATCACATCATCGACGCGGCCGGTGATCCAATAGTACCCGTCATCATCGCGTTTGCAGCCGTCGCCAGTGAAGTACTTTCCGGCATAGGTGCTGAAATAGGTCTGCCCGAAACGTTCGTGATCGCCATAAATGCTGCGCGCCTGGCCGGGCCAGCTATGCGTGATGGTGAGGTTGCCCTCGGCAGCGCCGTCCAGAACGCCGCCTTCATTATCAACCAGTTGCGGGCGGATGCCGAAGAACGGGAGGCCCGCGCTGCCTGGCTTCATGTCATGCGCACCGGGCAGCGTGGTGATCATGCAGCCGCCGGTTTCGGTCTGCCACCAGGTGTCGATGATCGGGCAGCGGCCTTCGCCCACAACATCGAAATACCAGCGCCAGGCTTCCGGGTTGATCGGCTCGCCGACGCTGCCGAGCAGGCGGAGCGACGCGCGGCTGCGGCTGGTTACGTGATGGTCCCCCTCGCGCATCAACGCGCGGATCGCGGTGGGGGCGGTGTAGATGATGTTGACCTGATGCTTGTCGACCACGTCCCAGAACCGCCCATGATCGGGGTAGTTCGGCACGCCTTCAAACACGACCGCAGTCGCCGCATTGAACAGCGGGCCATAGACGACGTAGCTGTGCCCCGTGACCCAGCCGATATCGGCGGTGCACCAGAAGACCTCGCCCGGCTGGTAGTCGAAAATGTAGTGAAACGTCGCGGCGGTCCACACACCGTAACCGCCGGTGGTGTGGAGCACGCCCTTGGGCTTGCCTGTCGAGCCTGAGGTGTAGAGGATAAACAAAGGGTCCTCCGCGTCCATCACTTCGCAGGGGCAGTCAGCGTCGCTGGCGACATCCGCGAGCCAATGGTCGCGGCCTTCGTGCATCGCGATTTCGCCGCCAGTGTGTTGGATCACCAGCACGCCATCGACGGCAATCGAGGGATGCGCCAACGCCGCATCGACATTGGCCTTCAGCGGTACGTGCTTGCCCCCGCGCAGGCCTTCATCGGCGGTGACGATGAAGCGGCTGCCGCAATCCTCTATCCGCCCCGCCAAGGCTTCGGGCGAGAACCCGCCGAACACCACCGAGTGCACCGCGCCCAATCTGGCGCAGGCGAGCATTGCGACGACCCCTTCAAGGATCATCGGCATGTAGATCGTCACCCGGTCGCCCTTGGCAACGCCGAGCGTTTTCAACGCATTGGCCATGCGCACCACCTCGCGGTGAAGCTCGCCATAGGTGAGGCTGCGGCTTTCCGAAGCCGGATCGTCGGGCTCGAAGATCAGCGCAGTGCGGTCAGCGTGACTCGCCAAGTGGCGGTCGACAGCGTTGTGGCACAGGTTGAGCCGGCCATCGGCAAACCATTGGATTTGCACCGGATCGTAGGACCACTCCCCGCCCTTCGTGGGCATCACAACCCAGTCGAGCCGCTGCGCCTGCTCCAGCCAGAAGGCGTCCGGCGTCTGCACCGAGGCGCGGTACATCGCGGCATATTGCTCGGGTGTGCAATGGGTTGGCCTGTGGGGCGTTCCTGCCAGGCCTTGGGGCCGCTTTACGGCGTGGATCATATCGAATCTCCCTAATCTCGGCCTGCTTTTACACGAGGCTACACACCCCGCCCTCTCAGACAAAGGTCTTACGACCATCGGCAAACTGTCGCGAAGCCGGCTGCAGGGCCATTCTGACCGGGACTCAGAAATGACGGTAGGGGTAATGGCTGACAAAAGGACGGCGCGCGCTGCGAACGGCGCTGTTGGCGCAGGAACAGAATGTCGATGCGCGGCTCGACAGGCTGGAAAGGTTGATCGAAGGTCTGGTCGCTCGGCTCGATGCAGAGGCAGGTCAAGCCCAGCAGCAGACCGAGACACTGCGCGCCGGGCAAGCGGAGGCCCGCGAACAGACCGCGCTGATCAAGGCCGAGCAGCAGGCCATGCGCGCGCAGGCCGACGCAGTACGATTTCTGATTCTACTAGCCTTACCCAAGGTGGGAATGTTTCACGTGAAACACCGCATCCCTGCCTTTTTAGAGGGGGTCTAGGGGGGGTCTAGAGGGGGTCTAAGGGGGGTCTAGCGCGGGCTGGAGGCCCTCTGGCTGCCGCTAAACCGCCCCAAGAAAAAGGCCCCGCCAGCCGCAGCGGGCCAGCGGGGCCGATTGCCGACCGAAAGCGCGCAGGCTTCAGAAGCGGTAGGCGATCCCGGTGCTGATCACCCAGGGATCAAGCTTGTGCTCGGTCTCGATCGCCAGTGTATTACCGACAAACCAGCGCGCGGTGGTGTCGATGAAGTACCGCTTCACATCGACGGTGAGGCCGAAACCCTTGTCGCCCACCGGCACATCGAAGCCCGCCTGCAGCGCGAGGCCCAGTTCGTTCGACAGGTTGGTTTCGGTCACGCCAAGCGGCAAGGTCGCCGCGCCGGGCTTGTCATCCACCCACAGGAAATAGGCCGGGCCAGCGCCGACATAGGGTTTGAACCCGCCCAGATCGAAGTGATACTTCGCCGTCACAGTCGCCGGGATCAACTTGGCGTTCGAGACCAGTTCCGCGCCTGCAGGCAGGCCTGCGGTGGTGTCGACATCGTGCTGGGTCATGCCCGCGATGGTCTCGATCGAGACGTTGTTGGTCACGAACCATTCTACCGCAATCGTCGGCGTCACATTGTCGTTCGCCTTGGTCTGCAAGGTTGCAGGCAGGCCCGGCAGGTTGACGTTGATATCGGTAATCTTGCCATCGGGCGCGACATAGGTGCCGAGCAGCTTAATCTGAATTTCGCCCGCCATGTCGGTTTCGCCGTCTTGCGCCATCGCCGGCGTGGCAAGCAGCGCCAGAGCCGCACCGCCCAAGGCAGTATTGGCCAGCATCAGAAGAGTCTTCATTGGATCGTCCTTCGTCGGCAGCAGCGGCCGCCTTGCGCGGCCCAGGATGGTTGCTGCCTGTGAGCGCCGGATAGGACGCAAAGGGCTGTGCGCTCATTGATCCTGATCAAAGATTTTTGCGTTTCGGCCAGCCATTGTTGCATCATCATGGCGACCATCGGCCCCTCACCCCACCTTGCTGGGCTTGCCAGTCCGCTCGCCGGATTCCGCGCCGCCCTGCCTGCAGGCACGGGCGACGCGATCACCGCCGATCGCTTGTGCGCGCTGGGCGAGGCTGTGCATCTGCTGCGGGGCGCGCAGCTGTGTCCCGATGCCGAGGATGACCGGCTGGTGTGGATTGCCGATGGCGCAGTCAAACTGGTCGCCCCTACCGTGGCAGGCTCGTCCGGCGGGCGAGTGCTGGCGTTTCATTTTGCCGGTGATCTCGTTTCGGTGCTGCGCCAAAGCGCCAGGGAAGCCTGGGGTGATTTCCGGCTGGCAGCGCTGACAGACAGCGATCTGGTGATCTTTCCAGCCGACCGTTTCCTCGACGTGGCGCAAGGCGATCCCGCCGTGCTCCGATCAGTCCTGATGCGCTCGCTTCAGGCGCTCCATCGCAGCCGCACGCGGATGATGCAGATGGGGCACAAGTCGGCCGGTGCCCGGATCGCCGATTTCCTCGTGGCGATGGCCGAGCGGCTGGAGGGCTGCACGCAAGGCCCGTGCGCCTTCGCGCTGCCGATGAGCCGCCGTGATATCGGGGATTCATTGGGCCTCACCATCGAAACCGTCAGCCGTCAGCTTACTGAACTGCGCGAGGCGGGACTGGTCGCGACCGAGGGGCGTTCAAAGGTTTGCCTCTCCGATGTGGCGGCCCTCGCCCGCATCGCCGGACGCCAAGGCGTAAAACTTGGATGACGCCGAGGGAATCGACCGGAATTTGATCAAGATCAATAACGCCGTTGGGGAGCTGCGCTACACCGCAGGCCGACACAAGGGGTAAAACAAAATGGAAACAGTCGTTCGGCGGCTGGGCGGATGGTCACTTGTCCTCTTCGCCAGTATCGCTGCCATCGCGCTCACGCCTGACAAGGGCTTTGCTGTACAGATGGGGATCATCGCGCTGGTCGCGGTGGTTCTGATCATTGCCACGCTCACCACCTATGATCCGGTGGCGCGCGCGCAGAGCATCTTCCGGATGCCCCCGGGGCCGAGCCGCTACGACGACGACGTGATCCGCTGGGGCGTGATCGCGACGATGTTCTGGGGACTGGTAGGCCTGCTGGCAGGCGTCTTCATCGCATCCCAGCTGGCCTTCCCGCAGCTGAATTTTGAACCCTATCTCAACTTTGGCCGGGTGCGCCCGCTGCACACCAGCGCGGTGATCTTTGCCTTTGGCGGCAATGCGCTGATCGCCACCAGCTTCTACGTGGTGCAGCGCACCTGCCGCACCACGCTTGCTTTCCCCGGCATGGCCCGCTTCGTGTTCTGGGGCTACCAACTGTTCATCGTGCTGGCCGCAACCGGCTACATCCTCGGCATCACCCAGTCGAAGGAATATGCCGAGCCCGAATGGTATGTCGACCTGTGGCTGACGGTGGTGTGGCTTTGCTATCTCGCCGTGTTCGTCGGCACGCTGCTGCGCCGTCACGAGCCGCACATCTACGTCGCCAACTGGTTCTACCTCGCCTTCATCATCACTGTCGCGATGCTGCACGTGGTCAACAATCTGGCGATGCCGGTGAGCCTGCTGGGCGGCAAGAGCTACAGCGCCTTTGCGGGCGTGCAGGATGCGCTGACCCAGTGGTGGTACGGCCACAACGCGGTCGGCTTCTTCCTGACCGCCGGCTTCCTGGCGATGATGTATTACTTCGTGCCGAAGCAGGCGAACCGCCCGGTCTATTCCTACCGCCTGTCGATCATCCACTTCTGGTCGCTGATCTTCCTCTACATCTGGGCCGGCCCGCACCACCTGCACTACACCGCCCTGCCCGACTGGGCGCAGACGCTGGGCATGGTGTTTTCGGTGATGCTGTGGATGCCAAGCTGGGGCGGGATGATCAACGGGCTGATGACGCTCAACGGCGCGTGGGACAAGGTGCGCACCGATCCGATCATCCGCATGATGGTGCTGGCGCTCGCCTTCTACGGGATGAGCACCTTCGAAGGGCCGGTGCTGTCGATCAAGGCGGTAAACAGCCTGTCGCACTACACCGACTGGACCATCGGCCACGTCCATTCCGGCGCGCTGGGATGGAACGGAATGATTACCTACGCCTGCGTCTACTACCTCGTGCCGCGCCTGTGGCAGAAGGAGCGTCTTTACAGCCTGCGCATGATCAACTGGCACTTCTGGCTCGCGACGCTGGGGATCGTTTTCTACGCCTCGTCGATGTGGGTCGCCGGGATCACGCAGGGCCTGATGTGGCGCGAATACGGGGCCGACGGTTACCTGGTGAACAGCTTCGTCGACACCGTCGCAGCGCTCCACCCGATGTACATCCTGCGCGGTGTGGGCGGGCTGATGTATCTGAGCGGCGCGATCATCATGGCCTACAACATCTGGATGACCATCGCCGGCAAGACCCGCGTCGAGGCTCCGATGGGCGACACCGCCCATGACGAAGCCAATGATCGCCCCCTTACTGCCCAGCCCGCCGAATAAGCGGTCATCAGGGAACACAGCCATGAGCAAGAATGCACCCCACAGCGACGTTTTCGAGGGCCACAAGAAGCTCGAGAAGAACGTCACCCTCCTCGGCGCGGCCACCTTGCTGGTGGTTGCGATCGGCGGGATCGTCGAAATCGCGCCCCTGTTCTGGATCGACAACACGATCGAGAAGGTCAAGGGCATGCGCCCCTACACCCCGTTGGAGCAGGTGGGACGGGACATCTACGTCCGCGAGGGCTGCTACACCTGCCACAGCCAGATGATCCGACCCTTCCGTGACGAGGTCGAACGTTATGGCCATTACAGCCTCGCGGCGGAAAGCATGTATGATCACCCGTTCCAATGGGGATCGAAGCGCACCGGGCCTGATCTGGCGCGGGTCGGGGGCAAGTATTCGGACGATTGGCACGTCCAGCATCTGAAGGCGCCGCGCAGCGTGGTTCCGGAAAGCATCATGCCCAATTACAGCTTCCTTGCCGAAGCGGAACTCGACGTGCCTGATGTAGCGGCGAACCTGACCGCGCTCAGGCGGGTGGGCGTGCCTTATTCCGACACCGACATCGCCCAGGCCCAGACCGATCTGATGGCGCAGGCCAACCCTGATGCCGAAGCAGGTGATCTCGCCGCCCGTTATCCCAAGGCGCAAATCCGCGACTACGATGGCGACCCCAAGCGCGTGACCGAAATGGATGCGCTGGTTGCCTATCTCCAGATGCTCGGCACGCTGGTCGATGTGGACAGCGCCGCCGCGCAGGAACAGCTGAGCGTTTCAGGTCAGGCTGGGGAGAAGGGCCAGTGAGCTTTTACGACACCCTGCGCCACTTCGCCGACTCCTACGGGTTGGCGCTGATTGTCGCGCTCTATCTGACGCTGTGCCTGTGGCACTTCCGCCCCGGCGCCAAGCGCCATGTGGAAGCGGCCAAGCATTCGATTTTCAAGGACGAAACCGATGCCCAATAAGCGGATCGACCAACCCACCGGCACCGAAACCGTCGGCCATGAATGGGACGGCATCGAGGAACTCAACACCCCGCTGCCGCGCTGGTGGCTGTGGACCTTCTACGCCACGATCATATTCGCGGCGGTCTATGTCGTGCTCTATCCGGCCTGGCCGCTGATCGACAAGGCGACCGCAGGAACGCTCGGCTGGTCGAGCCGCGGCGATCTCGCCAAGGAGCTGACCGCTGCCGAGGCTGCACGTCAGGGCGTGTTCGCGCAGATCGCGGCGACCGATATCGAAAAGCTCCCCGGCAGCCCTGAACTGATGCAGGCCGCGGTTTCCGGCGGCGCGGCGGCGTTCAAGGTCAATTGCGTCCAGTGCCACGGCGCGGGCGCGGCGGGGTATCAGGAATTCGGCTACCCCAACCTCAATGATGACGACTGGATCTGGGGCGGCACCCTGACCGAGATCGAGTACACCCTCCACCACGGCATCCGCTGGCAAGCTGCCGAACAGACCCGGACCAATTACATGCCCGCCTTTGAAGGCGTGCTGGATACGGGCCAGACCACAGCCGTAGCGCGGCACGTGCTGTCACTCAGCGGCAAGGCGCAGCCCAATGCTGCCGGCGCGCAAACCTTTGCCGACAACTGCGCCGCCTGCCACGGCCCGGCGGGCGCAGGGATGCCGGAAATGGGCGCGCCTGCGCTGAATGACGCGATCTGGCTTTATGGCGGCAGCGAAGCGGCAGTGAGGAAGCAGATCCTCGCTCCCCGTCACGGCGTCATGCCTGCGTGGAAGGATCGGCTCGATCCGGTGACGATCAAGATGCTGGCGGCCTATGTCCACTCGCGCGGCGGCGGGCAGAAGGCGGCTCCGGCCCAACCTGAAGCCCAGCCTGAAGCCCAACCTGCGGGCGATGTCGCTCAGATCCCCAAAAAGGCCAAAACCGATGGCTGATCCCCAGGACTTCGATCGCCCCCGGTCCCCCGCGCAGCCGCGCGACTGGGCAGGGGCGATCGGGTCCACCGCCGAAGCAAAGGCCGCGCCCGCGTCTGCCCCCGAACCCAAAGTGGGCATCATGGGCAACAGCCTCTATGAAAAGGGCAAGACGATCCACAACAAGCGGATCGATGGCCCCTTCCGCCGGTTCAAGTGGATGGTGATGCTCGTCACCTTGGCGATTTATTACATCACGCCATGGATCCGCTGGGATCGCGGGCCTTACGCGCCCGATCAGGCGGTGCTGATCGACCTTGCCAACCGCCGCTTCTACATGTTCGATATCGAAATCTGGCCGCACGAATTCTACTTTGTCGCAGGGATACTGATCATGGCCGGGATCGGCCTGTTCATCGTCACCTCGGCCGTGGGCCGCGCGTGGTGCGGCTATGCCTGCCCGCAGACTGTGTGGACCGACGTGTTCCAGCACGTCGACCGCTTTTTCGATGGCGACCGCAATGCGCGAATCCGGCTCGACAAGGCACCGTGGGGCCCGGCCAAGATCGCGCGGCGCGGGTCCAAGTGGGCAGTCTATCTCGTCATCAGCCTGCTGACCGGCGGCGCGTGGATCCTCTACTTCGCCGACGCGCCCACGCTGGCACGCGAATTCATCACCGGAGAGGCCGCATTCGTCGCCTATGCCACCGTCGGCATCCTCACCGGCACCACCTTCTGGCTGGGCGGGTTCATGCGTGAACAGTTCTGCATCTACATGTGCCCCTGGCCGCGCATCCAGGCCGCGATGGTGGACGAGCAATCGCTGATCGTCACCTACAAGGACTGGCGCGGGGAGGAGCGCGGCAGCCTCAAGAAGGCAGCCAAGAACCCCGAGAAGTTCGGCGACTGCATCGACTGCAACATGTGCGTCGCGGTCTGCCCGACCGGCGTCGATATCCGCGAAGGTCAGCAGATCGGCTGCATCACCTGCGGGCTGTGCATCGATGCCTGCGACAAGGTGATGGCCGAGGTTGGCCGCCCGCGCGGGCTGATCGATTACGCCACGCTCGACCAGTGCAAGGCCGAGGCGGCGGGCGCGCCTGCCACGCCCGCATGGAAGGCCCTGCTGCGCCCGCGCATCTTCATCTATTTCTGCGTCTGGGGCGCGATTGGCGCAGGCCTGCTATTTGCGCTCGGCACTCGCACTCACACCGATCTGACTGTCTCGCCCGACCGCAACCCACCGTTCATGCTGTTAAAGGACGGATCGGTCCGCAACGCCTACACCTTGCGCCTGCGCAACATGGAAGCCCGCCCGCGCAACATGGAAGTGGCGCTTGAAGGGCTGCCCAAAGGCGCAGTGATGTGGACCGAAGCCGTCAGCCTCGAGAACGCCGCGCCGGTGCAGGTCATCGGCGTGCCTGCCAACGCCACCAAGGTCGTGCGTGCCTATGTGATGCTGCCGCCGGGGCTGAACGATGACAGCCTCGACTTCAGCTTCCGCCTGACCTCGCTCGACGAACAGGGCGAGACCGACATAGTGCAATCCACCTTTGCCATGCCCGAGGACGACGAATGACCAGCAAGACCACAAGGTTTACAGGCAAGCACATGGCGCTGGTCTTTATCGGCGGGTTTGGCGTGGTGATCGCGGTCAATCTTGTGATGGCGAGCTTTGCCGTGGGCAGCTTCCACGGCACCGTGGTCGACAATTCCTATGTCGCCAGCCAGAACTACAACGGCTGGATCCACAAGGCCGAAGCCTCGAAGGCACTGGGCTGGCAGGCCGTGCCGTATCGCCGCGCGGACGGACGTGTGGTGCTGAAAACGCTCGCCGTTCCCGATGGCGCAGCCATCACCGCCAAGGCCGAACGCCCGCTGGGCGAACGCGAGACGACCGGCCTCACCTTCGCAGGCCAAGGTCAGGGGCGCTGGCTCTCGAACGAGGCGATTGGCGCAGGCCGCTGGCAAATCCACACCGCAATCCGCGCGCCAGGCCAGGAATGGGCCGGGGAAAGTGATATCCGGTGAACGCCCCCCTCGCCCTTTCCGCCAAGGATGCTAGCGCCCTCGCCACCACCCGGTTTACCGTGCCGGGGATGAAATGCGCCGGCTGCATCGGTAAGATCGAGCGCGAATTGCCCAAGGTTTCGGGCATCACCGCCGCTCGGGCGAACTTTTCGGCCAAGCGGGTGGCGATCAACCATGATCCGGCGCTGGGCGAGGATGCGCTGACGGCGGCGCTGCAGGCGCTGGGCTTCGAAGCGCAGCCGGTCACCGAAAACCCATTGGGGGCCGATACAAAGGAGCGCAAACGTCTCAACCGCGCGCTGGGCGTGGCAGGCTTCGGGATGATGAATGTGATGCTGCTGTCGGTCAGCATCTGGTCGGGTGCGGACGGGGCCACGCGCGAGCTGTTCCACTGGCTTTCGGCGCTGATCGCGCTGCCGGTGATCGCCTATGCGGGCCGCCCGTTCTTCGCGAGCGCATGGATGGCACTGAGCCACAGGCGCACCAACATGGACGTGCCGATCAGCATCGGCGTGATCCTTGCAAGCCTTCTCAGCCTCTACGAGACTACCACCGGCGGCGGCCACGCCTATTTCGAAAGCGCGGTGATGCTCTTGTTCTTCCTGCTGGCAGGCCGCGCGCTGGATGCCGAGATGCGCACGCGGACGCGCGCCGGCATCGGCGCCTTGCTTGGGCGGATGGGCAAGAGCGCGAGCGTGATTGCCCCCGATGGCTCGACCCGGCGCGTGCCTGCCGCCAGCCTCGAACCGGGCATGCTGGTACTGGTCGCCGCCGGTGAAGCGTTCGCGGCTGATGGCGAAGTGGCGGAAGGCGCCAGCGCGATCGACAACGCCATGCTGACCGGCGAAAGCGCGCCCGAACCGGTTGGGCCGGGCGCGGTGGTTCACGCAGGCGCGATCAACCTGTCGGCCCCGATCCGCGTGTCGCTAACCCGCGTGGCCGAGGACACCGCCATTGCCGAAATCGCCCGGCTGATGGACGAAGCTGGGCAATCGCGCAGCACCTATGTGCGGATCGCCGACCGTGCCAGTCGCCTCTATGCGCCGGTGGTGCATAGCCTCGCCTTGCTCGCCTTTGCCGGGTGGATGATCGCTGGTGCAGGCTGGCATCAGTCGCTGACCATCGCGATTGCCGTGCTGATCATCACTTGCCCCTGCGCAATGGGCCTTGCTGTCCCCGCCGCGCAGGTGGTGGCTTCGGGCGCGCTGCTGCGCCGGGGCCTGCTGGTCAAGGACGGGAGCGCGCTGGAACGCCTTGCCGAATGCGATGTGGTGCTGCTGGACAAGACCGGCACGCTGACATTGGGAGCCCCGCGCGCGGACATCGCCGCGCTGGACGCCGAGGCCCGCGCCGTCGCGCTGGGCCTCGCGCAGGCGAGCCGCCATCCCCTCAGCCGCGGTCTTGCCGCCGCATGCTTGCGCGCTGGCGTGGAGCCTGCCGCCATCACCGACATTGCCGAAGTCAGCGGCAAGGGCCTTACCGGTACGTGGCAGGGACTTTGCGTGGCGCTTGAAAAGCCGGAAGGCGAAGGGCAGGCGCTCGCCACCACCCTGCGCATCGGCGATGCGGCGCAGACCATCACCTTTGCCGATCCCCTGCGCACCGATGCCGGCGCCATGCTTGCAGCCCTGCGGCACGAAGGCCTCACCGCCAGCATCCTGTCGGGCGACCGCGCCGCGCCGGTCGATGCAATCGCCGCCGAACTGGGCATTGCCGCACAGGCCGAAGCCAGCCCGCAGGCGAAACTCGCCGCCATGGAAGCCCTCAAAGCCGAGGGTCGCCGCCCGCTGATGGTGGGCGATGGCCTCAATGATGGCCCCGCCCTCGCCGCCGCTCACGCCTCCATCGCACCCGGCACTGCGTCAGACGCCAGCCAGCAGGCCGCCGACGCGGTGTTCATCGGCGAGGCGTTGATGCCGGTGGCGCTGGCGGTGCGGGTCGCGCGCAAGACGATGCGGATCGTGCGCGAGAATTTCGGCTTTTCGATTGCCTATAACCTGCTCGCCGTGCCGCTGGCGGTGCTGGGCCTTGTCACCCCGCTGATCGCAGCCATCGCCATGTCGGTGAGTTCATTGGTGGTGGTCGCCAATTCGCTGCGGCTTGCCCGGAGCGCCAACTGATGACGGGTCTTGCCTTCCTGATCCCGATCGCGCTCGGCATGGGGCTGCTTGGCCTTGTCGCCTTCCTGTGGTCGATGCGGGATGGGCAATATGACGACATGGACGGTGCGGCCAACCGCATCTTGATCGACGATGACGAGCCGCTGGAGCAGGACGCATGAGCGCCGCCCTGACATTTGCCCTGGCCGCACTGGTGCCGGTGTTGATCGGCCCGCTACCCGCGCAGAGCACCGTGATTACCGCCAGGCTGTGCAATGGCGGCACGATCACGATCCCGGTGGGCGATGGCTCGCCTGCACAGGATGAAAATTGCCACCCTAAGGGGTGCCACGCGGGAACCTGCCGCGAAAAGAATGACCCGCAACGTCCGAAACGCACGATTTGATCTCGTGCAAAGACGGGTAGTCCCCCAGTCGCTTTTACCGCTGCATGTGGACATATCACCCCAACCTCCTCGCCAAGCCGGTGCCGCGATACACCAGCTAGCCCACCGCCGCCGATTTCGGCCCTCTTCACAGCGGCGCCATTGAGCGCGCCATTGCCGAAGCGGACGGCGACATATCGCTCTACGTCCACATCCCGTTCTGCGAGCAGATCTGCTGCTATTGCGGCTGCAGCACGGCGGTCTCCGGCAAGCGCGCGCGGGTTGGGCCGCGCGACGGCGTTCAACATGATTTCTCTCCCTTGAACCGACCGATCTACCAAACCCGGTCCATGAGACCAATGTTTCACGTGAAACACGCCAAAAACGCCGCGCTTAGGGGGGTCTAACAGGGGTCTAGAGGGGGT
>JANNWO010000089.1:0-15910 GCA_031408395.1 Sphingomonadales bacterium | reverse complement strand
CCGATGCACATCTCCAAGGTCGCTCTGGCTGATCCCAAGGATGGCAGGCCCACCCGCGTCCGGTTTGAAACCAAGGACGGCAAGAAGGTGCGCGTTGCTGTGAAGAGCGGGGAGACCATCAATGGTTGATGCCACTTATTCGCCGCGGATGAAGGCGAAGTACGACGCCGAAATCGTCAAGGCGATGACCGAGAAGTTTGGTTACAAGAATCGTCTCGAAGTGCCCAAGCTCCTCAAGATCACCCTTAACATGGGTGTGGGCGAGGCTAGCCAGGACAAGAAGAAGGTCCAGACGGCCGCCGAGGAAATGGCGCTGATCGCCGGCCAGAAGCCGGTTATCACGATTGCCAAGAAGTCGATCGCGCAGTTCAAGCTGCGTGAGGGCATGCCGATCGGTTGCAAGGTGACCCTGCGCCGCGAACGCATGTACGAATTTGTTGATCGTCTGGTGACCGTGGCGATGCCGCGTATCCGCGACTTCCGCGGGCTGAATGCGCGTTCGTTCGATGGCCGTGGCAACTACGCCATGGGGCTGAAGGAGCAGATCGTGTTCCCGGAAATCAGCTACGACAAGATCGACAAGGTGCGTGGGATGGACATCATCGTCACCACAACCGCAAAGACCGACGAAGAGGCGCGCGAGTTGCTGCGTCTGTTCGGCTTCCCCTTCCAGGGCGAGGCGCCGGGCGCAAAAGCAGACGAACAGAAGGAAGCGGCGTGAGCCGCTTCCCCCTAAAGACACGAAGCAAGAGAGCTTAAGTCCATGGCGAAACTGAGTTCCATCAACAAGAATGAGCGTCGTAAGAAGCTCGTCAAGCAGTACGCTGCGAAGTACGAGAAGCTGAAAGCGATCGCTGCAGATGAATCGCTTGACGAGACCGAGCGCCTGGTTGCTCGCCTCAAGATGGCGGAGCTTCCGCGCAACGCGAACCCGACCCGGGTGCGCAACCGTTGCGCCACCACCGGCCGCCCCCGCGGCTATTACCGCAAGTTCGGCATCAATCGCATCGAACTGCGTCAACTTGGCAACAGCGGGATGATTCCCGGTCTGACCAAGTCGAGCTGGTGAGGACTGAACAATGGCAATGACCGATCCTCTGGGTGACATGCTCACCCGCATCCGTAACGGCCAGCGCGCGAAGAAGGACTCTGTCCTGACTCCCGCTAGCAACCTGCGCGCCAGCGTTCTCGAAGTGCTTCAGCGTGAAGGCTACATCCGTGGCTACACTGAAGACAATTCGGGCAAGCACCCCGCGTTGCGGATCGAACTGAAGTATTTCGAAGGCGAGCCCGCAATCAAGCACGTGGCGCGCGTCTCCAAGCCTGGCCGCCGCGTTTATTCGGGTTCTAAGGAACTCCCGACTGTCCGCAACGGCCTCGGCATCACCATCGTCTCGACCCCCAAGGGCGTGCTTTCGGATGCCGAAGCGCGCGCCGGCAATGTCGGTGGCGAAGTGCTGGCGGAGGTGTTCTGATGAGCCGCATTGGCAAAAAGCCGGTGGCAATCCCCGGAGGGGTGACGGCCACTATCGAAAACGGCACGATCAGCGTGAAGGGCCCTAAGGGCACCCTCACCATGGGTCTTTCCGACCTGATCAGCTACACGCTGGATGACGGCGCGATCCTCGTCAAGCCGGCCAACGACAGCAGGCAGGCGCGTGCCTTCTGGGGCATGCAGCGCACTCTGGTGTCCAACCTGGTGGAAGGCGTTAGCGCCGGTTTCTCCAAGGTACTGGTCATCAAGGGCGTCGGCTACCGTGCTAACGCGCAGGGTACCAACCTCAAACTGCAGCTCGGCTACAGCCACGATGTCGATCTTCCGGTGCCCGCGGGTCTCGAAGTGAAGACCCCGGACCAGACCACGATCGAGATTTCCGGCACCGACAAGCAGTCTGTTGGCCAGTTTGCTGCTGAAATCCGCCGTTGGCGCAAGCCCGAGCCCTACAAGGGCAAGGGTATCGCCTATCGCGGCGAGTATATCTTCCGCAAGGAAGGGAAGAAGAGATAAGATGGCAAAGCTTTCCCTTTTCGAACGGCGCCGTCGCCGCGTCCGTACCGCGCTCCGTTCGCGTGCCGGTGGTAGGCCCCGTCTGTCGGTGCACCGCACCGGTCGTCACATCTACGCCCAGATCATCGATGACGCGGCCGGCCGTACGGTCGCCGCTGCCTCGACGCTCGGTGCCAAGGCAAGCGGCGCTAATGTCGACGCTGCCGTGGTAGTGGGCAAGGCAATCGCCGAGGCCGCCAAGCAAGCGGGCGTGACCACTGTCGTGTTCGACCGCGGTGGGTTCCTGTTCCATGGCCGCGTTAAGGCGCTGGCCGATGCCGCCCGCGAAGGCGGGCTGGAGTTCTGATTATGGCTGACGAGAACACCATCGAAACCCCCGAAGTCGTTGTTGCTAATGTTGGCGGCGATACCGGTGAAGCACAGGGCCGGCGTGGCCGTGGCCGCGGCGGCAATAGTGGCGGCGGCGGCGGCGGCGGCGGAAACCGCGATGGCGGCGGTCGCGGTCGCGGCGGGCGTGACAACAATCGCGGTGGCAACCAACAAGAAGATGACGGCATCATCGAGAAGCTGGTTCACATCAACCGCGTCTCCAAGACCGTAAAGGGCGGCAAGCGCTTCGGCTTTGCTGCGCTGGTCGTGGTCGGTGACGGTCAGGGCCGAGTTGGCTTCGGCCACGGCAAGGCCCGCGAAGTGCCCGAGGCGATCACCAAGGCGACCGCTGCGGCGCGCAAGAAGATGATCCGCGTGCCGCTCAAGGAAGGCCGCACCCTGCACCATGACGGCAATGGCCGTTTCGGTGCCGGCAAGGTGACCCTTCGCACCGCGCCTGCGGGTACCGGTATCATCGCCGGTGGTCCGATGCGCGCCGTCTTCGAGAGCCTCGGCGTTGCCGACGTGGTGACCAAGTCGGTCGGCACCTCGAACCCCTACAACATGATCCGCGCCACTTTTGACGCGTTGCAAGAGCAGACTTCGCCGAAGTCGGTGGCTCAGCGCCGCGGCAAGAAGGTTGTCGACCTGCTTGGTCGGGGTGGGTCCAGCGTGGCTGAGGCGGAAGCCGACGCTTCGGCGATTGTGGAGTAACTCGATATGGCTACTATCAAGATCAAGCAGGTGGGTTCGCCCATCCGTCGCCCCGCCAGTCAGCGCCAGATCCTCATCGGTCTGGGACTGAATAAGATGCACAAGATCGTCGAGCGTCAGGACACCCCCGAGGTGCGCGGCGCGCTCGCCAAGGTCCCGCATCTGGTCCAGGTGATCGACTAAACATCCTGGAGGCCCCGCTTCGGCGGGGCTTTCTATCTCTCAGCGCGACAAAAGCGAAAGCGAGTGCACACAATGAAACTGAATGAGATTCGCGACAATCCCGGTGCCCGCAAGGGCCGGATCCGTGTCGGCCGTGGGATCGGCTCTGGCAAGGGCAAGACCTCGGGACGCGGTCAGAAGGGCCAGAAGGCCCGTTCCGGCGTTGCCATCAAGGGCTTCGAGGGCGGCCAGATGCCGCTCCACATGCGTATTCCGAAGCGCGGCTTCAACAATCCCTTCGCCAAGGACTACGCCGAAGTAAACATCGGCATGATCCAGAAGTTCATCGACGCGGGCAAGCTCGATGGCAAAGTCACCATCACCGAGGACGCCCTGCGCGCCGCTGGTTTGGTGCGTGACGGCAAGGACGGCGTGCGTCTGCTCGGCAAGGGTGAGATCACCGCCAAGGTGACCTTCGCTGTGACGGGGGCGACCAAGGGCGCGATCGCCGCGGTTGAAAAGGCCGGTGGCACCGTCGAAGTGGCGCCTGCTCCGACCCCCGAGCACGAGAAGAAGCTTGTTCGCCGCGACGCGAATAAAGCTGCCAAAGCCGCAAAGGCGAAGTAATCGACGAAAGGTTGCGCGCGGGGGTTCGACAAGAGCCCCCGCGCTCCCTATTTACGCTCTCGCGCGCTGTATGGCCCTGGCATCGGGGTCTGCTTGAGCGGCACAGGCGCGCGAAGAATGGTTCGAGGGTGGCCGCAACCGCGCCGCCGTCGCCGGATCAAGAGCTAGGATCGACAAAACGACATGGCATCACGCGCCGACAATATCGCGAGCAATATGAGCTTCGGCAATTTCGCTAAGGCGACCGAGCTCAAACAGCGTATCTGGTTCACGATCGGGGCGCTTGTTGTCTTCCGCTTTCTGAGCTTTGTGCCGCTGCCGGGCGTGAACCCGCTGATTCTGAGCGAACTCTACAGCCAGACGCGCGGCGGGATCCTCGATCTCTTCAATGCCTTCTCCGGCGGCAGCCTCGAGCGCATGAGCCTCATCGCATTGGGCGTGATGCCTTACATCACCGCATCGATCGTGGTGCAGCTGGCTTCGGCGCTGCACCCGGCACTCTCCGCTCTCAAGAAGGAAGGCGCCAGCGGGCGTCAGAAGCTCAACCAGTACACCCGCTACGGCGCGGTGCTGCTGTGCGCGATCCAGGGCTATTTCCTGTCGGTCGGGCTTGAGAGTTTCGCCTCGCAGCAGGGCCTCCAGGCGGTGGTCGATCCCGGCATTATGTTCCGAATCGGTGCGGTCATCAACCTCGTCGGCGGGACCATGTTCCTACTGTGGCTCGGTGAGCAGATCACCAGCCGCGGTATAGGCAACGGCATCTCGCTGATCATCATGGCGGGCATTGTAGCTCAGTTTCCGAGCTTCGCCACCAACCTCTTCGAAGGTGGGCGCACTGGCTCGATCGCACCAATTGTTATCATTGGCTTCTTGGTGATGGTGGTAGCACTGATCCTGCTGATCTCCTTTATGGAGCGAGCGCAGCGTCGCCTGACGATCCAGTACCCCAAGCGCGCGACCCAGCGCGGCATGATGCAGGCCGAACGTTCCTATCTTCCTCTGAAGATCAATACCGCGGGCGTCATCCCGCCGATCTTCGCCAGCTCGCTGCTGCTGCTGCCGCTGACCATCACGCAATTCGCGGGAAGCTCGGTGAACACCGAAAGCACCACCTACACCGTCCTCCAGGCATTGAACCAGTACCTCGCGCACGGGCAGCCGCTGTACATGACGCTTTATGCGCTCGGCATCATCTTCTTCTGTTTCTTCTACACCGCGGTGGTCTTCAACCCCGAGGAGACGGCGGACAACCTCAAGAAGAACGGCGGCTCGATCCCCGGAATTCGGCCAGGCAAGCGGACCGCGGATTACCTCGAATATGTGCTGACCCGCATAACCGTGATCGGCGCGGCCTACCTTGCCGTCGTCTGCGTCCTGCCCGAATACATGATCGCGCAGACCGGGATCCCGCTGTTCCTCGGCGGCACCAGCCTCCTGATCGTTGTGAACGTCACGGTCGATACGATCAGCCAGATCCAGTCGCACTTGCTGGCGTTGCAATATGGCGATCTCATCAAGAAAGCGAAGCTCAAGGGACGGATGCGCTGATATCCGACATTAGTCGGCTTGACGCGCTCGCCTGCTTCGTTGAACCCACTAGCTTGAAAGAACGCAGCGGGCGTAGACCCGAAGCGATATTGGGGGACGGCCCGTGAACATCATTCTTCTTGGCCCTCCCGGTGCGGGCAAGGGCACACAGAGCGCAGGTCTCGTCGAACGGCATGGCATGCGTCAGCTTTCGACTGGCGACATGCTGCGCGCTGCGGTGAAGGCCGGCACGCCGGTGGGGGTGCGCGCCAAGGAAGTAATGGAGCGCGGTGAGCTCGTCTCGGACGAGATCGTCTCCGACCTGATCGACGCCGAACTCGCGGCGATGGTGCCCGCGACCGGCGCGATCTTTGACGGCTATCCCCGCACTGCGGCACAGGCTGAAGCGCTTGACGCGATCCTTGTGAAGAACGGGCGGACCCTCGATCACGTGATCGAGCTCGAGGTGAATGAGGACGCGCTTGTCGTTCGCATCACCGGGCGCTTCTCCTGCGGCAATTGCGGTGCGCTCTATCATGACACCGCTAATCCGCCGTCGGTACCGGGCGTGTGCGACAATTGCGGAAGCACCGAATTCAAGCGTCGTCCCGATGACAACGAGGAAACCGTGCGGATGCGGATGCAGGAATACCGGGCGAAAACCGCGCCGATCCTGCCCGGCTACGAGGCGCGTGGCATCGTCACGCGAGTGGACGGCATGGCCGACATCGATACCGTCGCGGCCCAGATCGACGCGATTCTCGGCAGCTGAAGGCAGTGCTCCGGGGCGATACGAGCCTTGCCTCGCGCCCGCTTTTGCCCCAGCGTCCGCCTTCGAATTGCTAGGGAGGGTCGTACCATGATGCTCGATTTCAGGCTCAGGGGTGGTGCGGCCGGGCTCGGCCTTGCGGTGCTCGCTTGTACGGTGCCCGCTACTGCGGAAGTCACCCGTTCCACCGATAACAGCTTCGTCACGCGTCATGAGGTGATCGTTAAGGCGACGCCAAAGGAAGTGTGGCTCGCGCTGATCTCCCCGGCAGGTTGGTGGCAATCGGCGCACACCTGGTCCGGCGAAGCGAAGAACCTGACGCTCACCCCGCAGGCGGGCGGATGCTTCTGTGAGACGATCCCCGAGGTCAATGAGCCGAACCGCTTCACCTTGCAGGGTAGCGTCGAGCACATGCGAGTGGTCCAGGCCTATCCGGAACAGGCGCTGCGGATGGT
Organism: Sphingomonadales bacterium; assembly: GCA_031408395.1. Classification (GTDB taxonomy): domain Bacteria; phylum Pseudomonadota; class Alphaproteobacteria; order Sphingomonadales; family Sphingomonadaceae; genus Erythrobacter. Next base: position 9,279 of record JANNWO010000089.1, on the reverse strand, counting down.
CGGCAGTCTCGGCCCGCTCCAGAGCGAGCCGGCGACGGGCGTGTTGACGATCGCCATCAGCAAGGTCGACAAGGGCACACGGATCGTGTGGGAGTATAATGTCGGCGGACCGATGCGATACGAAGTGCCCGTGATCTCCAAAACGGTGGATGGGGTGATGGGTGCCCAGCTGGCCTCGCTGGCGAAGCAGCTTGGCCTGGTGGCGGTGGTGCCTGCGGTTGCCACTCCGGAGCCTGTTCCGGCGTTGGCTCCGGCTCAGGCAGCACCGGCGCCAGTATCATCTCCGTCAGTCGGGGCAGGGCAGGGCGTAGCGACCAAGCCTGCCAGTGCACCAGCGAGGGTTCCGGCAGCGGCTCCGGTCCGTGCAACACCAGCGGCGCCGGTTGCCAAGCAGCCTGCTGCTGCTCCGGCACCCGCGACCGCTGCGCCAAAGCCAGTGCCTCCGGCACAGCCGAACCCGGCGCCCAAGCCCGCACCCAAGGTTCCTTCGGTCGCGGATGTTTTCGGCGATCTTAAGGACGATCCGAAGCGCTGATCCGGCCAGTTATCGCTGTGACGCCTTGTCCAAATCGGCCGATGTCCCCTGTCGTGCCGCTTGCGGTTGACGCTCTGTGCGAATCAGCCTATGCGCGCGGCTCATTCGACACGTTCGAAGAAAGTTCGGCAGGCATCGCCCTTGCGCGTGCCGACCGGACTTTTTGCCGTTTATGATCTGGCCTTGCGCTCAGGCCATTCTGGCAGGCGGACACTAGAATGGTTTTAGCGTTGAGATAGGGGCAGCCGCCGATGGTTGCATGACCCCTGTGGAGCATGGAGAAATAAGTGGCTCGTATTGCCGGGGTGAATATCCCCACCAACAAGCGCGTTATCATCGCGCTCACCTATATTCACGGGATTGGTCGCACGACCGCCCTTAGGATCGCTGACAAGCTCGGCATCGCGCATTCCGCGCGCGTTCAGGACCTTACTGACGAAGAAGTCCTGCGCATCCGCGAAACCATCGACGCCGATTTCGCCGTGGAAGGCGACCTGCGTCGCACGACCGCGATGAACATCAAGCGCCTGATGGACCTGCGTGCCTATCGCGGCCTGCGTCACCGCAGCGGCCTGCCCGTTCGCGGCCAGCGCACCCACACCAACGCCCGCACCCGCAAGGGCAAGGCCAAGCCCATCGCGGGCAAGAAGAAGTAAGCTGGCGGGCCCCTCGGGGCCCTCACGCTTTTTCCTTCTGACGAGCTAGAGGACAGATAACGATGGCACGCGAACCAGGCCGTATCCGGCGCCGTGACAAGAAGAATATTAGCAGCGGCGTTGCGCACATCAACGCCAGCTTCAACAACACCATGATCACCATCACCGATGCTCAGGGCAATACGATCAGCTGGTCCGGCGCCGGCACGATGGGCTTCAAGGGGAGCCGCAAGTCGACTCCCTACGCCGCCCAGGTTGCTGCCGACGATGCGGGCAAGAAGGCCGCCGAACACGGCGTCCGTACGCTCGAAGTCGAGGTGAAGGGTCCGGGCTCGGGCCGCGAAAGCGCACTGCGCGGTCTTGCGGCTGTGGGTTTCAACATTACCTCGATCCGTGACGTCACGCCGATCCCCCACAACGGGGTCCGGCCGTCCAAGCGTCGCCGCGTCTGATCCGCCGGGCTGGCGGTGGCGCTGTGTGCCACCGCCATCCGATCGGGTCTGATGTCGCGCCGCGCAGGCGCGTCCGACCCACCCAAGTTTGAACCGCCCGCAAGGCGAATTAGGGGAAATCCATGTCCGTCAACACCAAGAACTGGCAGGAACTCAAGAAACCCAACTCCCTCGAAATCAAGGATGGCGGTGAGCGTCACCGCAAGTCGACCTTCGTGGCTGAACCGCTCGAGCGGGGCTTCGGCCTGACGCTCGGCAACGCGCTGCGCCGGGTGCTGCTCTCGAGCCTGCAGGGCGCCGCAATCACTTCGATCAAGATCGAGAACGTGCTGCACGAGTTTTCCTCGCTTGCAGGCGTGCGTGAGGATGTCACCGACATCGTGCTCAACGTGAAGCAGATCGCTCTGCGCATGGAAGGCGAAGGCCCCAAGCGGCTCCAGCTTTCGGCCACTGGTCCGGGCGCTGTGAAGGCGGGCGATATTGCCGTCACTGGCGACATCGAGATCATGAACAAGGATCTGGTCATCTGCCAGCTCGATGAAGGCGCGACGCTCAACATGGAGCTGACCGCCGACAGTGGGAAGGGCTACTCGCCCGCTGTGCAGAACCGTCCGGCCGATGCGCCGATCGGTCTCATTCCGGTCGACTCGCTCTACTCGCCGGTCCGCCAAGTGAGTTACAAGGTTGAGAACGCCCGCGTCGGTCAGGAGCTTGACTACGACAAGCTCTCGCTGACCGTTGAGACCGATGGTACTGTCACCCCGGAAGACGCAGTGGCCTATGCCGCACGCATCCTCCAGGATCAGCTGACTCTGTTCGTCCACTTCGAAGACGGCATTCCGCAGCCGGTCGGTCAGATGATCGGCCATGCGGTGCAGGCGGAAGAGAGCGACGCCAACCAGCTCAACCGCTACCTCCTTAAGAAAGTGGACGAGCTCGAACTGTCGGTGCGTTCGGCCAATTGCCTCAAGAACGACAACATCATCTATATCGGCGATCTGGTCCAGAAGACCGAAGCCGAGATGCTGCGCACGCCGAACTTCGGCCGCAAGTCGCTCAACGAGATCAAGGAAGTGCTCTCGAGCATGGGCCTGCGCCTCGGGATGGATATCCCGGGCTGGCCGCCCGAGAACATCGAGGAAATGGCCAAGAAGCTCGAACAAGAGCTGCTCGGCTGATCAATTCGTGAGCCCCTGCGAAAGCGGGGGCTCACCACTTGGGCGAAGGTGGCGGCCCTGATGGCCACCGGGATGGAGCTACCTTGCACGGGCTCCTTACGAACGAAGGATAACTACAATGCGTCATGGTATTTCGGGCCGTAAGCTGGGCCGCAAGACGGGCCACCGCAACGCCCTGTTCCGCAACATGGCTGCCGCGCTGATCAAGCACGAGCAGATCAAGACCACGCTGCCCAAGGCGAAGGAACTGCGCCCCTACATCGAAAAGCTGATCACGCTGGCGAAGCGTGGCGGTCTTTCGAACCGTCGTCTCGCGATGAGCCGTCTGGGTGACGAAACCCAGCTCAAGAAGCTCTTCGAAGTACTGGCCGAGCGTTACTCGGACCGTGAAGGCGGCTACACCCGCGTGCTTCGCGCCGGCGTGCGTGCGGGTGACGCGGTGCAGATGGCAATCATCGAGTTGGTCGAGCGCGATGAAAGCGCCAAGGGCCAGGATTCGGGCCCGGTGCAGTCGGAAGACGAATACGAAGACGCGTAAGCCGCGCTTCATCCAACGGACAAGGCAGGGGGCCGGAGCGGGAACGCTTCCGGCCCCTTCCTTTTGCCGAGCATGTTGATGAAGTGCATGCGGAGGCGGCCAGTCCAGCGCTTCAACTTGCGCCAAACCGTTCATCCAAAGGCATCGGAAAATGAACAACACCTGTCACCCCAGTTCAGCGAAGCCTCACGCCGAATCGCGCAGAACGCTCCTCGACACCGCCGCACATTCGCTCGCGGTGACTGACGAGGAGTGCATCGATGACCACCAGGACCAACCGGCTGGCCTCCGGCAAATCGGCCCGGCTTGTGCTCGGCGCAATCGCTGCGACGGCACTGACGGCGACGTCGGTAACCCCGGCGATGGCCCGTGACCACCGCGATCGCGACGGTATCAGCGCGGGCGAAATCATCGCCGGCGCGGTTGTGATCGGCGGCATCGCCGCGCTGGCCGGCGCCTTCGACGGCGACCGGGACCGTGGCGATTACCGCGGCGACCGCTATGACCGCGGGGACCGTTATGATCGCGGTGATCGCTACGATCGCGGCGACCGTTATGATCGCGACGACCGGTTTGGCTACGGCGTGAGCCCCCGTGCAGCTGTCGACCGCTGCGTGCGGGCGGCCGAGAACCAGGCGCGCCGCGGCGGCTATCGTTTTGCCGACGTGATTGACGTGCGCGATATCGATCGGACCCGCGACGGCTTCCGGGTGCGCGGGCGGATCGACGTGGGCGGCGGCTGGGATCGCCGCGGCAATGATCGCGGCAACTTCAGCTGCTATGTCGACGGTCGCGGCGCTCCGCTGGTCGACTACAGCGGCATCCGCGGCCTGCGCTGACACGCCCTAACATTTGCGCGCTGCTAGCCTTTTCGCAGCGTACATCCTCGCCGCCCCGCGCTCTCCCACCGGAAGCGCGGGGCGGTTTTTGTGCGTATGAACGGTTCAGCCGGGCGCAAGCTAGGCACGCCTAATCTCGCATCTATCGGAGCGAATGGTGGACGCGCCGACAGCAACAGGAGAGAGCAATGGCTCAGACTATCCGCGCGCTTGCCTTGGCAGCAGCGCTTTCCGGTACCGTAACGTCCGCCCCCGCGATGGCCGCCGCCCGCGCGGCTCCGCCGACCATCCCTGCCGTCTTCGCCGCCAGTCAGTTTGAGCCGATCAGCTCCGGCTATGACTGCTGGCGCGGCTGCGGCTGGGGAAATGACCGCCGCTGGCGGCGCGACCGCGTCGATGCAGGCGATGTCATCCTCGGCGCGGTGCTGATCGGCGGGATCGCCGCACTCATCAGCTCCGAGAACCGTCGCCAGCGCGACCGCGACGTAGTGGTGGTCGAGCGCGACCCCTATATCCGCGACCGCGATTACCGCGATTTCCGCGATGATCGCCGCGCACCGCAGCGTGCAGCCAGCGCCTCGGGCCTCGATAATGCGGCAAACATGTGTGTCGAGCGGATCGAGCGCGAACAGCGGGTCGACACAGTCGACAATGTCGCGCGGACGGCCTCGGGCTGGCAGGTCACCGGCGCGCTGGCGAGCGGCGGCTCCTTCGATTGCCGGATCGGTAATGACGGCCGGATCGAAACGGTCGACCTTGGCGAGGGCTTCGCAGCTTCTGCGGCAAGCACCGGTGGACAGTGGAGCGACGATACCTACGCCGCAGCCCGCTCGGCCATCGGCGGCACGGTGCGCCCCGATATGGCGGTGCAGGAAACCTCGGTCCGCCTCGCACAAAGTCCGGCGTCAGCGGCGCCGGGCACGGTCAGCGACCGGATGCCGTCCTATCCCGGCGGGCCAATACTGGGCGAGGAAATCCCCGAGAACGCTCCGGATCAGACCGGCGGCCAGTGAGCCTTACGGGCCTGCTGCGCCATAGCTCGGCAGGCCCCACTCCCAGCGGATCGCCGCGCTACGCAGCGCAAAGCCGCAAGCGAAGGCAAGGCTCCATGCGGCCTCGTCGGGCAGGCCCAGCAGCCGTGCAGCGAGCATGCCTGCGACTGTCAGCGCCGAGGTCAAGGCGGCGGGGGTGACGTAGAGTTCGGGGCTCATGATGATCGAGGGGCGCCCGGCCACCACATCGCGGATGATCCCGCCGACGCAGCCGGTCATCACCCCCATCAGCGCGGCAGGAACGGGCGGGATGCCGTAAGCGAGCGCCTTGGCGCTGCCGAGCACGGCATAGGCAGCGAGCCCCGCGCCGTCGGCATAGGCGAAGCCCTTGCCCTCCCACCAGCGCACAGGCGTGAACCACGCGATCAGCGCGGTGCCGAGGCAAACGGCAGCGACCCACGGATCGTCGATCCAGAACACCGGTGCGCGGATCAACAGATCGCGCACCGTGCCTCCGCCGACGCCGGTCACCAGCGCGAAGAACGCCATCGTGACGAAGGTCTGCCTGAGCCGCGCCGCCAGCACCGCGCCCGACAGCGCGAAGATAGCGATGCCGGCTAGGTCGAGAAGATCGAGGATCGGGGTGAGGACGGTGGGGGTCATGGGGATGGAAAATCGAAATCGCCGTCAAAGTCGAACTTGAAGCTGTCTGCGGGCAATGAGGCGGCAGCTGAAAGATCGCCATCCCCTCGCCCGAAGCGCGGCCGCGCCTTGCGGCGGCGGAACATCAGCACGCAGCCGATCAGCGCCCCCGTCAGCGACAGCGCGGCAAAGAGGATCAGCACCGGGTGGCTGGTGTCCTCGCGCTCGGAGAGGTCCATGATGTGTAGGCCCCAGGCGAAATCGAAGGCGCGCCACCAGCGGGTGCGTACTGCCTCGATCTCGCCGGTATCGCGCCCGACATAGACATTGGTGCCATCGGCCAGCGCGACTTGCCAAACGGCGAGCGGGCGGCGGAAATCGGCGGGGGCCTTGTCGGCGGGGAAGAACGTGATCCGTTCGGCTGCGTCGCCGCCGATGATGCGCTGGCCGACCAGCGCGCGGGCGGCATTTGCGTCAAGCGGCGGGATAGCCGCGCCAGTCGCAAAGTCGACCCGTCTGACGCCGCCGTCGAGCCCGGTGAGGATCGCGACTGGGCGGCCCTGCTGCATGACAACCCGCATGTCCCTGAGCTCGGCCCCGGGCGCAGCCAGCGTGCTGCCGGGGAGCACCAGTGCCGGCGCTTGCACCTCGCGCCGCATAGAGTCGCCGCGCACCTGCTCGATGGGGCGCAGGGTCATGAACAGGCCCGTCGCCACCCACATGGCGATCGGCACGCCGACCAGCCACCCGAGCCAGATGTGCCATTTGGCGAGGGAACGCATGGTTATGGTCATCGGGCGGGCCATGACGAAGTCGGTCTAGCTGTGCAAGACTTGGCCGATTGCCTCGGCCGCAGCGATGCAGTCCAGATCGCTCCAGCGCGGGCCGATCACCTGCATCCCGCAGGGAAGCTCCGCGCCCAGATAATTGCCGCTGCCGATTGGGAGCACGGTCGCTGGCAGGCCGGGGAAGGTCGCGATCCCGGCCCAGACGAGCGCGCCGCCGCCCGGCTCTTCGGTGCCGTCGATGTTGAGCGTGCCCCTGAACACCGCCTGCTCGCTATGCGGGACGGCAAGGACAGGGGCTGGCGGGGCGAGGACGAAGTCGTAGACCTCGAACAGAGCCTCCCATCGGGCTGCATTGGCGGCCTGCGCGTCGAGTAGGTCGAACCAGTCGGTGGCCGACGCGCGCTTACCGTCGGGCGCGGGGGCGCCGCGCGCCAGCACCACGTTCATCATCTTGAGATAGGCGCGATATTGTTCGGTCTGGTCGGGGACAAGGTCGCTCGTTCGGTCGATCTGCACGCCCGCGCGGGCGAGCGTCTTGAGCGCGGCCTCGGTGGGCTCGCGCACGCTGGTATCCACCGGAGCGCCGTGGAGACTGGTGATCGCCAACAGGCGGCATTCGCGCAAGGGCTTGGCGCGGCGGCGTAGCGGCACCTCGGCGCCGACTTCGGTGAGCACCGCAAGATCGGCAGCGTTGCGCGCCAGCGGCCCGGCGATGCTCAGCGGGCTATCATGCGCAGCAACGAAGCCGTCGCGGCGCGAGGCGGCGGGGTGGTCGTGGCCGTGCTTGGGGACGAGGCCCCACGTAGTCTTGTGCCCCCACACGCCGCAGAAATGCGCCGGCACCCGCACCGATCCGCCGATATCGGTGCCGTAGTCGCAGGCGACCATCCCGCTCGCCACCGCGGCTGCGCTCCCGCCCGACGAGCCGCCCGGCGAACGCTCGGGGTTGTGGGGGTTGGTTGTGCGGCCATAGACCGGGTTGAAGCTCTGCCAATCGGTGAGGTCGACCGGCACGTTGGTCTTGCCGACGATCACCGCGCCCGCCGCCTTCAGCCGCCGCACCAGCAGCGCATCGCGCGGGGCGATCTGGTTGCGGAATTGCGGGTGGCCGAAGGTGGTCGGCAGGCCGGCGACGTCGAAGCTTTCCTTGATGGTCATCGGCACGCCGAACAATGGCTGGTCGCCTCGCGGGCCTGCCGCGCCGAGCGCTTTGGCTTCTTCGAAGGCCGCACGGAAGTTCGGCACGGCCAGCGCGTCGATCTCGGCATCGAGGTGTTCAAGCCGCACGATCGCGGCATCGACCGCCTCGACGACGCTGAGCTTGCCGGCACGGATCGCAGCGGCAGTGGCGAGCGCACCGGGCTCACGGGTCAATTGCGGATAGGCCATGTGTGAATTCTCCCCTTGGCTGAGGGGTCTAGCGACTTAGCGCGCGACGCAAAAGCCCGTCTGGTGGGTCACTGAGTTCGCTCCGTCAGTTCAAGCAACTCGCCCGCCTTCAGTTGCTCCCGCCTTGCCGCCGCGCCGAGCGCCAGGCCGAAGCCGAGGATCGGCGAAGCACCATAGCCGATCAGCGGGTAAGGGAAGGGCGCAATGACAGCCATTACGCCGAGCGCCACCAGCAGCGCCGCCAGCGCATAGCCTTCTGTGCGCTGGGTCTGGGGATCAATGACCAGATGCCAGAGCGGCACCACGAAAAGCAGAATCGCCAAGCAAGCCGCCTTGAACAAGGATAGCTCTGTCACATGCGGCAGCACGTTTTCGGTGAAGACCTGCGGTTCCAACGTGCCATCGCTGAAGGTCATGACAGCCAATGCCGCTCCCACAGCGGCGACGGCCGCATAAGCTACGCCGCGATCCAGCCACGCCAGCACCGCACTCGCCGCCGCAAGGGCCGCCAGCGCGGCGGCATCGGATTGCAGCGCCAGCGCCGCGCCCGCCAGCGCGAGCAGGCCTGCGCCGATGGTCCGCTCGCGCGCGACCAGCATGGTGATCAGCGGCAGCAGCAGCGCGCCGGAATGCAGGCTCACCGGCCCCGCTGGCAGCCAGCGCCGCACGCCGCCTACCTCGGGACCGATCACCAGCGGCAGAAACAGGGCCAGTGCCGCCCCCGCTGCAATCGCTAGTCGCACCTTCCGGTCGGAGGGCAATCGCCCCAGCACGATCCATAACAGCGCCGCTGCCAGCGCACCTGCATTGATCAGCAGCAGGCGCAGCGGTGCATCATAGGCAAACAGGTAGTAGAGCCCGCCAAAGCACGGAAACAGCAGCGGCAGCGTCAGTCGGCGGCGATCAAAGACGCGCGCGTACACCGCTCTCTCGGCCTTACATATGGATCGGCTTGCCCGTCACCGCCATCGCCGCTTCCTTCAGCGCCTCGGCATGGGTCGGGTGAGCGTGGCAGGTGTATGCGATATCTTCGCTGGTCGCGCCGAATTCCATCGCAACGCAAGCCTCGGCGATCATCGAGCCCGCGAGGCTGGCGATGATCCACACGCCCACCACCCGGTCGGTTTCCGCATCGGCGATCACCTTGACGAAGCCGTCGGTGTCGCGGTTGGCCTTGGCGCGGCTGTTGGCCATCATCGGGAACTTGCCGACCTTGACCGCGATCCCGCGTTCCTTGGCCTGTTCCTCGGTAATGCCGACGCCGGCGATT
>JANNWO010000088.1:0-6403 GCA_031408395.1 Sphingomonadales bacterium | reverse complement strand
GATGGTGAGGTTGTCGAGGAAGCGGAAGCACTCCGCCTCGCCGCCCTTGATGAACACCGAGAAGGTGCTGCCTGCGCCAAGGCAGTGGCGATCATAAATGTCCTGCTGGCGCGCGTCGCTGATGAAGCCGAGATAGCCGAGGCCATCGACCTTTTGGTGGCTGCGCAGGAATGCGCAGACCTTCGCGGCGTTCTCGCCCGCGCGCTGCATGCGTAGTTCCACCGTCTCGAGCGAGCGCAGCAGCATCCAGGCGGTGTGGGGATCGACGATCCCGCCCATCGTGTTGCGCAGCGCGCGCACCGGATTGATCCAGCGCTTGGCCCCTGCAATCGACCCGGCGACGAGGTCGGAATGGCCGCCGACATACTTCGTCAGCGAATAGGCGACGATGTCCGCGCCCTGATCGAGCGGGCGTGCCCAAAGCGGCCCGAGGAAGGTGTTGTCGATGGCGATGGGAATCTCTTGCGTGCTACCGCCTTCGGCTACTTGAGCACCGTCCGCCAAGGCCGCGTCGCGCGCATCGCGCACCGCTTCGACATCGACCAGCGCGTTGGTCGGGTTGGCCGGGCTTTCGAGGTAGATCATCGCCACCTTGCCGCCGCGCGTCGTCGCCTGCGCCTTGGCCTTGGCCAGCACGGCGTCGAGCTCCTCGCGGGTCGCCCCGGCGGGGAAATCGACATAGGTGACCCCGAAGCGGCTCAGCACCTTGGCGACGAAGCCCTCGCTGGCGGCGTAAAGCGGGCCGGAATGGACGATCACGTCGTTGGCGCTCGCATAGGTCATCATCAGGATGCAGATCGCGGTCATGCCGCTGCTGAACGAAAGCGCGTCCTCGGCCCCGTCCCACACGGCGAGGCGGTCTTCGAGGATTTCCTGGTTGGGTCCATTGAAGCGCGAATAGACGAGGCCTTCCGCCCCGCCTTCGCGGATCCCGGTGATCCCTTCGAAGTGGCGCTTGCCCGCCGCCGCGCTCTCGAAGGCGAAGGTGCTGGTGAGGAAGATCGGTGCTTTCAACGATCCTTCCGATAGCACCGGGTCGTAACCGTAGCCCATCATCAGCGTCGAGGGCTTCAGCGGGCGGCCGCCGATCTCGCGCTTGGCGGGCTTGGGCTTGCGGCGGGGGGTCGGTGTGTCGACGGCGTCGGTCATGGCGACGGGTCCTTCCTTGGGCTCACGCTCCCAGGAAGGCGGGAGTCGGTCGGCGGCGCAGGGCGCCCGTTCCTAACCTCCGCAGGAACGCCTCTCCGCTGGCACCGCTGTGCTGGAGCGAGAGGTACCGTGCGCGCACGATCCTTTCAAGCGGGTGGCGGAAGATTTCACGTGAACGATGCGATCAGCCACACCACACCCACGATGAGCAGAACGCCCGACACGTCGAGCAGCGCGCCGGCCTTGACCATTTTCCCGATCCGGATGCGTCCGGTCGCCCACGCGATCGCGTTGGGCCCGGTGCCTGCGGGAAGCATGAAGCCCCAGCTTGCCGCCATCGCGGCGGGCAGTGCGAGCAGGATCGGATCGGCCCCCAAGGCGACGACCAGCGAACCGACGACCGGCACAATCCCGGTCGCAGTCGCCACGTTGCTCGCAAACTCGGTAACCACGATCACCAGCGCCACGACGGCAAGCGCGACGAGGATCAGCGGCCAGCTCGCCAGCGGCAGCAGCGCTTGCCCGATCCACCCGGCGAGGCCCGACGCCTGCATCCCCGCCGCCAGCGCAAGGCCGCCGCCGAACATGAAGATCACGCTCCACGGCGCACGTTCGGCCTCGTGCCACACCAGCAGTGGACGCCCCGTGCCGTCGGGCAGGAGGAACAGGGCGAGGGCCGCGATCACCGCGATGGTGCCGTCGGTCCACGATCCGGGCGGCAGCAGCGGCGCGACGAGCGGTTGGGTGACCCAGGCGATGAAGGTGATGAGCGCGAGCGGGACGAGGCGCTGCTCGGGCGTTGTCCACTGCGCATGGCTGACGATCGCTGCGCGCGCGGCAGTCATGTCGAAGGGGTGGCCTGCCACGTTCTGCACCCGCGCGACAATCCACGCGGCAAGCGGCGTGCCGAGCAGCACCATCGGAATGCCGTAAAGCGACCATTCGGCAAAGGTGATGCGCACGCCGACGATCTCGTCGAGCATCCCGACCGCGATGGCGTTGGTGGGCGAGCCGACGATGGTGCCGAGCCCGCCGATGCTGGCGGCAAAGGCGATCCCCATCGGCAGCGCGCCCGCAATCCCCTCGTGAGGGATCGCGCTTTCTTGTTGCCCTACCGCTGCGCTGCTTGAGGGCGCGCCATCGGCCACGCTCCCGCCTCCCTCCAGAACCGCCAGCGCCATCGGCATCATGATCAGTGCGGTCGAGGTGTTGGAGATGAACATCGAGAGCAGCGCGGTCGATAGCATGAAGGCGAGCAACAGCCGCACCGGCCCGCCGTTGGCGCCGACGCCGCGCAGGATCGCGAGGCTCAACCGGCGGTGCAGCCCGGTGCGCTCGATCGCCAGCGCGATGAACGCACCGCCGAGCAGCAGGAACAGGATCGGCGAATAGTAAGTGCTCGCGGTTTTTTCGGCAGTGGAGACCCCGGCGAGCGGAAGCACCACGAAAGGCAGCAGCGCGGTGACGGTGAGCGGCACGGCCTCGGTCATCCACCAGGCGGCCATCCACACCGTCAGCCCGGCGACCAGCCATGCGCCCGCCGACATTCCGGCAGGCGGGGCGATCAGCACCGTCAGGGCAAAGACCATCGGGCCGAGGATGAGGCCGATCCGGCGTGCGGTCATCCGATGGTGTCTCCCCCGTCCATGCTTGCGGGCCTATCAGCAGGCCGCCCGCTCCGGCAAGCCCGACCCGGTCGATGGGAGAGGATGGGGCAAGGAAAAGGCCAAAGGGAAAGGCCAAATGGAAAGGGGCGAAGCCTTGCGGCCCGCCCCTGTATCCTTGCAGCGATTGGCGCAGCCTTACTTGGGCGCGAGAACCATCAGCATCTGGCGGCCTTCGAGCCGCGGGAAGGCTTCGACCTTCGCGTATTCGGCGACATCGTCCTGCACCTTCTTGAGCAAGTCCATGCCAAGGTGCTGGTGCGCCATTTCGCGCCCACGGAAACGCAGGGTGATCTTCACCTTGTCGCCATTGCCGATGAACTTGTGAACGTTGCGCATCTTCACGTCATAATCATTCGTGTCGATGTTGGGCCGCATCTTCACTTCCTTGATGTCCTGGGTCTTTTGCGTCTTGCGCGCCAGGTTGGCCTTCTTCTGCGCTTCGAAGCGGAATTTGCCGACATCGAGATATTTGCACACCGGCGGGTCCGCGCTTGGGGACACTTCGACGAGGTTCAGGCCCTTTTCGTTGGCCTGCTCAATCGCTTCGCGGGTGAACATCACACCAAGGTTTTCGCCATCGTCGTCAATGACGCGGACCTTGGGGACGGTGATCATATTATCAAATCGCGGGCCGCTTTTTACGGGCGGGGCCATCGAGCGCCGGGGTGGACGTGATATGGGGTGTTCTCCTGTGGTGGCTTACGTGCTGCGCGCTCCATAGTGCGAAACCCGGGCGAGCGCTAGGTGGAGTCTTGCGGCGCTTAAAGCTGCACGCCCCATGAGAATTTGGGCCAGTCGATCAGGCCGAAGCCGACGATGCGCGGTAAGAGCCAAAGGCAGAATGTGTAAAATGCTGCGGCTAAGACCACGCCAAGCAGCGCAAAGGCGACTGGCGGTCGGATAGATGATCTAGTCCGGGCAAAGACAAGCGCGCCGAACGACCCTCCGAGTAGCACGCCGCTTGGCCAGAGCTGCGACCAAGAGTACTTGTCGCCGAATAACTGTCCGAACATCAGCGCGAAGATTCCATAGAAAATCGCCAGCATGATCAAGAAAAATGGCAGCGAGAACCAGTTTACTGAACCACCATAGCGAAGCGGCAAAACGACTCCCTGCAGTATTGCGAATGCCAGCCACACCGCGACATGCCACACCGTCAGTGTGCCCCACACATAGGCAAGCGGCGCAAACTCCATCACCCCCCCGCCTGCCACAGCGGAAACCGCGCGATGCGGTCCTTGGCGGGCATCAGCGCCTCGATCCTCCGGGACGGTTGCAGCGCGGTGAGGATTTCGGGCGCGCCTGCGTCCATGCCGCCGGTGAGCGTGCCGAAGGCGGGGATGATCATGCGCTCGGCTCCTGCCGCGCTCCGCCCCAGCACCGCACAGGGCCGGGCGATGTGGCGGCCCCGGACATTGACGCGCAGTTTGGGGTGGTAGTGCCCCGACAGCTCCGGCGCGGTTTCCCCCGCGCGCGCTTCGTGTCGCAGGATCACCCCGCCTATCTCCAGCTCGGGCACGATCGCCCCGCCGAAGCCCTTGGGCAATTGCTCGTCATGATTGCCGGTGATCCACACCCAGTCGAGCGCGCGGGTCAGCGCCTCCAGCATCCCCGTGCAATAGGCATCCAATCTGAGCGCACCGGCATCATCATGGAAATTGTCGCCAAGCGTAATCACCCGCCGCGCGCCAGTTACCCGCACCGCATCCGCCAGCCGTTCGAGCGTGTCGCGGCTGTCATAGGGCGGGAGCATCTGGCCGCGTGCTGCGAACCAGCTCGCCTTTTCGAGATGCAGGTCGGCGACCAGCAGCGCGCGTTCCGCGGGCCAGTAAAGCGCACGCGCCTGACCCAATGCCAGCTCGTGCCCGGCGAACTCGAAAGAGGCGAACATATCGCGAACCATGGCCCTCCCTTTGCGGGCTTTCTCGCCGTCCGCAACAAAAACCGTCCATGCTGAGCTTGTCGAAGCATTGTCTTTTCTTCTAACCGGTTGGTTCAGGAAAAGGACAGCCGTTGAAACTTCGTTTCAGCTTCGCGTCCGACAAGCTCAGGGTGAACGGGATTTATGGATTGGTCTGACAAAACCGCGCGCGCAAAGACGTGGTTCGAGCTTTTGCGCGACCAGATCTGCGCAGAATTCGAGAGCATCGAGCGCGAGGCGGGGTCGGACGCCAGCTTCCAATACACCCCTTGGAACCGTGAGGAGGAGGGCAACCCCGATCCCGGCGGCGGGGTGCAGGGCCTGATGAAGGGTAAGGTGTTCGAGAAAGTCGGGGTCAATATCTCGACCGTGCGCGGCAGCTTCGCCAAGGAATTCGCGGGCTCTATCAATGGTGCCAGCGCCGACGCGCCCGGGTTCGTCGCCACGGGCATCAGCCTCGTTGCGCACATGACCAACCCGCACGTGCCCGCTGTCCACATGAACACCCGCTTCCTCACCACCACCAAGGCGTGGTTCGGCGGCGGGGCGGACTTGAACCCGCCGATCCCCTATGACGAGGACACGGCCCAGTTCCACGCGGCGATGCAGGCTGCCTGCGATCCGCACGGCGCCGACTATTACGAACGGTATGCCAAGTGGGCGGAGGAGTATTTCTACATCCCGCACCGCCAGGTGGGGCGCGGCGTGGGCGGGATTTTCGCCGACCACCTCGAATGCACGGATGATACCGCCTTCGATGCCAATTTCGCCTTCATCCAGGACATCGGCAAGCAGTTCCTCAGCGTCTATCCCGCGATCGTGCGCAAGCGGATGAACAGCGCGTTCGATGCCGCCGACGAGGCGCAGATGTTCGAATACCGGGGCCGCTACGCCGAGTTCAACCTCGTCTACGACCGCGGCACGATCTTCGGGCTCAAGACCGGCGGCAATATCGACGCGATCCTGATGAGCTTGCCGCCGCGCGCCACTTGGTCGTAACGCGGGACTAGCTCGCTGCGACCACCCGCTGCCTGAACCAGTCGGCGAGCTCTTCTTCGGAAAGCTCTCCGGCGGCCAGCGCAATCACGGTGTTGGTTGCATCGACCCTGTCGAAGGCGATTTCGACCGCGTTAGCGAGCAGGAACAGTCGCGCCATGATCCATGCGGTGCGCTTGTTGCCGTCCACGAACGGGTGGTTGCGGGCAATGCCGAAGGCATAGGCTGCGGCCAGCTGAACCAGTTCTTCCTCGCCGTAATTCCAGCGATTGATCGGCCGGGCCAGCGCCGATTCGAGTGCTCCTGCATCACGTACACCGGTGCCGCCGCCATGCTCGGCTAGCTGGCGATCGTGGACGGCATAGGCAATGCGGCTGTCGAGCCAGA
The DNA here is from genome assembly GCA_031408395.1 of Sphingomonadales bacterium. GTDB lineage: Bacteria > Pseudomonadota > Alphaproteobacteria > Sphingomonadales > Sphingomonadaceae > Erythrobacter. The sequence continues at coordinate 283 of JANNWO010000088.1, read as the reverse complement.
TCGGCTCGATGCGTTCGGTCGACATGGTCCTGCGCTATTTCGCGAGCACTTTGAGGATATCGCGATCCTTGCGCATGATCCCTTCGGCCATGTCCATCAAAGCGGCAAATTCGGGATCGGATGCGGTCACGCGAAGGCCATCGGCCGTTTCGGACAGGTAGATATCATCACCGATATCGACACGCAGACGAGCCAGCACCTCCTTCGGCAGGATAATTCCAGCGGAATTGCCGATCTTGGTGATCTTGAGGCTACGGGCATGGTTGACTTGTTTGTTCATACG
>JANNWO010000087.1:0-18583 GCA_031408395.1 Sphingomonadales bacterium | reverse complement strand
CGCCTCCGATTTCGGGCGGACTTTCACCTCAAACGGCGACGGGTCCGACCACGGCTGGGGCTCACATCACTTCATCGTCGGCGGCGGCGTGAGCGGGGGACGCTTCTACGGACGCGCACCCAGTGTCTCGGTAAGCACCGCCGATCAGGTCGGGCAAGGGCGTCTGTTGCCCGCAGTATCGGTCGACGAATATTCGGCGACGCTGGCCAAGTGGTTCGGCGTTGCCCCGTCGGAGATGGCTTCGGTGGCGCCCAATATCGGCCGCTTCGCGAGCCCCGATCTGGGCTTCATGCGGACCGTCTGACCGGTTATCGCCGCGGCGCGCTGAGCGCTTCAGCCCATCCGCACGGTGCGCAGGAAGCCGCGCACCTGATCCCCGAGATGCGTGGCCTGCGCCTCAAGCTCATCGGCGCTGGAGAGCACCTGGCTGGCCGCCGCTCCGGTTGAAAGCGATAGTTGGCGCACATCCTCGATATGGGCGGAGACCTTCTCGGTCCCGCGCGCGGCAAGGTCGATGCTTTGGGCAAGATCGCGGCCCGCGACCGATTGCTGGTCGACCGCCGTGGCGATCGAGACAGCGGTGGATTCGAGCTCCTTCACCTGCCCTGCAATCGACCGCAGCGCTTTGACGCTGGCGCCGGTGGTGGATTGCATCGCGCGGATCTGGTCGGCGACCTTCTCGGTCGCGCGGGTGGTTTGCATCGCGAGTTCCTTGACCTCGCTGGCGACGACCGCGAAGCCGCGCCCCGCCTCACCCCCGCGCGCGGCCTCGATCGATGCGTTCAAGGCGAGCAGGTTGGTGCGCTGGGCGATGGTCTGGATGAGCTCGACGATCTGGCCAACCTCTTCGGCGGAGGCAGCGAGCGCCGAGATGGTCTCGTCCGCTTCGCCTGTGGCGACCGTGGCAAGCCGCGCCAACTCGCTCGACGAAGCCGCCTGACGGCTGATCTCGCTGATCGAAAGTGCGAATTCATCGCTCGCGGCTGCTGCTGCGGTGGCCCCGGCATTGGCTTCTTCCATCGAGGCCGCCGCTTCGCCGGTACGGCGGCTGGCTTCCTCGGCGCTCGTCGCCATGCGGGTCGCGGTGGTGTGGAGCTGGCTCGAAGCCGCCGCCACGCCGCTTACCACGTCGCCGACGGTGCGTTCGAACTGGCGGGCGACGTCGTCGAGCAGCGCGGCCTTTTTGGCATCGGCCTCGAGCCGTTCGCGCTCGCGTTCCTGTTGGTGCTGCAATTCCTGCTCAGCCTTCTCCGAGCGTTCGCGCGCCCAGCTCTCGAGCCGCTTGCTCGCGCGCTTGAACAGGTCGAGCGCGCGCACCATCGCGCCGATCTCGTCCTGCCGGTCGGCGCCGGCGATCTCGAAGTTGCGATTGCCGTCGGCGAGGCGCGTCATGGCGTTTGTGATCTCGACGATCTTGCGTGAGAAATCGCGCGACAGATAGGCAAGCCCGAGCAGCAGCACCGCTGCCCCAAAGGCCGCGAGCCCGCCGATGATCAGGATCATGTTGAAGAAGTAGCGGATGCCGCTTGCTTCCTGCGACTCGCCGCGCGCGGCGAGTTCGGCGGCGAGCTTCGCGCTCGCGCCCATCAGCGCGTTGCCCTGGTCCGAGACCGCCTCGGCAGCCGCATTGGCGTTGCCGCCGCCACGAACGGCCTCGCTGGCGCGGTCGAAGGTGTCCTCGAAGCGCGCAACTTCCTCGCGCACCGCAGCGACGCGGGGGGCGATTTCGGGAGCTTCAGCCGTCACCGCGGTCTCGAGGCCGGTAACATGGGTGAGGAGCGCGCTTTCCGCAGTGCGCTGCGCCTCGCGCAGGGATGCGCTGCGATCGTAGAGCACGCGCACCGAATGGTAGCGCAGTTCGCCTGCGGTCGATTGCAGCTGCCCGGCGGCGACCAGCGTCTCCTGCACGCGCGCGGTAGAATTGTAGCGGGTCCACAGCTCTCCAAGCCCTAGGCCAAGCACCAGCACCATCAGCACGCCCACGCCAAGGAAGGTGCCGAACACGGTGTTGATCTTATGCGCGAGCGAGAGGTTGCGGAACCAGGTCAGCCGTTCGAGGAAGGTGCTGCGCTGAGGAGCGTCGCCGACGGACAGAGCGTCATGCTCCGCATCGTCCAGTGCATAGTCCGACCTTAAGTCGCGCACGAATTCGGGGACGGCCTGTTCCTCGCGTCGCTCCTGCAAGCTCATCATGTTCATGCCGCAATCCCCCGGGGCTGTGTCGCAAGCTTTTGTGAAGGATAATCCTTAAAAAAACTTGAGGAACCACGAGGTTCGCGAATCAGCCGGCGCGCACCCTGGCAAGGAAGCTCTGGACCTGGGCGCGTAAGGTTGCCGCCTGGGATTCAAGAGTGGTGGCGCTGGAGAGCACTTGGCTTGCCGCAGCGCCTGTCGACAGCGCCGTTGCGCGCGCCATGTCGACGTGGCCGGAAACCTTCTCGGTCCCGCGCGCGGCAAGGTCGATGCTGCGGGCAAGATCGTGCCCGGCGACCGATTGCTGGTCGACCGCAGTGGCGATTGAGACCGCGGTGGTCTCGAGCTGTTCGATCTGGGCGGCGATGTCGCGCAGCGCGCTGACGCTGGCGCCGGTGGTCGATTGCATGGCGCGGATCTGCTCGGAGACCTGTTCGGTCGCGCGGCTGGTCTGGTTGGCGAGCTCCTTGACCTCGCTGGCGACCACCGCGAAGCCGCGTCCCGCCTCGCCGCCGCGCGCCGCCTCGATCGAGGCGTTGAGAGCGAGGAGGTTGGTGCGCTGGGCGATCGTGCGAATCAGCTCGACGATCTGGCCGACTGCCTCTGCGGAAGAGGCGAGCGCGCCGATCGTGCTGTCGGCCTGACGCGCCAGGACACTCGCCTCACGCGCAAGTTCGGCGGAAGAGGCCGCCTGACGGCTGATCTCACCGATCGACATGGCAAATTCGTCGCTGGCCGCAGCGGCGGCGGTCGCGCCGAGGTTGGCTTCCTGCATCGCGGTCGAGGCTTGCTCGGTGCGCGCGCTCGAATCTTCGGCGGTGTTCGCCATCAGCGCGGCAGTCGAATGGAGTTGGCTCGAAGCGGAGACGACGCCGGTGACGACTTCGCCCACGGTGCGTTCGAACTGGTCGGCGATGCCATGGAGCACGCGGTCACGTTCGAGCCGCTCCTCCTCGCGCAGCACCTGCTGGCGGGCCTGTTCGTCGAGCTCGGCCTTGGCGCGGTCGGCGCGTTCACGGCTGAGCTTCTCGAGCCGCAGTCCGGCGCGGTGGAAAACTTCGGTGGCGCGGGCCATCTCGCCGATTTCGTCAGCGCGGTCCTTGCCGCTGATCGCAACATCGCGCTCGCCGGCGGCGATGCTGCTCATCTGCCGCGCCATCGCCTTCAGCGTCGCGCCCACGGTGCGGTTAAAATAGCGCTGGGCGAACAGGGTGATGAGGGTGAGGACGCTGGCAAGGCCGATCCACATCAACAGCAGCCGCGAGATCAAGGCCGCGCCGCTATCAGCCATGCTGTCGGCCGCGGTGCCGAGCGTGGCGGTCATCGCCTTGGCCGCTTCCAGCACCGCGCCGCTGGTGGCGGCGATTTCCGACGCCTGACTGCGGCGCGCCGCCGCGTCGGCGGTATCGGGCTGGTAACGGGTAACCTGCCGGTCAAGATCGACGATCCCCTCGCGAATCAGGGCCATCTGGTCCTGGGCCGTAATGCCGTCATCGGCGGCGCGCTCGGTCAGGACGGCCGCGCTCGATGCGGCGCGGTCCAGCGCCTCGCGTGCGGCGCGGGCGCGGGCCGGATCGCCATCGGCAACCAGCATCTCGGCGTGGCGATTGGCCTCGCCGATCTGCACCAGCAGGCGCTCGGCCGAAAGCGCGGCCTCGTGCGTGGAGCGAATGCGTGTCGCGTGCTGGCCGAGCTCGATATATCCACCGACCACGAACAGCCCGGCAATCAGCGCAAAAGCGAGGTTGAGGCTGAAAAACAGCGTGATCTTGCTGCCGATCGACAGCCGGGCGAACCAGCGATGAGCCTTCGCGGCGGTGCCAGCGGGGCGCGCGTGATCCTGCCCTGCTGTTTCGGCCTCGAGATTGAGGGCGATGTCCTGAAGTGCACTCATGCCGCTTGGCCTCCGTGCGCGCGCGCCATGGCAATCCCGGCGAGCGCGGCGTTTTGTTCGGTAATCAGTCGGTCGATCTCGTGCGCGGGAAGCGCGCGGTAATAGAGCCAGCCCTGAATTTGGTCGCAGCCCGCGAGCCGCACGAGTTCGGCCTGCTCCTCGGTTTCGACGCCCTCGGCGGTCACCCCCATGTCGAGCGCGCGGGCGAGAGCGATCGAGGAAATCATCATCGCCCGGCTGCCCTCATCCACCCCGGCGAGTTCGATGAGGCTGCGGTCAAGCTTCAGCTTCTCGAAGCGGAAGCGCCGCAGGAAGCCGATCGAGGCATAGCCCGTGCCGAAATCGTCGAGCGCAATGCGCACCCCAAAACTGCGGATCACGCCGAGCGTCCGTTCGGCCACCACGGGGTCGAGCACGAGGCAGGTCTCAGTGACCTCGAGCTCGAGCTGGTGCGGCGGGAAGCCTGTCTCCTCGAGCACTTCGCCAAGCTTGATGGGGAATTCGGCATTGCGCAGCTGCGCGGCAGAGATGTTGACCGACAGCGTGATATCGCCCCAGCGCATTGCGTCGCAGACGGCCTGGCGCAGCACCCAAAGTCCAAGCGGGTTGATGAGGCCCGAATCCTCGGCGACCGGGATGAACACATTGGGGCCAAGCGGATCGCGGTTCCCCCGGTCCCAGCGCAGCAGTGCCTCGACCGCGACGATGCGCTTGTCCTCGGCGTCCACCAGCGGCTGGTAAGCGAGGCTGAATTCGCCGCTGGCGATGCCGCTGCGGATATCCTCCTCGATCTCGCGCACACGCTCGCGGCGGCGATCAAAGCTCTCGTTGAACCAGGTGCAGCGCATTTTCCCGCTGCGCTTCGACATGTCCATTGCCACATCGGAGCGGCGCAGCATCTCCGAGGAAGCAATGCGCTGGGCGGCGGTCGAGCGGGTCAGGCCGATGCTCGCACCCACCGCGATGTGGCGATGGTCGATCGCCAGCGGCGTGCCGAGCCTGTCGAGAAGCGTGCGGCAGATGCCTTCGAGGATTGTGCCCGAAACCTTGCCGCTCATCACCGCGGCGAATTCGTCGCCGCCGAGCCGGTAGCAGCGTGCCTCCTTGCCGCACACAGTGCCAAGTTCCTGGGCGAAGCGCTCAATCAGTTGGTCTCCGACCGCGTGGCCGTAGTGGTCGTTGATCTGCTTGAAGCTGTCCAGATCGATCATCGCTAGCGCGACCTCGTCATCGCCGCGCGCGAGGTAGGCGACATCCTCGTGGAGCGCCTGGCGGTTCGGCAGGCGGGTGAGCGGATCGGAGGTGGCGCGCCGCTCGAGCCCGCGCACACTGGCGATGCCGCTGCGCCCGAGGAAGAACAGCACCGCCGCATAGATCAGGATAGCGGCGATCAGCAGCGAGCTCTTGGAGCCGGTAGCCCAGTGGCCCGACAGCACCATTCCCGCCGTAAGCGCGCCGGTCGTCACGCTGGCGACCGCGATCGGGATCAACACAAGCCCGACCGGGGTCAGATGCAGGGGTTGCTTCACCTTGAACACTATTGGTCTATCCCGATGGGCGCGCCGAGCGGTGCGGCTTGCTTTCCGAATCGTCCTAAAGGAAAGCGGCTAAGGAAGCGTAAAGCCTGGGCCCCCGGGATGCGGGAATTGCCCGGATTCAGGCAGATTTCCGCAGCATCGCAGGGGCAGGGGCAGCGACCGGCTCGAAGAAGCTCGCGCGGCGCGAGGCGGGCACGAAGCGGTCGGTCTGGCCAACCGCGGTCTCGCCCGCGCCGAGCATCAGATAACCATCGGGCATCACCGCGCCAGACAATCGCGCGAAGGCCTCGCCGCGGGTGGAGCGGTCGAAATAGAGCAGCACGTTGCGGCACAGCACAAGATCGAAGGGAAGTCGCCCGGGGTGTTGTTCGCCAAGGATATTGTGCTGACCGAAGCGTACCATGCGCCGCACCTCGTCGCGTACCTTCCAACCGCGCGGGGTCTCGTCAAAGTGGCGCAGCATCTGTGTGACGCCGAGCCCGCGCTGCACCTCGAAGGGGCTGTAGGTCCCGCTGCGTGCGGCGTTGATCGCGCGGTGCGAGACGTCGGTGCCGATGATGTCGATGGTCCAGCCCTGCCACTTTTCGGCCTGATCGGCGAACAGCATGGCGAGACTGTAGACCTCCTGCCCCGTCGAGCAGCCCGCCGACCAGATCGACAGGCGGCGCACATCGCGGCGACGGTGGGCGAGTTCGGGGAGGATCTCGGCCGGAAGCTGGTCGAAGGTCGGCTTGTCGCGGAAGAAATAGGTCTCGTTGTTCAGCAGCGCCTCGACCACCTCTTGCGTGAGGTCGGTGCCTTCGGGGCTGGCGGGCGGCGCAGCGAGGAGGCAGACGAGCTGGTCGAGATTGCTGATACCGTGCGCGCGGAAGATGCCGCCCAGCGCCGAGTTGACGCGCCAGCGGCGGCTCTCGGTGAGATGCTGACCGGTGCGCGCTTCGAGCAGTTCGGCGATGATCTGGTGGGAGACTTCGCTGGCGTCCATGATTACGGCCCCGCAGGCGCGGCGGGCGCGGCGGGCGCGGCGGCTTGCGCCATTACTGCGTCGCCGAGCCGGTCGGGCGGGGCGATCATGCTGGCAAGGCCCGCACGCGCGACAGCGCCGGGCATCCCCCACACCGCGCTGCTGTCGGCATCCTGCGCAAAGATCGTGCCGCCCGCTGCGACGAGATCCTTGGCGCCCAGTGCGCCGTCACGGCCCATGCCGGACAGGATCACGCCAAGCGCGCGGCCCTCGCAGGCTTCGGCAAGGCTGGAGAGCATCGGGTCGACCGAGGGGGTGCAGCCGCTCGCCGCAGGCTTGGTGCAGACGTCGACAACGAGGCCGCCAAAAGAACCTGAACCGCTGCCCTTGCGGCGCACCACGATATGCCCGTGGCCGGGCGCGATGACGATCCTGCCGGGGGTGAGCGGCAGGCCGTCGGTCGCGATGTCAACCGTGCGCCCGACAGCCGCCTCGATCTGGCGGGCGAAGACCGGGATGAACGAGCCGGGCAGGTGCTGGGTGATCAGCAACGGCACGTCGAAATCGCGCCCAAGCTGGCGCAGCATCAGGCCCAATGCGTGTATGCCGCCGGTCGAAGCGCCGATCGCCACCACCTGCGGCCGCCAGGTGCGGCGCGTAAGGCCGGGGCGGGCGAAGGAGGGTTCGGCCTCCGCCCGCGCCCGCGCAGCGATCATCGGTGCGGCGGTGTTGTCGACAGCGCGCGAACCGAGCGCGCGGATTTTGACGAGCAACTGCGAGCGGTAATCTTCGGTAAAGCCGCCGGGCCGCGGCTTAGCCAGCGTGTCGGCGGCGCCCATCTGCAAGGCGGCGAGCGTGTGCTCGGCCCCGTCCATCGTCAGCGAGGAGACGACCAGCACCTGCGGCTGGCCGGGGGTGGCGAGGATGGCAGGCAAGGCATCCAGCCCGCCGATCCCCGGCATCTCGAGATCGAGCAGCACCACGTCGGCCGGGCTGGTGCCAAGCTGCTTGATCGCGTCCTCGGCGCTGCTTGCCGTGCCGACGGCCACCAGCGCGGCATCGCTATCGACCATCCGCTTGAAGATCGTGCGAACGGTCAGCGAATCGTCGACGATCATCACCCGGATCGCCGCGGCGGCTCCCGGGTGAGCGAAGGGGCGGCGGGCGCTATCGGTTCGCAGCGGGCGCGACAGGGAGGCGGGGCGGTTCACGCAAACCCGACAAGCTGCAGCTTGATCTGCAACGTCTCGTGATCAAACGGCTTCATCACATATTCGTCCGCTCCGGCCTGGATCGCCTGACGGATGTGCGCGACGTCGTTCTCAGTGGTGCAGAACACCACCTTGGGCCGGTCGCCGCCCGGGCGTTGGCGCAGTTGGACGAGAAATTCGATGCCTGTCATCACCGGCATGTTCCAGTCGAGCAGCACCACATCGGGCATCGCTGTCTCGCAGGCGTCCAATGCCAGCTTGCCGTTCTCGGCTTCCTCTACGGCGAAACCGAGGGTCTCGAGAATGTGTCTCGAAACCTTGCGGATGACGCGGGAATCATCGACGATGAGGCAAGTTTTCATGGGACATCCTGCGCTTGGAGCGCTTTAACTAAGGCCAATTTGGTAAGGATTGGATTAAGCTGCGGCTTCGATTTCGTGGCGAACGGCGTCCGGCCCGGCCAGCAGCGCGGCAAGATCGACGAGCAGCGCGGGGCCAGCCATCGTCTCGACCATGCCGGTGGCGACGCGCGACCATTCGGGGCCGAAGCCGCCGGGCACCTGCCCCGCTTCGCTGGCGGCGGTGGTGATGTCCTCGATCGCATCGACCAGCAGCGCGTAGGAGTGCCCCCCCTCGGTCACGACGGCGGCACGGTGGTCGGTCGGCCACTCTGCATCCCCGATGCCAATCGCGCGGCGGCAGTCGATCACGGTTAGCGCCTGGCTGCGAAGCGCGGTGATGCCGGCGATCCAGACGGGCGCGCGTGGGATCGGCGTGATTGTGCCGATCTCGATCACCGATTTCACGTCGAGCGCCGACAGCGCGCAGGCGCGCCCCGCGATGCGGGCGATGACGAGCAGGTCTCCGGTCATGCAGCTTCTCCGGTGCGCGCGATCAGCGTGGTCGCAGCTTCGGCGGCCGCGGCGGTCAGCGCGGCGAGCAGGCCCTCGCGGTCGTAGCGGTAAATCGTATCGGCCCCCGGCGGCGCATCGGGCTGGTCGCGCAGGCGGATCACCCTTGCGGGCAGCGGGCGGCTCAGTGCCCCGGCGACTTCGTAGACGTCGTCGAACAGGATGCCGAGCGTGCCGTCACCGGCCTCGCCTTCAGCGACAATTTCGTAGCCTGCAGCCGCGACCAGCGGGGCGAGAATGGTACGCGCCCATTCGCCTTGCGGCAATGTGCAGCGCGGGCGCTCGACCGCGACCGGCGGTTCACCATGGAGCGCGAACAGCGCGTGGGCGTCGATCAGGGTGACCGGGCGGCCGCCGATCAGCGTGATCGCCTCGGCAAGCGGGTCTTCGGGCACGGGGTGCAAGCCTTCAGTGAGTTCTACCGCGTCCTCGACCTCGCGCACCGCGTAGAGCAGTTCGCACGCCCCGTCGGAGAGGCGCAGCAGGCGCACGCGGCTGAGAGTCAGCGGGCCATCCGGCAAGCCGATCAGCGGCAGGATCATCCCGTCGATCACCACCCGGGGGCGGGCGCCCGACCGGTCGATGGCGGTGGCGGGCGCGGTCTCGATACGCTGGACGAGTTCGAGCCGCACGGCTGATCGGCGTCCGGCAAAATCGGTGAACAGCATCGCGCGCTCGGCGTTGGTCGCAGCATCGGCGGCATTGTCCTCGCGCGCGGCGAGCACCCGGGTGCGGGTGTCGGAGACGAGGTGATGCTGCGCGGCGATATTGGCGACATCGAGCAGCAGCACCGGCTGGCCATCGTCTAGCAGGGTCGATCCGGCATAGAGGCCCGATTTCATCACGGCAGGCGCGAGCGGCTTGACCACCAGGTCGCCGTGGCTGTGGATGCCTTCGACCGCGAGCGCGAACAGGTCGCCGCTGGCGAGGCGCAGCATCACGAGGGTGGGTTCGGGGGCAGCAGAAGGCGTGGGTTCGATCGTGGCGATCTCGCAAGCCTCAAGCCCGAGCACCTCGCCGAGCATCAGGCAGGGTACGCGGTTACCGCGGAAGGTGACCAGCGCGGTCTCGCCCATTCTGGTGAAGTCGAGCGCGCTGGACGAGGCCTGTACGATCTCCTCGACATAGCTCTGCGGGATCGCGAAGCGGTGGCCGGCGACCTCGACGGTGAGCCCGGCAATGATGCTGAGCGTAAGCGGGATCTGGAGGGTAAAGGCGGTGCCATAACCGGGCGTCGAGGAGACGCGGATGCTTCCACCGACCTTCTCGAGGTTCTGGCGCACCACATCAAGGCCGACGCCGCGGCCCGAAACGTTGCTGACGACCTCGGCAGTGGAGAAGCCGGGTTCGAAGATGAGGTTCAAAATCTTGTCGCGGCTCATCGAAGGCCGCTCGGCGGCGGCGACGAGGCCTGTGGCGATCGCCTTGGCGGCGATGCGTTCCTCGTCGAGCCCGCGCCCATCGTCGGTGATGACGATCGAGATGGTATTGCCCGATTGCCGCGCGGCGATGGCCAGCAGGCCGATCTCGCGCTTGCCGTTGGCAAGGCGCGCGGTGGGCGTTTCGATGCCGTGGTCGATGGCGTTGCGGATGAGGTGGGTGAGCGGATCGCGGATCGTTTCCAGCATCTCGCGGTCAAGTTCGACTTCGCCGCCGTCAAGATCGACCATCACCTGTTTGCCAAGCTCGGTCGAAAGATCGCGCACGAGGCGCGGGAGCGCGCCGAACAATGTCTCGATGCGCTGCATCCGCATCCGGGTGATCGCGTCGCGCACGTCGGAAAGGATCGTGGTGAGCCTTTCGAATGGCCCGTCGATGGTCGGCTGGTTGCCTGCCTGCCGCAGCCGGTGGGCAAGATCGTTGCGCGCCAGCACCATGTCCGACACGCCGCTCATCACCCGGTCGAGCAGTTCCACCGGAAGCCGGATGGTGCGCTGGGCAGCGGCCCCGGAACCGGCAACGTCGGCGCGGCGTGCAGGCCCGAAACGATCGACGTTTTGATCCTCGATAGCGCCCGTTAGACCAGTCGTAGAGGCGTTCAGAGGGGGGTTAGACCCCTCGTAGGCCCCCTCCAGACCCCCTGTAAAATGTGTTTCATGTGAAACATCGAGCATCGCGATGAGGTCGTCGTCGTTACCATCGTCGATAGGTTCATTCGCTTCGATGGCATCGACCATCGCCGCGATCCGGTCGATCACGGCAAGCACTGCGGTGACAAGCTGCTGGTCGGGATCGCGCCGTCCGGCACGGCAATCCGCCAGCGCATCCTCGGCGGCATGGCTGAGGTTTGCAAGGCGCGGGAAATCGAAGAAGCCGCAATTGCCCTTCACGGTGTGGACGAAGCGGAAGATCGTATCGAGGCGCGCGCGATCGGTTGGATCAGCCTCCCAGGCGACGATTTCGCCGCCGGAAGCCTCCAACATCTCGCGCGTCTCGGCGATAAAGTCCGCCAGCAGATCATCCATTAGGAGCGCACCCTCTTGCCACCTTCCGGCGGAGGCTATGGGGCAGGGTTGGTTAACAAGGGCCTAGCGCGCGGTCGCTCCTGTGAGCGGGGCCTTGTGCAGGAAAATGTATCGCACCAGCACCACCGCCGAAACCGCGCCGAATACATTGGCGGCCAGCTCTGCGGTATAGATCGCGGCGCTTCCCATGACCGGCTGCAGGACCAGCGCCACCGGCAGCATCACCAGGAACACCCGCATGACCGACTGCACCAGCGCGAAACCCGCCCTGTCGACCGCGTTCATGATCCCGTTGCCGACGATCAGCAGGCCAAACCCGGCATAGCCCCACGCAGCGATCCTGAGGTAGAGGTCGAACTCGGCGACCACTGCGGGATCGGAGGTGAAGATCCGCGCGAAGCTTTGGCCCGCCGCCATAACGCCAATCGCGACGATCAGCCCCCAGACGATGCAGAAGCCGCCGGCGTAAAGCACCGCCTCGCGCGCACGGTCGACGCGGCCCGCGCCCCAGTTCTGCCCGACGATCGCCCCGATCGCGCCCGACAGGCCGAGCAGCGGGACGATCACGAAGCTCTGCAAGCGCCCTGCCGCGCCGAAGCCGGCGACCGCCGCCTCCCCCTCGAGCGCCACAAATGCAGTGAGAACCGCAAGCCCCAAGGGGTTGATCGCATTCGAGAAAGCCGCCGGAAGCCCGACACGGATGATCGCCTTTGCGGGACCCGCCAGGCTGCCATTCCGCAACAGACCGAGGTTCAAGGGCAGCGGCGTGCCGCGCAGCAGCCACAGCGCCGTGGCGACGCCCAGTGCCCAGCCGATCGTCGTCGCATAGGCGGCCCCCGCGATGCCGAAGCCCTCGAAACCCAACGCCCCCGTGATCAGGATCGGGTTCAGCACCCAGTTGGCCGCAGCATAGGTGATGCTGACGGTGCTGGTCCGCCGCGCCTCCCCCTGTCCGCGCAGCACGCCGTTGAAGCCCATGATTGCAAGGCTCAGCGGAAAGCCCATCGCGTAAGGGGTCATGTAGGCGCGGATCAGCGGCATCAGCGCAGGCGGCGCGTTCATTGCGGTGAAGATCGGGTCGATCAGCGCCCAGAGCATCAGGCCCATCAAGAGCCCGCAGGCGACCGCGAATACGATCCCGAAATTGGCGCGCTGGGCCGCCTTGGCGTGGTCGCCTTCGCCCAATGCCCGGGCGACCACCGAGTTGATCCCGACCATCACGCCCACGCCCAGCGAGGTGCTTGCCACCGCGACGGGGAAGATGAAGGAAATTGCTGCGAGCGCCTCGCTGCCGAGCTGGCCGATGTAATAGGCGTCGACGATCCCGATCGACATGATCGCCGCCACACCGATCACCGCAGGGGTGGTCTGGCTGACGAGGTGGCCGGGGATGCTGCCGCTGACGAGGCGCGGAGTGTTGGGCGCGTTCATGCTCTTAGGAACCTAGCGGCAGGCTACGTGGCTTGCAAAGCATTCCCCGCGCGTGCGATAGCGGCGGTCAAGGACAGATGGAAGAGGAACGGCCCGATGGCGACCCAGCTCAAACCCACGCCCAACAGTTTAGAGGGCTCGTGCAGCAAGGAAGAGTGGCAGGCGCGGCTCGATCTGGCGGTATGCTACCGGATTTTCGACCACCTCGGATGGTCGGAATCGATCTACAACCATATTTCCCTGAAGCTGCCCGGCGAGGAGGACACGTTCCTCATCAACCCCTTCGGCCTGCTGTATAGCGAAGTGACCGCCAGCAACCTCGTCAAGATCGATGTCGAGGGCAATAATGTCGGCGGCTCGCCCTATATGGTGAACAAGGCGGGCTTCACCCAGCACGCCTATTTCCACAAGCATCTGGGCAGCCGCGCCGACGCGATCTGCCACGTCCACACGACGGCGACGATGGCGGTGGCCAGCCACAAGGACGGGCTGCTGCCGATGAATTTCTACGCCTGTAATTTCCAGGGCCAGATCGGCTACCACGACTTCGAGGGCGTGACCGTGCGCGCCGAAGAAGGCGAGCGGCTGGTGCAGAACCTCGGCAACCACACCATCCTGATGCTGCGCAACCACGGCCCTGTCGTGATGGACCGCACCATTCAGGGCATGTTCGTCAAGATGTGGGCATTGCAGCGCGCCTGCGAGATTCAGGTGGCGACGCTCAGCATGGGCAACCCCAACCTCGTCCCCCAGTCGGTGGTCGACGTTCACCAGCGCGACCTTTCCGTGATGAGCGGGCAGGGCGGCGCGGGGATGTTCGACTTCGAGGCGTGGAAGCGCCGGGTCGACAAGATCGACGACAGCTGGCGCCAGTAAGCCGCTAACAGGGGCGCCCAATGTCGCGCATGACCGTCAACGAGCGGCCGGTCGAGTTCAACCTCGATCCGCGCATGCCGCTGCTTTACGCGCTGCGTGAAGCGATGAACCTCACCGGCACGAAAGCGTGCGGCGGCGGGCCGGAGTGCTCAGGCGCGTGCATGGTGCTGGTCGACGCGGTGGCGTTACGCTCCTGCGCGATCACGCTGGCCGAGGCCGAGGGGCGGATCATCACCACCATCGAGGGTCTGAGCCGCGACCGTTCGCATCCGGTGCAGCAGGCGATGGTGGCACAGCAGGCGATCCAGTGCGGCTATTGCACCCCCGGCATCGTCATGTCCGCCGCTGCGCTGCTGCTGCGCAACCCCGCGCCGACCCGCGCGGATATCGAGCAGGGCATCCCGAACATCTGCCGCTGCGGGGTCTATCCGCGGCTTATCAAGGCGGTCGAGCAGGCTGGCCGGGTGTCTTTGCGACAGGAACGCATCAGCGCCGCGCCCGCGCCGGGGATCAGCCCCGAGGATGCGGCCAAGGCGGTTCCCGCGCTGCGCGTGCCGAACGGTGAGTGAGCCATGAGCACAATGAAAGCGACGATCTGGCACAACCCGGCTTGCGGCACCTCGCGCAAGACGCTGGCGATCCTCGAGAACTTGAGCCGGGTGGACGTCACTGTGGTCGAGTATCTCAAGACCCCGCCGAGCGCGGAGAAGCTCGCGCAGCTCTACCGCGATGCCGGGATCACCCCGCAGCAAGGCCTGCGCCTACGCGGCACTGATGCAGCAGAGCGGGGGCTTCCCGAGGCGGATGATGCGGCGGTGCTGGCTGCAATGGTAGCCGACCCGTTTCTGATCGAGCGGCCCTTGGTGGAGACCGACAAGGGCGTAAGGCTGTGCCGGCCGCAGGATGTGGTTTTGGAAATACTTTGATTTGCGCACCCGCCTCCGCGGGTGCGTCCTCGGTGCTGTTTCAAGCCCTGCGGGCTTGAGCACCTGCGGCTCGGCCGCGTGGCCTCGCGGCGGCTGCGCCGCCGAGCACCGCGATCCGGCTAGCTCCGGTCCTTCGTCAAATCCCGATCCGCCTGCAATTTGAACCAGCCGTGCACCAGCACGATGAGGCACAGCGCCACGATCAGCCCGAAGCCCAGCCAGTCCGAACGGCCGTAGAGCCACACGCCCAACGCTGGCGCGTAGATGTAGCTTGCCCCCGCCAGCGAAGCGACAATTCCTGAGGCCTGCCCCTGCTCGGCGCGGGTGACCGCGAGCGAGGTGCCCGCCGTGGTGCCAGGGCGGAACAGGCCGAAGCCCAGCGAGGCGATGGCATAGCCCAAGGCGATCAGGTGGAGGTCGCCCGCCACCGCGAGGATAATCGTACCGACACCGGCGATGCCGATCCCCCACAGCGTCGCTGCGCGCGGGCCGAGGTCGAAGCGCGGGATCAGGCCCCATTGCGCAAGCAAGGTCGCGATCGCGCCGCTCATCAGCACGAGGCCGACCGGCCCTGCACCCTCGGCAGGCGTGTCGCGCAAACCGAGCCGGTCGAGCACGAGGAAGCCCGAGATGCCGAGCACCATCGCCTGCGCATGGCCGCCGAACAGTCCGGCGAACACCCACGGGCGCAGGCGCGGGTCGCGCCAGGTGAGGCGCGGCGGCTCGCCAGCTTCGTCGACCTCGCCAGCTTCGGACGCCTCCTCAGGATCGACCGGCGCGCCCGATCCGCTCGAATAGGCGAGCGCCTGGCCGCGGGCGGCATATTGCGGCTCGTCGTTGGGGAGGCGCGTGCGCAGCAGCACCAGCGCAACAACGCCGATCGCGGCGAAGGCCAGGAACGGGCCGGTGAGGCCGAGGCCGAGGAACGGCACCACCATCAGCGGCGCCAGCGCGGGGCCGATCACCGTGCCGAGCCCGAAGCTCGAGGCGATCAGCGAAAGCGCCTGCGTCCGCTCGGCACGCGGCGTGCGCGAGGCGACATAGGCCTGCACTGCCGGGGGCGCGGCGCTGCCGAAGCCGCCATACAGGCTACGCGCGGCGGCAAAGGCGACCAGCGTCCAGAAGGCCGTCAGCCAGCCCGAAAGACCCGCCCACAGCGCCGCGCCGCACAGCACGAAGGAGGTGATGAAGCCCGACAGGCCCAGCGCCATCATCGCCTTGCGCCCGCGCTTGTCCGACCGCCGCGCCCAGAACGGCGCGCACACCACCCAAAGCAGCGCCGACCAGCTATAGGCGAGGCTGATCCACACGTCGGTGACCTTCAGCGCGGTGCCGATCGAGGGCATCACCGATTGCATCGCGGTGTTGCCCGCTGCGGTCACCAGCATGACCATGAACAGCAGCGCCATGCGCGCAGGCGGGATCGCCCCCGTCGGCGAAGCTGCTCCCGCAGCAGCGGGCTTTGTCAGGGCAGGATCGGTGTCGGCCATCGCTGCAGGCTCGCTCGCTTACGAAAAGAGGTCCGCTTCCTCGTCGGGAACGGACTGGGAGAGCTGGCGGTAGATCGACGCGGTCAGCGCAAAGGACATGGTGTAGAACACTGTCAGGAACAGCGCGAAGACCACCGCATTGCCGATCAGCGCGGCCCGGTCGCCAGCCGCCGAGAGGACTAGGCCGATCACCAGGACGAAGATCAGGCCAATGACCACCGCGACCAGCATCAGCATGGCGAAGAAGCCGAACAGCCGGAACGAATTGCCCTTGGTCAGTCGCCACGATCCGCGCATCGCCTCGACCGGATTACGCTTGCGGCCGAGCACGATCATCGCGCTCGTCAGGCAGAACTTGACCGTGAGGTAGAGCGTCAGCGGCAGGACGACGAAGCTGAGCGCGGCGGCAACTGGTTCGGGCAGCAGACCGGCGATCAGCGAGGGGAGCTGGGTCAGCAAGGTGATCAGCAGTTGTGCACCGATCATCGGCAGGATCAGCCGCGGCACCATGCCCAGCACCTCGCGCACGGTCGGCCGGTCGGGATCGGCGAGCAGCGCAAGGATCGTGATGCTGGCGCACAGCTGGCCGAACGCCGCGAGCAGCAGCCCCCACCAGTTGGCCACCAGCAGCGCGTTGATCTCGGCGGCGACCTTCTCGGGGTTGGGCTCGCCGCCGCCTGCTCCGAAATCGATGCCGCTGGTGAACAGAGCGTAGACCACCACGAACAAGGGGATGAACAGGAACAGCCCCGCCAGCACCCCGACCAAGTCGCGGTTAGCGCCGATCATCCCGGTAGCCTGTACCCATGCGCGTCCCATGTCGAGCTTGGCCATGTCGAGCTTCCGGTCTGCCATTGGTGTCTATCCGTCCCGAGGGTATTGAAGGCGAAGCGGTGCGCAATCGCCTCTTGATCTCGCCGCTCAATGCCCCCACCGCTGCGCCATGGCAAGCATTGCTCCCGCCGCTGGCAGCGCAACCCCGATCGAATGGCGGCATGACACCGCGCCCGTCGCCTACGCTGCTGCGCTCGCGCAAATGGAGGCGCGCAATGCCGCCGTTCATGCGGGCGAGGCGGCCGAACTCGTCTGGCTGCTCGAACACCCGCCGGTCTACACCGCAGGCACCAGCGCCGATCCTGCCGAGCTTGTCGACCCGCGTTTCGAGGTGGTCGAGGCCGGGCGCGGCGGGCGCTACACCTATCATGGACCCGGGCAGCGGGTGGGCTATCTCGTGCTCGACCTGGCCAAGCGCGGCAAGGACGTGCGCTGCTTCGTCCACGCGATCGAGGGCTGGGTGATTGCCACGCTGGCGGGCTTCGGGGTGGAAAGCTGGCGCGCCGAAGGCCGCGTCGGCATCTGGACCAAGGACATCGACGGGCGCGAGGCCAAGATCGGCGCGATCGGCGTGCGCGTGCGGCGCTGGGTGACGATGCACGGCTTTTCGGTCAATCTCGACCCTGACCTCAGCCACTTCAGCGGGATCGTGCCTTGCGGGATCGCCGAATTTGGCGTGACCAGCCTGGCGCGGTTGGGCCTCACGGTTTCAGCCGAGCAATGGGACAAGGCGCTGATCGCGACATCCACGGATTTTCTTGACGCATTGGACGCGGCGGCGAAAAGAGCGTGCCAATGAAACGCCCCCAAGCCCCTTGCGCGCCTCTCGCCTTTGGCCTCGCCCTCACGCTCTTCGCCGCGGCCTGCGGCGATCAGGCCGCTGCGCCTGCCGAGCAGGGCGGGGAAGCCTCGGGCGAAGTGCTCGCCGGATCGGTCAGCGATGCGATGATCCCGCTTGACCAGCTCGAGTCCGAAGCCCCGCTCGCCCCGCGTCAGGCCGCCGCGCCGAGCGATCTCGATGCCGAACAGCCGGTCGTCACCCCTGCCGAAGGGATCGACGGCGCGCCGACAAGCGAAGGGGCCGGAGCAGCTCCCGCCGCCCCAGGACCTACCCCAACCCAATAGCCTGTCTATCGGGCAACCGTCGCCGCAAAGCGTGCCGGACGGTGGCCGCTTTTGGAGACCGTACTGCGTGGCTTGAATGACCAGAATTGGGTGGGAAGCAACTATTTGCTACCCAGATCAAAAGCGGCTGAACACAATTTTCTCAGCGCAATCGGGCCCGCACCTCAAAGTGAACGAGCCAAGACTGTCGTCGAAAAAGATTGAGGTCGTCGCGCTGTTCGGTCGAGCGACAACACGATTGTTCTCAACTTCAACAGGTTGTGCTGGATAGGCAACCAAGCCGAACTTCATATGCTCAAGGGTAAAGCCTACTCGCAAACCGGGCGTTGTCATCACGCCATCAGTCAGCACGACGTCCGCGCAGCATGGGTTGCGATATGTTCCGTTCACCCACTGCGTATCTGGCGCGGACGTTCTTACGCCTACATACCAACCTATGGCTACGCCGACCAATGCCGCGAGCAGAAGCAGTTGAATCTTGGATGTGGTTTCCATTGCTGCTGAGTAAATCCGATTACGAACGGCAGCAATGGGGTCGCTTCCCGAACGGCAACTATAATCCCGGCAGCGCCCGAAGCGGACACTGCCGGGAACCATGTTACTCCGCCGCTTCGGCCCGCTCTTCCTCGAGCGTCGGGTAATCGACGTAGCCTTGGGGGATCGGGAAGTACCAGCTTTTGGGCACGTCCTTGTTCGGGTTCCAGTGCGCGCCCGCCGCGATCCGC
>JANNWO010000086.1:0-25696 GCA_031408395.1 Sphingomonadales bacterium | reverse complement strand
TCCAGCGCCGCCGCGATCAGCAGCGGTTTTCGGCTGGCGGCTACAGCTCGGCCCGGCTCAATGATTTCCCGACCGCATCGAGTGTGATCTACCAGGGCTATCCCAACACCATCGAACGCCTCGGCGGGCTTGCCAAGATCGAATTCCGGCCGACCGAGCGGTTCCAGCTCGACGCCTTCGTTTCGCATTACAATCAGGAAGATACCGAACTGCGGCTCGGCCAGCAGCTCAATCTGCGCGGCACGCAGACGGTCAATGGCGCTGCAAACAATTTTCCGCAGGGGCAGGCCTTCATCCGCTTCAACGACTTCTTCATCGACAAGCCGCTGCTCACCACCCAGTCGCATCTCAAGTGGGAGCCGATCGACGGGCATGTGATCAAGGCTGCGGCGAGCTATTCCGAGGCGACCTTCCACGAACCGTCGAACGAGATCCTTTTTACCACTGCCAACAACCTCAACGCGCTGGGCGGATCGTATATCTTCAAAGATCTGGCGCCAATCTTGACCGTCAACGATCCGGCTTTCTTTGGGAATGGCGCCAATTATCCGTTCACCAGCTACATCTTCTACGAACAGTTCAGCGATGACTTCGTCGAGGAATATTCAGCCGATTACAGCTACAATCGCGCGCGCGGTGATCGCGGCTTCGGGATTGATGCCGGCGTCCAGCTACGCGACAACCGCCGCGTGTTCGATGAGGACCGCTCGACCTTCAGGCTCAATGCGGGCAACACGCTTGATGCCCGCAATTTTGTGCGGAGCGAGCCCTTCAGCGGGCCGTTAAACCAGTATAACCAGCCACTTCTGGATGGTGGGGCGTTCCTCGATTTCTTCGGTGCCAACCGCGGCTTGTTCGCCGAAACTGTCACCAACACGGCGGCCGATTACACCTTCGAGGAAAAGGTTTTCGCAGCATATGGTCAGCTTGCTTTCCGGGCCGACAATTTCAACATCCTGGCCGGTATGCGCTATGAGGCCACTGATACGTTGGTCGAACGCCAGCGCACGGTTTCCGGCGCGGTGACCCGGGTCGAGCGCGACAGCAGTTACGACAATTGGCTGCCCTCGGTGACGGGCTATTTTGATCTGGCGGAAAATCTGCGCCTGCGCGCGTCGTGGTTCAAGGCGGTGGGGCGGCCCAACCCGATCGATCTGGCGGGTTCCGAAACCGTTACGATCGGCGGCGATGGCATCCCGCAGCTGGCGCGCGGCAACCCTGACTTGCAGGCCCGCGAGGCCGACAGCTTCGATGCCAGCATCGAATTCTACTTCCCCGGCAATCAGGGCCTGATCAGCGCAGCGGTCTTCCACAAGGATATCGCCAACGAAATCTTCCGCTTCCAGGATGATGAGACAATCGACGGGGTCCTGACCCGCGTCACCCAGCCGCGCAACGTTTCGCAAGCGCGGTTGACCGGGTTTGAACTGAGCCTTGTGCTCAATGATCTGGGCGACATGGTCGGCATTCTTCCCGGACTCGGCGTATCGACCAACTTCTCCTATTTTGATGGAAAGGTTGATGTGGTCGGCACCAGCGGCGTGGTGCTGCGCGAGGTTGACCAGCTGCTCCAGCAGCCCACCACCGTGTTCAACGCCTCGCTGTTCTACGACAAGGGGCCGTTTGAAACCCGCGTCACCTATGCCCGGTCGAGCAGCTTCCCGACCGCAATTTCGACCTCGGCGGTGGCCGATACTGATCGCTTCGATCAAACCTACTGGCAGTTGGACTGGACCGGGCGCCTTGATATCACCGATCAGGTCCAGCTGACCGCCGAGGTGCGCAATATCACCAATGAAACCAGAGGTAACGTGCAGACCACGCCCGTCGGCAACGCCTTGCAGGATTTCAACCTGTATGGTCGCACCTACTTTGCCGGTGTCGCGTTCAAGTTCTGACATCCATCTTGCCGAGCGCGGCGTGCATCAAGCCGCCGCGCTCCGGCGCATCCCTCTTGCCGACCGGAGCCGCCTTGTGACTTTTTCGCGCATGTCTGCGTTTGGATTTGCCCTGGCCGCATTGACCGCGACTGGTGCCTGTGCCGCGGGCCATTCGCAGCCATCAACGGCCATGCCCGCCGTTGATGTGGCTGGCATCTCGATCCAACCGGGGGTGCGGCACATCACCTTAACGCGCGGGGACGATCAAGTGTTCGTGGCGCAGGTGCTCGAGCTCGATCTCACCCAGCCCAACCTAGCGCTGATCACCACCCCGGCCAACCCTGAAGCAGGGATGGAGTTTGTGGCGATGCGTACCAGCCGCTTTCTCGACGCCCGCGATGCTGTGGCGGCGATCAACGCGAGCTATTTCCTGCCGTTTGCCGGCGGGACCAAGGGCGGCGACGACTATTACCCGCATGAAGGCCAACCGGTGAACGCCTCGGGCGCGGTGGTGGCTGCGGGTGCGGTGGCCTCACCGATCGAAACCGACCTCGACATCCGCGTGAACGCAATAGTCTGCTTTGAACGCTTGGTGGTGGCAATCGCTGACGGGCAGGCTTGCCCGGCCGGGTTCTCAAGCGGCGTGGCTGCCGGTCCGCGCCTGCTGGCGGATGGTGCGCGCCGCAGCTTCGAAGCCTTTGACAATAACTATGCCGCAACCCCGCAGCCTCGCACCGCCATCGGCGTTTCAGCTGACAGACGGCGCGGCTGGATGGTGGTGGTCGATGGACGGCAGGAGGGCTATAGCGCGGGAGCGACGCTGCAGGCGTTGACCGACCTGTTTGTCGAACTGGGGGCCAGCAATGCGATCAATCTGGATGGTGGAGGTTCGGCGACCTTGGTGGTGGAAGACGAAAGCGGGCAACCGCGCATCCTCAACCGCCCGATCCACACCGGGGTTCCCGGCCGTGAGCGCCCGGTTGCCAACCATATCGCACTGGTCAGGAACTGAGGGAACGGGTCGCTTGCCCCGCATCGCCAAACTGCTGACAGGCCTTCCCTTTGTCATGCTGGCCCCGGTCATGTTCGCGGGGGCAACGGCAGCGCAGCAGAGCGCGCCGATTTATCAGCTTCCGCAGGTGCAGGAGCTCAGCGCGACCGAAACCGCCCGCTGGAGCGCGCCGGAGGCCGGGCAGGGAGTCGCGGTCGATGGTGATCATGTCTATGCGATCGGCAATTTCGTCATTGCCCGCTACAGCCGCGCCACCGGTGAGCGCGAGGCGATTTGGCGCGGTGAGCGCGGCGGATTGATTGGGCACCTCAATTCCTGCTTTGTCGAGGCAGGCGCGCTATGGTGCGCCAATTCCAACCACCCGCGCCTGCCCTTCGCCAATTCGGTCGAAATCTTCGACACTGCGACGCTGGTGCATAGGCGCTCGATCCCGCTGGGGATCATGGATGAAGGCTCACTGGTGTGGTTCGACCGGATCGGTGGCGACTGGATCGTCGGGCTGGCGCACTACAACGACGAGACGGGCCTCGCCTTCAAGAACAATAGTTTCGCCGGCGTCCAGCTGCATGACGAACGCTGGCGGCGGGTCGGAGGCTGGGCGCTGCCACCGCAGCTGGTCGAGCGCATGGCCCCCCAGGCCGCATCCGGCGGGGCGATCGGGCCGGACGGGCTGCTGTACATGATGGGACATGATCGGCCGGAGATGTATGTGCTCGCCCGTCCTGCGCGTGGGCCCTATCTGATCCACGTCGCCACCATCGCGATCGCTGCCGAAGGCCAAGCCTTCGATTTTGATGAGAGCCGCCCAGGCGAGGTGTGCACGATCAGCCGTCCCAGCCGCCAAATCCGCTGCTTTCGCTTGCCGCAGGTGACGCCCGATACAGCTGACGCCCTGCGCTTTACTGCCGTGCCGCAGTAGACGGAGACAGCCGGGGATCAGCGGCGATGCTTGGGCTGGAAACGGGCGCGTCTAGCCAAGGCACCGACCCTCTCGCAGGCCGAACGTGATACCGCCGTACGGCGCAGTATGGCCCGGCCCGCGCCAACCATTCTTCCGGCCTCGATATCGTCACGTGTCTCGTTTATCCGCGCGGTTGCGCTGTCGATGCCGTTCCTTCGCCCGGGCGTTCAGCAATGACCCCAAGGTTTCAATCCTGACTACAACTGCAACAGGCACGCGATGAACCTTGCCGCTCTTACAATCTACGGTTTCGGCCATTTCGGCAAAAGCCTGTTGTGGATGTCGAGCGTGCTGATCTTCGCGTTTTACCTGACCGAAGTGGCCGGGTTCCACCCCGCAAGAATGGGTTGGGTGCTGGCACTGTCGCTGCTGGTCAATGCGGCCAGCGATTGGCTGATCGGCTGGATGCTGGGGCGGCATGTTACCACCGTGAAAGCGGCAACCCGGCTGCAATTTGCTGGCTCTGTCATGGCGGGGCTGTGTTTTGTGCTGTTTGCACAAACAGCGGCAATCGGCCCTGACTTGCGCACCGCCTACGCCATTACAACCCTGGTGTTGTTTCGTCTGGGTTATTCTCTCTACGATGTACCCCAAAACGCCATGCTCGGTCTGGTGGCCGGCAATGACGTCGACCGCTCCCAGATCGCCGCTGCGCGTTATGCTGCTGCCGGTCTTGCCAATATTGTCGTCACGCTGTGCCTCTCGATCTGGATCGTGCAAATTGATGCCCCCCGTCAGGAGGCCGCGTTTGCTATGGTTGCCGTGCTTTATGCTGTCATTGCGATCTGCTCGGCGCTGCTGGTCACCATTCATTTTTCGAAGACTCCCGCGCGGCCGGTGGATGCGGCACTCGAGCGCTCCTCCTCCCCAACCGGAAGCATCAGGCGCTTGCCGCCGGCCCTAGCCTTCGGCTCAATTTTGATCTTCTCGACCCTGATGCCGGTCTTTACCGAGCTCAAGGTGTACTTTGCCGCATTCGCCTTCCCGCTGGGCGGCGGGGCTCTCGGCTTTCTGCTGTGCAGCGCGCTTGGCCAAGTGCTCGCTCAGCCTATGTGGGCATGGGCCGGGCGCCGGCGTTCGCTGATTTCGCTCTATCGCCTCGCCGCTGTGGCCGTGATTGGTGCTGGGGCAATATTCGGACTGCTGGGCGCAGCGGGCGTGCCGATAGTGCTGTTTGCGGCCTTTCTTTTTGGTGCCGCTTCAAGTGGGCTGTTGATGGCGATCTGGTCGGTCATGGGCCATGTCGCCGGAGCAGATCCTGCCCGGTCCCTTGCACAGTTCGGGAAGTTCACCAGTTGCTCCAAGCTGGCGCAGGCAGCCTCCATCATGATGATCGGGCAGATCCTCACATTGAGCGAATACCGAAACGGTGCCCTTACTGTCGTGATCTCCGCAATGGCCGCATCGGTTGTGCTGACGGGCGCGGCTTGTTTTGCGATGAGCCTGCTGACACGCGATCTGCCTTTAGCCAGTCGCGCACGATGATTGTCGGTTCTGCCCCGCTTGACTTGCAAATATCTTGTTCGGCGAACGGCTCGGACGCCGCCAGCCAAAGTTCGAAGGTCAAGCGTCCGCTGAGGCGTCGGAACGCGAATTTCGGCTTTTGGTGGGATCAGGGCCAAAGCTGACTGACAGGTATTGGCAAAACCAGTCATTCAACATGCCGTTTCGAAACGACCGCTTTGTCCCAAACCCTGCCGTTCGGCCAGACGGATGCCCTTGTCCGCTTTCAGGTGATCGGCAGGCAACCCACGTGGACTGACATTGGAGGGCCAACCTGACCTAATCCTGTCAGGCAGTAAGTTATCGTGGGGTGGCGTAGACTATAACCCGGTCACGCATTAACTTCCGCACAATGTATAAGCCCCTCAGAAAGCGGTCTGTCCCCGCTATGCTGATCGATAAACCCTAGGGATGACCGGCTTTTTATCAAGGGGTTAGGTGTCGACGCCCGCCATCCTCGCGCTCCGAAGTAGATGTCGAGCGCATCATATATCGTGGTGCCTTTGTGGGAACTGCGCCCCCCTGCAGGGAATTTCTCAGATTTTTCAAGGGCCGGTGGCGGAGACGGAGGGATTCGAACCCTCGGTACCCTTATAGAGTACGGTTCCTTAGCAGGGAACTGGTTTCAGCCACTCACCCACGTCTCCGGGCACATCGCTTGGCTGTGAGGGCGGCGCTATAGATGGCCCTTTGGCCAGCGGCAAGGTGCGAAGACAAAAAATGCCTCGCGCTCTCGGTGAAGGCCCACGCGGTGCCCCGGTTCGGCAGGCGTTCAGCCTTCCGGGGTTAGCCCGAACGCTGTTCGTCGCAATTCCGATTCGCTCCGGCGACGAGCGGTTGCGGGCAGCGGAGGATAGGATTCTCCTCGCCCGCGCAACATGATGGGGCAGACACGTGGCTGCGAAAGGTCGACAAATGAGTGTGACGAACACCCGAGTTCCGGATTTCCGCCGCCGCGTTGCGGGGGTGCTTCTGGGGGCCTTTGCCGCACTCGCGCTCACCGGCGCCCCCGTGGCCGCGCAGGATCTCGAGAAGGTCGATCCCGATGCGGCGATGTCGGATCAGGGGATCGACGGCGATCTGGCGAACCCCGGAACCCTGCCTGCCACCGAACCCGCTCCCGCCGATCCGACCGGCAACTGGAGCGGCTATCCCGTAACCCCGGCCGAGACCGCACCGCCGACCGACGCTGCGGGCGTCCCCGTTGCCACCCCCGCCGCGACCCCGGAAACCTATGGCGAGGACGACCTGATCGGCGCGGCCGAGGGTGTGTTCGGCAAGGGCGCCGAGGGGCTTGCCAAGATGATCGAGGATCTGCTCGAGAAGCAGGGCCGCCCCACCGCCTACATCGTCGGGCGCGAAGCGGGCGGGGCGTTCATCGTCGGCGCGCGCTATGGTTCGGGCACGCTCCACCACAAGGTCGAGGGCGAGCGCAAGGTCTACTGGACGGGGCCCTCGGTGGGCTTCGATGTCGGGGCCAATGCCGCCAACACCTTCGTGCTGGTCTACAACCTGTATGACAGCGAGGACCTCTTCAACCGCTTCCCGGCGGGCGAGGGGCAGGCCTATTTCGTCGGCGGCCTCAATGCCAGCTACATGCGGCGCGGCGATGTGGTGCTGATCCCGATCCGGGTCGGCGCGGGGCTGCGGCTCGGGGTCAATGCAGGCTACATGAAGTTCTCGAAAGAACAGAAGTGGGTGCCTTTCTGATCGGCCATTTCTGGTGACTTAGGCGAAATCACGGTTGCGGCGAGCGGGGCGGGGCGTCATTGCCCTAAGCCATGCTCGACCGACTCAGCCCCCAGGCGCCTGATGCGCTGCTCGCCCTGATCCGCCTCCACGCTGCCGACCCGCGCGAGGACAAGATCGACCTCGGCGTCGGCGTCTACCGCACGGAAAGCGGCGCGACCCCGGTGTTCGCCGCAATCAAGGTGGCCGAGCAGGCGCTGGTCGACCGCCAAGCGAGCAAATCCTACCTCGGGCCCGAGGGCGACATGGGCTTCGTCACTGCGCTGATGCCGTACATCTTCGGCGCCGCTGACCCGGCGATGGGCGGACGCATCCAGGGCATGCAAACCCCGGGCGGCACCGGCGCGGTGCGGCTTGCGCTGGGACTCGCGCAGAAGGCTGGGGTGAAACGCGTGCACATGGGCGTGCCAAGCTGGCCCAACCACGCGCAGATCCTCGCCGACCTCGGCATGGAGCTTGCCCCCTTCGATCACGCCAACCCTGACGGCACGGCAAACTTGGGCGCGGTCCTCGCAGCCATCAACGGCGCGGCGGCGGACGAAGCGGTGCTGCTCCACGCCTGCTGCCACAACCCGACCGGCATCGACTACACCGCGGGCCATTGGGCCGCGATCGCCGAGGCTTTCGCTGCCAGCGGCACCTTCCCGATCATCGATTCCGCCTATCAGGGCCTTGGTCACGGCATGGAGGAGGACGCTGCGGGGATGCGCGCGGTTCTGGCGGCGGTGCCCGAAGCCTTTATCGCCTACAGCTGCGACAAGAACTTCGGCCAGTACCGCGACCGTGTCGGCGCGTTTTATGTGATGGCGAAGGAGCCGGGGCAACTCGATACCGCCTTCTCCAACGCCAATGCGCTGGCCCGTGCGGCCTGGTCGATGCCGCCCGATCACGGCGGCGCGGCGGTGCGGATCATCCTGCACGATGCCGAGCTGACGAAGCTGTGGTTGGCCGAGCTGGGCACCATGCGCGCGCGGATGCGCTCAGTGCGCGATGCGCTCGCTGATGCTGGCCGCGTCGGCCGGGTCGATCTCACTCCGCTCAGTAGCCAGAACGGCCTGTTCTCGATGCTGCCGATCTCCAAGGAGGAGGTCGCAAGCCTGCGGGACGAACACGGCATCTACATGGCCGGCTCGGGCCGCATCAACATCGCCGGGCTGACGCCGAGCAACCTGCCCCAGTTCATCGCCGCGCTGGCGGCGGTGGCTTCCTGAGGCAGCGACGGTGCTCGACCGCCAGCCGGTGCTGGAGGGCGAGCATGTCCGCCTGCGCCCTCTGCGTGCCGACGACTGGGACGCGCTGTTTGCGGTCGCGTCGGACCCGCTGATCTGGGAGCAGCACCCCGCGCATGACCGCTGGCGGGAGAGCGTGTTCCGCGCCTTCTTCGATGATGCGCTCGCGGGCCAGGGCGCGCTGCTCGCGATTGACGCCGCGACCGGCCCCCACTTCGGCACCGTGATCGGCTCCTCGCGCTATCAGGGGCTGGAGGAAGCGGACGGCGGCTCGGTCGAGATCGGCTGGACTTTCCTTGCCCGCAGCCATTGGGGCGGGCGCACCAACCACGAAATGAAGCGCCTCATGCTTGCCCACGCGCTGGGACGCGTTGCGGAAGTGCGCTTCCTGGTCGGTGAGACCAACACCCGCTCACGCCGCGCGCTGGAGGCCATCGGTGCCAAGCTGACCGACCGCCGCGAGGAGCGCATCATGGCAGGCGGCGCGGTGATCCCGCACCTCACCTATACCATCACCGTCGAGAATTTTGAGCGAGGGCCGCTGTCCGGACCAAGGTAGCACCGGTTCGCTTTCCCGCGCTCCCCGCACGCAAAAATGCCCGGCGCTGAGCACCGGGCATCTCTGAATTACGCGAAGTGATCAGCCCTTGGGCATCAGCACTGTGTCGATCACGTGGATCACGCCGTTGGTGCATTCGATGTCGGCGGTGACAACCGAAGCATCGTTGACCTTGACGCCCGAGGTCGCATCGACGTGGAGCGCTTCGCCGTTGACGGTGGCCGGTTCCAGCTTCTTGCCGGCGATATCGGCGGCCATCACATTGCCGGCCATCACGTGGTAGGTGAGGATCGCGGTCAGCTTGTCCTTGTTCTCGGGCTTGACGAGATCATCGACCGTACCGGCGGGCAGCTTGGCAAAGGCGTCGTCACTCGGCGCAAAGACGGTGAACGGACCTTCGCCCTTGAGCGTATCGCCCAGACCGGCAGCGGTCACCGCAGCGACCAGCGTCTTGAACGTCCCGGCAGCCACGGCGGTGTCGACGATATCGTGGAGTTCATTCGACATTAGAAATTCCTATTAGAAAAAGGCGATCCATTCGGCAAAACGCCGAAAATCTCGAACCTCACGGCGAAAGGATTTCCAAACGTATGTTTGAAAAGGGAGGTAGCAATTGATCATTGCCTCACCGCCACCCGATAATTAGAAATCTTTACAGGCTTAACAACCGCATCAGCGCGATTTATATATTTTCTTGGCGCGCAATAATTCGCTTGTCGGCGAGTTTCATCATAAGATTGACACAATTTTCATGGTTGGCGCCGTGTGGCTTGGCCGGGATGATTCCGGCGCCCCATCCAGCCAATACGCCGCTATCCCCCGCAGCCGCTTTCGCGTAGCCTGCGATGCTCACACCCAAGTGGAGCCCATCATCGAAAAGCGTCTGATCTATCGCTCGCAGCCCTTCGGCTTTGACCGCTCCACGCTGGCAGGCATCCTGTCGGCTGCGCGGCGTAACAATCCGGCGCTCGGCATCACCGGGGCGCTGATTTGCAGGCACGATCTCTATCTCCAGCTGATCGAGGGCCCGGCCGATGCGATCGATACGCTTTATGCGCGGATCATCGCGGATGATCGCCACGCCAATGTCGAACTGCTGCTGTCCGAAGACGTGGGCGAGCGACTGTTCCCCAACTGGGCGATGCTCGACGACGAAGCGCCGTCGTTGTTCTGGTCGGCGGCCGATGTCGCAGCGGGCGCGCTTGAGGCGGCGAGCCCGGATGACCTGCGTGCGCCGTTTGTCCGGTTGAGCGCGGCCAACCCGGGCGGTTAATTACCTCCCAATTTTACCGCCCACCACTCACCGCCCACCACTCACCGAATTGCGGCGAGGCTCTGCATCCGCTTGAGATAGCGCGCCAGCACATCGATCTCGAGATTGACGTGGTGGCCTTCGGCAAGGTTCCCCAACGTCGTGACCGACGCGGTGTGCGGGATGATGTTGAGCAGGAAGTCGCAGGTCCCATCAGGCCGGTCGCGCACGTCGTTCACGGTAAGCGACACGCCGTTGACGGTGATTGAGCCCTTCTCCGCGATGAAGGGCGCCATTTCGGCGCGCGCGCGGATTGCGATCTGCCAGCTGCCGCCCTCGCGCGCGACTTTCACGACCTCGCCCACCGAATCCACGTGGCCGGTGACGATGTGCCCGCCAAGCTCGTCGCCGAGTCTGAGCGACGGCTCGATGTTCAGCGCCGCGCCCGCTTCCCACATCCCCGGCACGGTGCGGCTGACGCTCTCGCCAGACAGGTCCACGTCGAACCAGGCATCGCCCGCGCTGCCGCCACGCTCAACCACGGTCAGACACACGCCCGAACACGCAATCGAAGCGCCGATATCGATGCGCGCCGGGTCGAGCGGGGCGGTAATGCGCAGGCGCAAGTCGCCGCGCTGCTCGGCGGCGGCGATGGTGCCGATGGCGGTGACGATGCCGGTGAACATGGGGGCGTGCTTTCTCTAAGTGTTGCGGGTGCGCAAATAGGCGGTGAAGCTGTCGCTGCCAAGCTGGCGGCGCTCGCATATCTGCCAGCGGCCATGCGCCTCGGCGAGGGTTCCGAGGCCCAGCGCGCCGAGCGCACGGCGCCCGTCGCCGATCAGGATGGGCGCGGTGTAGAGGTGGAGTTCGTCCACCAGATCTTCGGCAAGGAACGCGGCGGCGGTTGCCGCGCCGCCCTCGACATAGAGGTATTGTACGCCCTCAAGGGCCCCGATGCCTTCGGGCGAGGGGAGGGCGGTGATGCCGTCGGCGGGAGCCGCGCCGCGCGTCAGCACCACGCGCCGGGGCGAGCGGGCTTCGAGCCCCGGCAAGCGCACGTCGAGCCTCGGCTGGTCGGCGCGCCATGTCCCGCCGCCCACCAGAATGGCGTCGTTCTGCGCGCGGCGGGCGTGGACATGGGCGCGGGCGGTCTCGCCGGTGATCCATTGGCTGGTCCCGTCGGCGAGCGCGATGCAGCCATCGAGCGAAATCGCGAGTTTCAATGTCACCCACGGCCGGGCGAGGCGCTGCCGCGTGAGAAAGCCCGCAAGGCTGGCGGCAGAAGGCGCGTCGCCGAGCAGGCTCACCGCGATCCCCGCTGCCTCAAGCCGCCCGATCCCCTGTCCGGCGGTGCGCGGATCAGGGTCGCGCTGGCCGATGACCACGCGGGCGGGGCGGGCAGCGCAGATCAGGTCGGCGCAGGCGGGGCCGCGCTCGGAGATGTGGGCGCAGGGTTCCAGCGTGACGTAGAGAGTGGCCTCGGCGACCACCTCGGGCGCGAGACCCGCCAACGCGATCGCCTCGGCATGGGGACGCCCGCCTGCCTGTGTCCAGCCGCGTCCCACCACACGGCCCTGATGAACCACGAGTGCTGCAACGCCGGGGTTGGGGCGGGCCAGCGGGCGCGCACGACGGGCGAGCCGAGCGGCGGCGGCCATCCAGTCGCAGTCGGCGGGGGCGATGCTGGCCGCTATTGGCCTGCGCTTTCGGCCACAGGCTTTTCGGCCTTCACGGCAGCTTCGAGGCGCTTCTTGGCAGCTGCCTCCTCGGCGGCGCGTTCGGCGTCGGCCTTGCGCTCCATTTCGTCGACATCCATCCCCGCAGCCGCGCCCAGCGCCTTGTAGATCCTGCGCTTTTCTCCCGCGATCCGCGCTTCCTCGGCGGCGCGCAGGTCCTTGATGTCCTGGTTGGCGCGGTTCTCGGCCTGGATCTCTGCATCGCTGCGCCCGTCTGCGAGCGTGCTGATATAAGTGATCTTCGGCTGCTCGGGCGGGGCGTAAAATTCCTGCTCCAGCGCCCAGCCGAGGATCACCGCGACCGGCAGCATCGACACCGCGAGGAACACCCAGCGATAGGGGCGCGGCCGGCGCAGTTCGTTCCACAGATCGGCAAACCCGGGGGCGGGATTGAAGCGCGAGTTGGCCAGCGATGGGCGGGACGACGGACGGAGCGAGGGGCGGGGCGAGGGGCGGGGCATGGGCGCCAGTATAGGCGCGTGCTCGCCGAACGCCAGATGCTTGAAGTCAGCCGAAGCTCGTATAAAGCCCGCGCCCGTGCTCCTTGAGCCAGCGGTCGGCGGCGGCGATCTCGCCTTCGAAGATCCGGGCGAGCAAGGCGTGGAAGGCGGGTGAGTGGTCGAAGTGGACCAGATGCGCGACCTCGTGCGCGACTACGGATCTCCGCACAAAATCAGGAGCCTGCACCAGCCGCCAGTTGATGCGGATGCGGTTCATGTCCGAACACGACCCCCAGCGCCGCTGCGCCCGGGTGAGCGCGACCGGCACGGGATCCAGCCCGGCGGCGGCGCAATAGTCCTGCATATCGGCCTCGGCGAGCCGCAGCGCTTCGCTCTCCAGCCAGCGCTTCAGCCGCGCTTCGAGCCCGTTCTCCGGCCCGCCGATCCGCAAGGCCTCGCCCTCGATCGCCGGACGGCGGGGGTTGCGGGGCTCCCATTGGAGCTGCAAGGTCTCCCCGCGGTAGCGCACCACGCCGCCGGGTACGGGTGCAGCGCGCTTGGGCAGTTTGGCGAGCTGGTCGGCGAGCCACTGGGCGCGCGCATGGGCAAAGGCGATCGCCTCGCGCCCCTCGGCCCAGGCGGGCAGCGTGATGCGCACCTCCGACCCGTCAGGCGCGAGCCGCAGGGTGAGCCGCCGCGCGCTGCGCAGCCGCTTCAGCACGATCGGCACCCGCTTGCCGCCAAGGTCGATCTCCGGGTCGAGCGGCCGTTTGGCCGAGGCGCCGCGCAGCCAGTCGATCATGCGCCGCCCTCGCTTTTGGGGCTATCCCAATCACTGCGCGCCTTGGGCCATTCGGTAATGTGATGCTCGATCGGCCCGGCATCCACTTCGCTCACCACCCGGCCGACAATCGAAACGCCCGCGCGGCGCACCGCATCGCGGTCGCCCGAGATGAGGTAATGCCAGCCCGGCAGCGGACGGCCTTCGTTGCGCAGGCGGTAGGCGCAGGTCTTGGGCAGCCAGCTTACCTGCTCGACGATCCGCAGGGTCAGGCGCAGGCAATCGGGGACGAACGCCTTGCGGTTGCGATAGTCGCTGCACTGCGCGCTTTTGGTATCGAGCAGGCGGCAGGCGATGTTGGTGTCGATCACCTCGCCGGTGTCCTCGTCCTCCAGCTTGTGCAGGCAGCAGCGCCCGCAGCCGTCGCACAGCGCCTCCCATTCGGGCCGGTTGAGCTCGCCCAAGGGCAGCTCCCAGAAGCGGTCCCTCAGTTCACCCATCGCTCAAGTTCCGCCGCCACCGCCTCGGCGCCCAGATCGGTGGGCAGCGTGGCGATTGGTTCGCCGTCGGGGCCGAACAGGTAGACGATGGTGGAATGCTGCATCAGGTAGCTGCCGTTCTTGGCCGGCGGTTCCTTGGCATAGGCGACCTTGAAGGTCTTGGCTGTGGCCGCGATCTGCTCCGGCGTGCCGGTCAGGCCCACCAGATCGGGCGAGAAGGCCGCAGCGAATTCGCCCACCACCTTGGGTGTGTCGCGTTCCGGATCGATGGAGATGAAGATCGGCACGACCTTGGCGGCCAGCTCCGCGTCCTTCGCTTTCAAAATCTTCAGCCCCTGCGCCACGCGCTGCATGTCGGTCGGGCAGATGTCGGGGCAGTAGGTGAAGCCGAAATAGACGATCCGGTACTTGCCCGCAAAATCGCCCCACCGCACCGTCTGGCCCTTGCTGCCCGTCAGCGTGAAGTCCCCGCCGATCGTCGAGCCCGCCAGCGGCGGCTCCTGTTGGGGAGCGCCCGCACCGCACGCAGCGAGTGTGGCCGCCAGCGCGAGCGCGGCCGCAATTGCGACGGGGAATGCTGCGGAAGGCTTGTTGTTGCGGTTCATGCTCTGCTAACTGAATGCTTGCGAATGGCGGGAAGCTTGCCCCGCGCCCCGCGACACACCAGATGTGTGACAGGTAATGCGAAAGGATCAAACCTTGGGCTTAGATGTTTTGCGCAAGTTAGGGCTTCACGGCGCGATTGCCAGTGCTGTTGCACTGGCCTTGGCAGTTCCGGCGGCCGCGCAGTTCCAGTCCGAAGGCTACCAGTTCCTCGAGGCCGTCAAGGACCGCGAGGGCGAGAAGGCCACCGACATGCTGAGCAAGAACGGCTCGCAGGTCGTCAACACCCGCGACATCTCCAACGGCGAAACGGGCCTGCACATCGTCGTCGCGCGCAGTGACGCGTTGTGGATCCGCTTCCTGCTCCAGCGCGGCGCCGATCCGAACATCCGCAATAAAAAGGGTGTCACTCCGCTGCAGCTTGCCACCGCGCTCGGGTTCACCGAGGGGGTCGAGGCGCTGATCAAGGGCGGGGCCAACATCAATGTCGCCGACCAGACCGGCGAGACGCCGCTGATCACCGCGATCCATGCGCGCAGCGTCCCGTTGGTGCGGATGTTCCTTGACAAGGGTGCCGACCCTGACCGCGCCGACAATTCGGGCCGATCAGCGCGCGATTACATGATGCTGATCGGGAACAGCAACACGCTGCTCAAGATGGAATTCGACGCTTACGACAAGAAGCGCGCTGCGGCGGGAACCAAGAAAGATTACGGGCCTTCCTTCTGACATGAGCATGACCATCGACTTCGAAAACCTCACCCTCGACGAGCTGCGCGTCGCGCTCGCCCCCGATATCGCGGCTTCCGCGATCTTCGACGGGTGGAACGGCACCGCTCTGGCCGCCGCCGCCGAGATGGCGGGCTGCGATGTCGACGTGGCCAAGCTTGCGTTCCCCGGCGCCAGGCCGATGGACATGATCGAAGCATGGGTCGCCTCGGTGGATCAGGCGATGGAGGCCGAGTGGCCCGCCGAACGCCTCGCCACATTGAAGATCCGTGAACGCATCCGCGTGCTGGTCGCCTTCCGGCTGGAAGCGGTCGCGCATATCGACGAGGCGGTGCGCCGCGCGCTTGCGGTGATGGCCCAGCCGCAGAATGCCCGCCGTTCGCTGAAGCTCGGCTGGGGCTCGGCGGATATCATGTGGCGGCTCGCGGGCGACACCGCGACCGATTACAATCACTACACCAAGCGCGCGATCCTGGCCGGGATTTACTCGGCGACGCTGGCGGTGTTCGTCAACGACGATTCGGAAGGCAAGGCCGACACCCACGCCTTCCTCGAACGGCGGATCGACGGGGTGATGAAGTTCGAGAAGGCCAAGGCGCAGTTCCTCGGCAAGGACCGCGACCTGCCGAGCCTGACGCGGTTTCTGGGACGGTTGCGCTATCCGGCGCGGTAGCGTCCGGCGTGGAGCGCCTCAGGTGAGGCTCGCGTAGTATTCCTCATTTGCGGCGACGTGCTGTTCGAGCACCGCCATAAGCTCGCGATCGGCTTCCTCGCTCAGGCAATCGTCGTCAGCATCGAGGTCGTCGGGCCACCGCTCGGCAAGGATGTCCCATCGTTCGGATTGGGTCATGACGGGTAGCTCGCAACCAATGTGGCGGAGCACGCGTTCCAACTGTCGCTCTGCCTTGATCGCACCGACAGCGCCGAGCGCGCTCACCACCTCGTCCGAGTGCAGGTCGAAAGTACAGGTCAGGAAACTGTTGAGACCGCCATTATTTGCCCCAGCCATGAAGAGGCTGGCGATGGCGGCAGCGCGCCGGGGGCTGCCCCATTCATGATCGCCAGGCCCGCTCAGCATCACGAAGTTGTTCCACGCTTGGTCGGAGCAGAGCATTCCGCTTGTTTACACCGGCTTGCGGGGAAACGCCAAGCCGGATTGCCGCCAAGCCTGTACAGCGTCACCCCAGCGAACGCTGGGGCCTAGCGCGGCAAGCACTGCACCAAGAGGCTCTAGGTCCCAGCTTGCGCTGGGATGACGAGGCTGGCTTAAGTCGGTGAAAAAGCCTGCACGCACAGGTGCGCCCGCCCCAAAGCTTCCCTATTGCCTGTCACAGATTCGCAGCGCATCCTCGCGCGCAGGATCAAGACATTGACGGGAAGGGTATTTCGATGGCGGGTTCGCTCAATAAGGTCATGCTGATCGGTAATCTGGGCGCGGACCCGGAAATCCGCAGCTTCCAGAATGGCGGCAAGGTCGCCAACCTGCGCATCGCCACGTCCGAACAGTGGAAAGACAAGGCGACCGGCGAGCGCAAGGAAAAGACCGAGTGGCACACCGTCGCGATCTTCTCCGAAGGCCTTGTCAGCGTGGTTGAACGATTCCTCAAGAAGGGCAGCAAGGTCTTCGTTGAAGGCAAGCTCCAGACCCGCAAGTGGCAGGACCAAAACGGGCAGGACCGCTACAGCACCGAAATCGTGATCCAGGGCCTCGGCGGCACGCTGACCATGCTTGATGGCGCGGCCGGCGGTGCGGGCGGCGGCGGCGGCATGGGCGGCGGCGGCGGTGGTGGCAGCTACGGCGGCGGTCGCTCGGGCGGCGGCGGCGGCGGCGCTTGGGATCAGAGCGGCGGTGGTTCGGGCGGCGGCGGCGGTGCTCCGGCAGGCGGCGGCGGCGGGTACGACGACCTCGACGACGATATTCCGTTCTGAGGCCCGATAATACTTAGGGGGGCCTTTTAGGGGTCTGTCAGACGCGTCCAGACCGCCTCCAGCGCGGTTTAGACCCCCCCTAGACCCCTTCTAGACCCCTTCTAGACCCCCTCCAGAGCCGCTCGGGAGGGATGTTTCACGTGAAACATTGCGATTTGGGGGGGCTTTTTCAGCCCTTCTTGAGCCCCGCCAGCAGATCGGCGAGGGGGCCCAATTGTTCGCCCTCCAGCACGATCCCGGCAGCGGCCCGCACCGCGTCGGCGTTGGGCCCTTCGACATAGGGATCGATCGCCAGGCCGAGGGTCTGCGCAACCGCCTCGCCGAGGTCGAACATCTCGCCGGTGAACGCGATTTCGTCGCAATCATCCGCCTCGAGCTCGATCTCGACGTCGGCTTCGTCAGGCGCAGGCCGCTGATGTTGTTCGACAAATCTGAGGTCGATCGGCTCATCGATGGTCACCGGCAGCTCATCGCCCGACACCGCGCAAGGCTGCAGGATCGCGGCCCGCAAGCGCCCGGTAGCGCGGATCGCGCTCGGCTTCTGCTCCAGAGCGACTTCGGCCCGCAAGCTCTTGATTGCGCCGAGCCCGAACCGTGCGGCAAGCAACGCGCGCTCGGTGTCGCTCGCCTCGATCACCACTGCGCTGGCCGGCAAGGGACGGGCCTTGACCATGCGGGTAAGTTCGGAAGGGGGAAGCAGCGGCGCCGTCACCAGATCGCGCTCGCCTGCATCAGTTCCGCGTCGGAAAAGCGGCCCAAGCGGCTGAAAAGCTTCATCAACCGATCCGCCACAGCGCGCGAACTGGCGGCCTCGTCGGTGCCTTCCGCAAAGGTCACATTGCGCGAAATTGCCGCGGTCAACCGCTCAAGATCGCCTTCGTTGTAAGCCACACGATAGGCCCCGAGCCGCCCACCAAGCACGCTCATCAGCTTGCCGATGCGCTTACCGACGACCACGTCATTGATCCCGAATTCGCGCAGCTGCCCGTCCATATCCTCGACGAACAGTTCGGCCAGAAGCGCGCTTTCGGCACGCAGCTGCGAAGCCTCGAGCCGCACCATCACCGCGCTCAGCACGCCGGTGATCATGTCGAATCGCCCGGCGACCGAGTCCGCCACACGGCAATCGGCGTAATAGACGGGGTCGCGCGCCAGCTCGATCACGCGGTGCCACAGCGGACGCACGCCTTCGCGTGGGTCGGGGGCGGTGCCGAACAGGCGGGAGAGAACGGACATGGGGTCAAAAGCCTTTCGTGCTTCGAAGCATCGTTATCGGGTCGGAGAA
The DNA here is from genome assembly GCA_031408395.1 of Sphingomonadales bacterium. Classification (GTDB taxonomy): domain Bacteria; phylum Pseudomonadota; class Alphaproteobacteria; order Sphingomonadales; family Sphingomonadaceae; genus Erythrobacter. The sequence goes on along the minus strand of JANNWO010000086.1, from coordinate 7,548 downwards.
AAGGCTCTCGGCCCCTCGCTCCCTACGGCAACGCACGAGGCGCGGATGCGTTCAACCGCCGTTCAACGTGGTCAGGCCACCGCTTTGCCATATGGTGCGTTGCAAGCTCGCGCCTAGCCCCTTAAAGCACCACGCCCAAGGGACAAGTGTGCGCGCACGCGCAGAACAACAGAACGGACACGGTTTGGCGCAGATGACAAATGCGGGCGCGATAAATCTGGGTTGGCGCAAGGTGCGCGGCGCGATCCTGCTTGCCGGAGCGGCGGCGCTGCTGCCTTCGTGCACGGCGATCACCGAGTCGCGGGGTTATATCGTCGATCCGCTGCTGATCGACGCCGTCCAGCCGCGCATCGACAACCAGCAGTCGGTCGAAAGCACGCTTGGCCGGCCGACCTTCACCAGCCAGTTCGGCACGCCGACCTGGTACTATGTCTCGAGCATCACCGGTCAGCGGCCCTTTAACCGCCCGCGCATCCGCACGCATAGCGTGCTCGCCGTGCAGTTCGATGCACAGGGCCGCGTTGCCAAGGTCGATCGCAGCGGGATCGAGCAGGTCACCTTCCTCGATCCTAACGGCAACAAGACCCCGACCCTGGGCCGCGAACGCGGCTTCCTCGAAGACCTGTTCGGCAATATCGGCCAGGTTGGCAGCGGAGGGCTTGGCGGCCCCGGTGGCGGCGGCCCGGCGGGCAGCGGCCCCAACGGGCAGTAAGCCTGTGCTGCACTGCGCGCGCTTGATCCTCGGGACCGGCGCGCCATATTCGCTGGCATGACATACGATCCCTCGGCCCGCGGCCCCAACTCCCACGGCCTCGTGCAATGGCACGGCACCACAATCATCGGCGTCCGGCGCGGCGGCACTACCGTCATCGCGGGCGACGGGCAGGTATCGATGGGTAATACCGTGATGAAGCCCAATGCTCGCAAGGTCCGCCGCCTTGGTGACGGCAGCGTCATCGCGGGCTTCGCCGGCGCGACCGCCGATGCTTTCACCCTGTTTGAGCGGCTCGAGAAGAAGCTCGAGCAATATTCCGGCCAGCTGATGCGGGCTTCGGTGGAACTCGCCAAGGACTGGCGCACCGACAAATACCTGCGCAACCTCGAGGCGCTGATGATCGTCGCTGACAAGGAAACGCTGCTGGTGCTGACCGGCAATGGCGACGTGCTGGAACCGATCGGCGAGATCGCCGCGATCGGATCGGGCGGGAACTTCGCCCTCGCCGCGGCTCGCGCGCTGTCGGACTACGAGACCGATGCCGAGACCATCGCGCGAAAGGCGATGGCGGTCGCGGCCGAGATCTGTGTCTTCACCAACGGCAATTTGACCGTCGAGACGGTTTAGCCCTAACGCTTGGGCCTGCGCCGCGGGCGCGCGAGGGAGCGGGCGACCAGTCAAGACATGGGTGAAGCGCCGGGCGGCAAGATCGCCGCGATCCAGCTGCTCCGGGCGCTCGCCGCGCTGATTGTCGCGGTGGGGCACATCGCCTTCGCCTTTGCCGATCACCTTGGCAGCGGGCTCGGCATCGGCCGCGAGGATGACGGCGCGGGGCAGATCGCCGTGATGCTGTTCTTCGTCGTCTCGGGCTATGTGATGGTCATCTCCTCGCGAACCATGTTCGGACAGCCGGGCGCGCGGCGGGCGTTCTGGACGCGCCGGGCAATCCGCATCATTCCGCCCTACTGGATCGCGACCGGGCTGCTGGTGCTGATTTTCCTGACGCTGTTCCCGGCCCCGATCGACCTGCTGCGGCTGGTACAATCGCTGTTGCTCATCCCCTACTGGCCCGCCGATGGTTCCATCCGGCCGGTGCCGTTTCTGTGGGTCGGCTGGACGCTGTTTTACGAGATGATGTTCTACGCCCTGTTCGGGCTGTTCATCGCATGGCGGCGCGAGGCGGCGATTGCGGGGATCATGGCGGTGCTCGGAGCGATGGCGCTTGCCGGCCTGTGGGTGCCGCCGGAGAACGCCGCGCTGTTTTCCGCGACGCGCCCGATCACCCTCGTCTTCGGCGCCGGGATGGTGGTGGCGCTCTGGCGCGAGCACGGAGGCTGCGCGCCAACCTGGCTGCGATGGGCGGCGCTGGCAGGATCGGGCGGCGCGCTGTGGCTGGCGCCGATGCCGGGCAATGTCGGGGCGATGGGCTTCGACTATCTCGGGTGGGCAGCCTTGCCAGCGCTTCTGATCGCGTTTGCCGCGCTGTCCGGCCCGCTCGCCTTGCCCGCTGCGGCGCTGATCAACCGTGCGGGCGATGCGAGCTATGCCGTCTATCTCCTCCACCTGCCGGTGGCATGGTTCTGGCTGTGGTTCTGGGGGCGCCTGCCGTTCTTCGATGCGGGACCCTGGGACTATTGCCTCAGCGCCATCGCAGCCACCCTTACGCTCAGCTGGCTGTTCTTCCGGTGGATCGAGCGGCCGATGATGTTGGCCTTGAACCGGCGTTTCGCCGCGCCACATATCTGAGGCAAACCCGATAGAAAGACCACATGACACCCCCTTCCTCCCCACTACAGGCGCTGACTCCCAAGGCGATCGTTGCCGCGCTCGACGAACACATCATCGGCCAGGCTGATGCAAAGCGCGCGGTCGCGGTGGCACTGCGCAACCGTTGGCGCCGCCAGCGCCTTGGCGCCGATCTGCGCGACGAGGTAACGCCCAAGAACATCCTGATGATCGGGCCGACGGGCTGCGGGAAGACCGAGATCAGCCGGCGGCTGGCAAAGCTTGCGGAAGCTCCGTTCATCAAGGTCGAGGCGACCAAATTCACCGAGGTCGGCTATGTTGGCCGCGACGTCGAGCAGATCGCCCGCGACCTGGTCGAAGAAGCAATCCGGCTCGAGAAAGAACGCCGCCGTGACAAGGTCCGCGAAGCCGCGTCCGAGGCTGCCATGGACCGGCTGCTCAATGCGCTAGTCGGCGACAACGCCTCCGAAGCCACCCGCGAGAGCTTCCGCCAGCGCATCGTCCAGAACGCGATGAACGATGTCGAGGTCGAGATCGAGGTGCGCGACACCCCCGCCGCGCCCTTCGACATGGGCAATATGGGCGGGCAGATTGGGATGATGGACCTCTCCGACATGATGGGCAAGGCGATGGGGCGCAAGAACACCCGCCGCCAGAAACTGCGCGTGCCCGATGCTTGGGACAGGCTGGTCGATGAGGAGGCCGACAAGCGCCTCGATCAGGACGATGTCGCGCGCGCGGCGCTTCTCAATGCCGAGACCAACGGGATCGTGTTCCTCGACGAGATCGACAAGATCGCGGTCAGCGATGTGCGCGGCGGTTCGGTCAGCCGCGAGGGCGTGCAGCGCGATCTCCTGCCGCTGATCGAGGGGACAACGGTCGCCACCAAATACGGGCCGATGAAGACCGACCACGTGCTGTTCATCGCGAGCGGCGCGTTCCACGTCGCTAAGCCCTCCGACATGCTGCCGGAGCTTCAGGGCCGCCTGCCGATCCGCGTCGAATTGCAGGCGCTGACCGAGGCCGACTTCGTCCGCATCCTCTCCGAGACCCGCGCCAACCTCGTCGCGCAATACAAGGCGCTGCTCGCCACCGAGGAAGTGACGCTCGACTTTGCCGACGACGCTGTCCCCGCGATCGCGGCAATCGCCGCGCAGGTGAACGCCACTGTCGAGAACATCGGCGCGCGGCGCTTGCAAACGGTGATGGAGCGACTGCTCGAGGAAATCAGCTTCGAGGCCGAAGATCTGAGGGGCCAGACGGTGAAGGTCGATGCAGCTTATGTGCGCGAGCGGCTGGCCGGGCTGGCGGGCAACACCGACCTCAGCAAGTATATCCTCTGATGGACGCCCCATGAGTGCTTTGGGCCCGGTCAGCGACCTTGGCGGGATGCTAGCCGGCATGGCCCCGGCGCTTGATGCGAAAAGGTGGGACTTTGCCTTGGCCGAGGGCGATCCGCCTTCCGATGCCTTCGCAGTCATCCGTGAGGAGGAGGGCACCACCGTGATCGTCGCGCATGAGGCCGGTGGTTTTGCTCGCATTACCCTGACGGTCCACTCCGCGCTCGATGGTGTCGGGCTGACCGCCGCCGTTGCAAGCGGGCTCGCCGGAGCGGGCATCGCCTGCAATGTCGTGGCGGGATATCACCACGACCACCTGTTCGTGCCGTGGGAGCGGCGGGACGAGGCGCTGGCAGTTCTCCAGCGCCTCGCCGCCTAGGTCGTCACTCGCCGAGCAGGTACTTCTTCCAGAACACCAGCTGCGCGAGGAAGGCATAGTCGGAGTTCGCTTTCTTGGCGAAGCCGTGGCCTTCGTCCGCCGCCACAAGGTGCCACGCCTCGCCGCCCCTGGCACGGATCGCGGCGACCATCTGGTCGGCTTCCGACTTGGGCACGCGCGGGTCGTTGGCGCCTGTGACTACGAACATCGGCCTGGTGATCTCGTTCACGCGGGTGAGCGGGCTGATCGCGGCGAGCTTGTTGCGCTGTGCGGGTACGCGCTCGTCGCCATATTCCACCCGGCGCAGGTCCTGCCGGTAGGGGTTGGTGTTCTCCAAAAAGCTAACGAAGTTGCTGATCGCGACGGTGCACTGGGTGGCGGTCAGCTTGTCCTTCAGTTGCACCGCGGCGGCATAGCACATGTACCCGCCGTACGATCCGCCGGCCAGCCCCACCTTGTCCGCATCGACCGCCGGGTCGGCCCGCACCGCATCGATCAACGCGGCCATGTCCTTGACCGAATCCTCGCGTTTGAACGGCCCGTTATCGAGGCTGACGAAGGTTTTGCCATACCCGGTCGATCCGCGCACATTGGGGTAGAACAACCCGATGCCGAGCTCGTTGAGGAGGTAGTTGTTGCGCCCCATGAAGCCTGCCGTGCTCTGGCCTTCCGGCCCGCCGTGCACCGAGACGATCAGCGGGCGCTTGCCCGCGAACTTCGCCGGATCGGGCAGGTAGAGCAGCCCCGAAACTTCAATCTTGTCGAAGCTCTTGGTGGTGACGATGCGCGGCTCGACATTCAGCCCGGCATCGAGCCCGCCGGTCTCGCTCTGCGTCCAGCGGGTGAGCTGGAGGGTTGCCGGGTCCATTGACCAGACATCCGCCGCGCTCTTGGCGCTGCTGAACGAGAACCCGATTTCGCCCCACGGAGCGAAAGACAATCCGCCGATCTGGCCGGCGGGGAGGGCATCGACCTTGGTCACCTTGCCGGAGCCCACGTCGATCAGCCGCAGCCGGTCGGACCCCGCCTCGTTCACCTCATAGGCGATGGTCTTGCCGTCTGGCGAAATGTCGAAGCTGTCGACGTCCCAAGCTTCCTTCGAAACCGGGGTGAACTTGCCCGACACCGGATTAAGGCGCCCCAGCCGCTGGAAATCGGACCCCTGGTCGGCCGTCACCCACAAGGTGCCGTCGGGGGCGACGCGCATCCCGCTGAATGCGGTCTCTGCCTTGGGATCGCCGATCGCGGTCATCGCCCCGCTGGCGAGATCGAGCCTGTAGAGGTCGACATCCTGCACCGAGTTGTAGTCGGCGAGATAGGCGGTAGCATTGTCGGGGGCGAAACCGGTGATGGCCCAGCCGCCGCCCTGGCTCTCGAGCACCATCCGCGCCGAGGCGGGATCGCGCGGGTCCATGACATAGAGGTCCGAATCCACCCCGTTGCGGCGGGTCGAGCTGAAACCGAGTAATGCGCCGTCTTCGCTCCACGCGCCGCGCTCATTACGGCTCTTGCCGTCGGTGAGCAGCGTGAGGCGGCCGTTCTTCAGGCTGTGGAGTTGGTAATATTCGTCCCCGCCGCGGTCCTTGCTGACGACGATCACGTCACCTTTGGTGGGTGCGTAGGTGCCCGACACCGGCTCGGCCTCGAAGCTGATCTGGGCGCGCGCGCCCATCGGCTGCGCGACGCGGTGGAGCTGGCTGACATTGGCGAAGCGGGTCGAGATCAGCACCGCGCGGGCGTTCGGGTCCCAACCGGCAAAGCCCGCACCACGGGATTCGAGATAGGGCCGCGCGCTTTCGGCAATGGCGAGCGGTATCGGCGGCATTTCCTCGGCGGTCAGTGCGGCTGGCTTCGGCACGGTCAGGGCGGGGGCAGCAGCAGAGGCGGCAGCGGAAGCCGGGGCGGCCCGGTCCTGAGCGACGACAGGGGCTGCGGCGCTGGCAAGCAGCAAGGCAATAATGGTGGCATGGCGCATCGGTGGTGGTCTCTCTTGCGATGGGTCCAGCCCCGGGCGGGGCTTGTGACAAGAGGTAACGGGCGAGGGGGCATCACGCAATCCACCGCGCGCCACGCACTATTCGGCGGCTTGCACCTCGGAGTTATCAACGATCTCGCGCCGCTCGTTTGCTTGGCGCGCCCACATCTCGGCATAGAGTCCGCCGCGCTTGAGGAGGGCGGCGTGGTTGCCGCTTTCCGCCAGCTTACCGTGATCGAGCACAAGGATGTTGTCGGCGTCGGCGATGGTCGACAGCCGGTGCGCGATGGCCAGTGTGGTGCGGCCCTTGGCGATGCGGCGCAGGGTGCCGAGAATCTCCTGCTCGGTGCGGGTGTCGAGCGCGCTCGTCGCCTCGTCGAGGAGCAGGATCGGCGGGTTCTTCACCAGCGTCCGCGCAATCGCGACGCGCTGCTTCTCCCCGCCCGAAAGCTTCAGACCGCGCTCGCCCACCATCGTCTGGTAGCGATCGGGAAGGCGCTCGATCAGCGGGGTGAGCGCGGCATCACGTGCGGCCTGCTCGACCATCGCCTCGTCCGCGTCATGCGCGCCGTAAGCGATATTATAGGCGAGGTTCTCGTTGAACAGCACCGAATCCTGCGGGACGATCCCGATCGCAGCGCGCACGCTTTCTTGCGTGACCTGCGCGATGTCCTCGCCGCCGACGAGCACACGGCCCGACAGCGGATCGTAGAAGCGAAACAACAGCCGACCGATGGTGCTCTTGCCCGCGCCCGATGGCCCGACGATCGCGGTGGTCGATCCTGCCGGGGCTTCGAAGCTGAGGCCGTGGAGGATGGTGCGGCCCGGATCATAGCCGAACGTGACGTTGTCGAAGACCACGGTCGGCGTGCGGATAATCAGTGCGGGCGCGCCGGGCTTGTCCTTCACCTCGACGTCGGTGTCGATCAGGCGGAACATCTCGGCCATGTCGATGAGGCCCTGCCGGATCGTGCGGTACACCCAGCCCAAAACGTCGAGCGGACGGAACAGCTGGATGAGGTAGCTGTTGACCAGCACCAGATCGCCGACTGTCATGGACCCGGTGCTCCAGCCCCACACGGTGTAGGCCATCGCCGCCGCGACAAGCGAGTTGGTGATGAGCGCCTGCGCCATGTTTAGCAGGCCGACAGAGTTCTCCGACTTGATTGCGGCCTCGGCATAGGCGCGGGCGGCCTGGCTGTAGCGGGCTTCCTCGCGGCCTTCGGCGCCGAAGTATTTCACCGTCTCGTAGTTGAGCAGCGAATCCACCGCCCGGTACAGTGCCTTGCCGTCGAGGTCGTTCATCTCGCGGCGCAGCTTGGTGCGCCACTCGGTGATCGCGCGCGTCACCCAGACATAGGCGACGACGGTGACGGCGGTGGCCAGCACCAGA
>JANNWO010000085.1:0-10595 GCA_031408395.1 Sphingomonadales bacterium | reverse complement strand
GAATGTCGGCGGGGAGCGCGAAGGGCCCCTTCATGTAGTCGGCATCGTCGCAGGTCGGACCGTAGAAGGCGAATTCCTCCTCCTCCTCGATCAGGTCGTCCTCGAGCGCGCGCACCGGGAAGCGCCATGCCACGTGAGCCGCATCATAGAGCGCGCCGTAAGCGCCGTCGTTAATGTAGAGTTCCTCGCCGCGGCGCTTGTTCACCTGCACGATCATCGAGCTGTATTCGGCGCTCAGCGCACGGCCGGGTTCGCACCACAGCTCAGCGTTGTAAGCGATCGGCAAAGCTTCGAAGTGGCGGGCGATGATCGCGAAGTAATCTTCCATCGGCGGCGGCTCAAGCCCGGGGTAGATGCTCGGAAAGCCCCCGCCGACATCGATCATATCGATGACCACCGATGCCTCGACAATCGCCGCACGGGTGCGGTCGAGCGCCTGCACGAAGGCAAACGGCGTCATCGCCTGACTGCCGACGTGGAAGCACACGCCCAGCCAGTCGCAATGCTGGCGGGCTTGCTGGAGCAGCTGCGGCGCTTCGATCAGGTCGCAGCCGAACTTCGAGGCCAGCGACAGCTCCGAATATTCCGACGACACCCGCAGCCGGACGCACAGACGCAGGTCGCGCGGGGCCTCTCCGGTCTCGCGGTGAGTACAGGCGTCGATGATCTTCTCCAACTCCTCGATGGAATCGAGACTGAAGGTGCGCACGCCGTGTTCGAAATAGGCTTCGCTGATCGCCGCCGGGGTCTTTACCGGGTGCATGAAGCACAGCACGGCCTGCGGCAGGATACCGCGCACCAGCCGGACCTCGGTGATCGAGGCGACGTCGTAGTGGGTCACGCCGGCGTCCCACAGCACCTGAATGAGATCAGGCGCAGGGTTTGCTTTTACAGCGTAGAGCACCTTGCCCGGAAACTTCTCGACGAAGTAACGGGCGGCGCGCCGCGCTGCGTGCGGGCGGTTGAGGATTACGGGTTCGTCCGGACGAAGGTCGCGAACTACAGCCAATGCGTCAGGATAGATGTGCAACTCAAGGGACCCCCAAAACGGTTTTTTTAAACCATAAAACGACAAGCTGCCTTGCGGTTTGGAAGTCCCCTTGGGGCAGCAGAGGGGGGGCAATTAGGGCTTGGGGAGGGAAATGCAAACGAAAAATGAGGCCCACCGGGCCGTAATGTTACTTTTTGAAGACACCCCGGGAAAAGCGACCGAAATGTGACGGAAATGCGCAGGATTCTCGGGGGTTTCGCGGGATTAGAAGCCGATTTTGGGCACCTGATCGACCGTCCCCTGCTCGCTCGCGTCGAGCCGGTGGAAGTCGGCCTCGGCGAATCCGAGCGCGCTGGCAAACAGCACCGCAGGGAAGGATTCGCGCGCGGAATTGAAGCGCGCGGCGGCGGCATTGAGCGCGCGCCGGGAAGCGGCGAGCTTGTCCTCGACATCGCCAAGCTCGTTCTGGAGCTGCTGGAAGTTGGCGCTCGCCTTGAGGTCGGGGTAGGCCTCGCCCAGCGCCAGCAGGTTATCGAGCGCGCCGCGCAGCTTCAACTCGCTGCCAGACGAAGGCGCGCCGCCCGCTGCCGCGTTGCGCGCCGTGATCACCGCTTCAAGCGTGGTCGATTCGTGGCTGGCATAACCCTTCACCGTCTCGACAAGGTTGGGGATGAGGTCGTGGCGCTGACGCAGCTGCGCATCGATATCGGCGACGCCCTGACGCACGCCTTGCCTCAGGCCGACGAGATTGTTGTAGATGCCGATCACAACCAGAAGCAGAACGACGGCGACCGCAATCGCGATCCACAGAGCATAATTCATAGTGATCCCCCTTTACCTGATAGGCCCGTTAAGATGAAACAGGTTAAAGGATCGCGCAGGAGAGGCAATGCGCAGCGATATTGACACCCTAATGAAGGGCGGGCTCGAAGACTGGCTTGCCGGTCAGGCCGACATGCGTGCCAGCGCAAAGGGCCAGGCGACCTCGCGCTGGGTGTGGGGCGCAGCGATCCTCATGCCGGTGCTCGCCTTCGTGTGGTTCAGCCCCGTTGGCGACACGTCCTATGCCGGCGTCATTACGGCGGGCGGGATCGGCGGGGCGATATGGTGGGGTTATCGCCCCATCACCGCAGCCAAGAAAGCCATCAAGGTCGGGATCAATTCGGCGATCGCTGCCGCCTACGGCCTGACCTATGCCCACGAGGTCGAGGCTGGCCGCGAGTTCGAGGCAGCGCGCACTTACGGTCTCGTCCCCGGCTTCGACCGCTCGACATTCGAGGACCGCTGGTTCGGCGCTCTCGAAGGCCACGGCTTCGACCTCTACGAAGCCCATCTCGAGGAACAGCGCGGGTCAGGCAAGAACCGGCACTGGGTGACGGTCTTCAGGGGTCCGGTGATCCGTATGGGCTTTGGCCGCACATTCCACTCCACCACTCTGCTCGAACGCGCTGGCAAACACCGGAAGTGGATGGGCCTTGGCGGGGCGAGCGATCATGTCAGCTTCAACGATCACCGCCTCGACCGCGTCGATCAGGTTCACCCGGCGTTCGGCGACGTCTTCGCGCTCTATTCGGATGATCAGGTCGAAGCCCGCGTGCTCGTCCACCCCACCTATGTCGAGCATCTCCTGAAGCTCGAAAGCGCCTTCGAGGCGCGCGAGCTGCGCGCACTGTTTACCGGCGGCGAGGTTATCATCGCGGTCGAGGTGGACAATCTGTTCGAGAGCGGCGGCATGGACGCCGCTGCCGACCGCGAGAACGTCGCCAAGGCCGCCCGCCAGTTCGGAGCGCTTGCGGGCCTCGCGCTGGCGATCAACCAGAATGAGCGCGGGCGGGTGATCGATGAAGGCCCGGGTTCGCCGGTCGACCTCTAGCTCAGCCGGTCCCGGAAGTCCTCGTAAGTGAAGCGCTTGATGCACTCGAGCGCGTCGGTCTCGCTGTCCCACATCCAGATCGAGGGTAGCGGCACGCCGTTGAAGGTGTTGGTTTTGACCATCGAATAATGCGCCTGGTCGAGGAACGCGAAGCGCGCGCCGGGCTCGGCGGCGACCGGCAGGCAGTAGTCGCCGATCACGTCGCCTGCGAGGCACGATGGCCCGCCCAGCCGGATCGGGATCATGTCGTCATCGGCCAGCTCGCCCAGCATGGCGGGGCGATAGGGCGCTTCGAGCACGTCGGGCATGTGGCAGGTCGCCGAGATGTCGGTGATGCCGACCGGCCCATCGTTGAACATCGTATCGAGCAGCGTGCCGACCAGAATCCCCGCATCAAGCGCGACCGCCTCACCCGGTTCGAGGATGATCTGGCAGCCGGTATCCTCGGCAGCATCCTTGAGAAACTGGACGAGCTCCTCGCGCTGGTAATCGGCGCGGGTGATGTGGTGTCCGCCGCCCATGTTGATCCACTTCAATTGGCCGAAGAACGGCTCAATCACGTCGAACACGCGGTCCCAGGTGGCCTTCAAAGGCTCGAAATCCTGCTCGCACAGGTTGTGGAAGTGGATGCCCTCCACGCCCTCCATGTGCTCTTCGGTGAGCTGGTCGAGCGGGAAGCCCAATCGCGAGCCCGGCGCGCTGGGGTCGTACTTGGCGACCTCGCCGGTGATCACTTGCGGGTTGATGCGCAGGCCGACGCTGATGGCTGCGCCATTGGCGGCGGCATGGTCGAGGATCAGCCGCGCGCGGGCGTGCTGGAAGGGCGAATTGAAGATGATATGATCCGAAAGCCGGCAGATCTCCTCCAGATCCTCGGGCTTGAAGGCCGCGCAATAGGTCGCGATCTCGCCGTCGTAGAATTCGGATGCGAGGCGCGATTCCCACAGGCCCGAAGTCGAGACCCCGTCGAGATATTCGCCGAGGATGGGTGCGGCCGACCACATGCTGAACGCCTTCAGCGCGGCGAAAACCTTGATGTCCGCGCCGTCCTCGGCCGCCGCATCGCGCACATCCGCCAGCACGCGGCAATTGGCGCGCAGCTTCGCGGCGTCCACCACGAAAGCGGGGCTCTCGACGCGGGCAAGGTCGAATTGGGCGAAGGCGCCCGGATCACCGGCTTTGGTTTGCATTGGTCCTGTTCGCGGTCAGTTTACGGGGAGAGCGGGGAGAGAGAAGCGCACCACGCGCCCTCCGGGCACGTCGGTCACGAAGATATGCCCGTCCGGCCCGATCGCAAGGTCGTGGCCGAGGCTCGCGTTCTCGCCCGGAAGGCTGATGTCGTAGGAGCGTTCGATTTTGCCATCGGCAGCATAGACGCGGATGATCGCACCCTTGCGGTCGGCGCCGTCGCGGCCTTCTACCGCGAGCAGCCGCCCGCCGCCCAAGGGCTTGAGGCCGTAGGTGTGGTTGCCCGCCGGCGACTTGCGGGTTTCGAGCAACTTGCCCTCGTGGTCGAAGACCTGGATGCGCGCGTTCTCGCGGTCGGCGACGTAGATGTGCGTGTCATCGACGGCGACAGCGTGGGCGATCTTGAAGTCGCCCCAGTCGCGGATGAATTTGCCCTCGCGGTTGAGCTCCGCAACGCGGGTGTTCACATAGCCGTCGGCGATCAGCACCTTGTCGCCGAGGAAGGCGATATCTGCGGGGCGACCGAAATGGCCCGCGTCCTGCCGGGTGACGCCCTTCTCACCGATCACCAGCTCCTGCTGGCCTTCGGGGGAGAAGCGGAACACCTGTTCGAGCGCGGTGTCGGTGATCCACACCTTGCCCTGCGGGTCGATCGAAAGGCCGTGGGGCATGATGAACTGCCCTGCCCCCCACTGCGTGATCAGCTTGCCATCGGGGGCGAACTTGAAGACGGTGTTGTCGGCGATGGTCGTGGTCGGGAAAGGCTCCTCCCACACGCGCCCGGCGCGGTGGAGCACCCAGACATTGCCCTGTGCATCGACATCGACCGCGCTGACCTCACCAAACTTCGCGCCCGCCGGGATGGTCGGCCAGCCAGCATCGACGGCGAGCTTGGGCACTTCCTCGCGTGGGGGCAGAGCCGCATCGCAAGCGCCAAGTGCCAATGCCGTCGCCGCGGCCGCCGCCCCCCACCAGCGCATCAGAAATCCACCGGCCCGGCCAGCTCCTCAACCGTCCAAGGCAACCCGTGTCCGTTGAGCATGTCCATGAAGGGATCGGGATCGAGCTGTTCGATGTTGAACACGCCCCCTTCTGCATTGGCACCCTTCCAATCCCCGCGCACCATCATCGCCGCGCCGATCATCGCGGGCACGCCGGTGGTGTAGCTGACCGCCTGATTGCCAGTCTCCTCGTAGGCGGCCTCATGCGAGCAGATGTTCTTGATGTAGAACGTCTTCTCGCCCGACCCATCCAGCGCCTCGCCGGTCGCGATCACGCCGATGTTGGTGTTGCCCTTGGTGGTCTCGCCAAGCGATTCGGGCTTGGGCAGCACCGCGGCGAGGAACTGCAGCGGGATGATGTCCTTGCCCTGATAGCGCACCGGCTCGATGCTGGTCATGCCGACATTCTGGAGCACGGTGAGGTGGGTGATGTACTGGTCACCAAAGGTCATCCAGAACCGCGCGCGCTCCAGTTCAGGCACGAACCTGGCGAGGCTTTCCAGCTCCTCGTGATACATCAGATAGGCGTTCTTCTTGCCGACCGCTTCGAAATCGAACTCGGTCCGGATCTGCATCGCCGGGGTCTCGACCCAAGCGCCGTTTTCCCAGTGACGCGCCGGGGCGGTCACTTCGCGGATGTTGATTTCCGGGTTGAAGTTGGTCGCGAAATGCTGGCCGTGATCGCCGCCGTTGCAATCCAAGATGTCGAGCTGGCGGATGGTCTTCAGCTTGTGCTTCTTGAGCCACATGGTGAAGACGCTGGTGACGCCCGGATCGAAGCCCGAGCCGAGCAGCGCCATCAGCCCGGCATCCTTGAACCGATCCTGATAGGCCCACTGCCAGTGGTACTCGAACTTGGCCTGATCCTTGGGTTCGTAATTCGCGGTGTCGAGGTAATCGACCCCGGCCTCAAGGCAGGCGTCCATGATCGGCAGGTCCTGATACGGCAGCGCCAGATTGACCACGAGCCCCGCGCCGGTCTTGCGGATCAGGTTGACCATCGCCGGGACTTCCTCGGCGTCGATCTCGTAGGTGGCGATATCGCGCCCACAGCGCTCTTTCACCGAAGCGGCGATCGCGTCGCACTTCGACTTGGTGCGGCTCGCGAGGTGGATTTCGGGGAAGATCTCGGGGTTGAACGCCATCTTGTGGACGCACACCGAACTGACCCCGCCTGCACCGATGACAAGGACAATCTTGTTCTCGGGGCTGGATTTTGCTGCCGACATGTTAGGAACCTTTCGTGATGCGAATCTTGCGCAGCGCCTTAGTCCAACGCAGCCGGGGGGACAAATGATCCAAGCCGATGTCAGCCAAGCGCCATTTAGCCAAACGCCTCTTCGGATGCCGACCGCTGAAGGCGTGCGTGCCGCTGCCGATGCCGTGGCCGCGATCCTGCCCCCCGCCCCGCTGTTGCCGGTGGAGATCGGCGGGGTGCGCGCATGGGTGAAGGCCGAGGTGCTGCAACCCATCGGCTCGTTCAAGATCAGGGGCGCGTGGTGGCGGCTCGTCAGCCTGTCGCCGGAGGAGCGCGAAGGCGGCGTGGTCGCCGTATCCTCGGGCAATCATGCGCAAGGCGTCGCCTGGGCGGCGAAGCGGCTCGGGATCAGCGCAACGATTGTGATGCCGCATGACGCGCCGCAGGTGAAGCTGGCGGCCACCAAGGCACTCGGGGCCGAGGTGGTGCTGTACCAGCGCGCACCCAAGGATCAGGGGGGCGAGGACCGCGACGCGGTGGCGGCGAAGTTGATCGCGGAGCGCGGCGGCACGCTCGTCCATGCTTTCGGCGATCCGTGGGTGATCGAAGGCCAAGGCAGCGCCGCCATCGAGATCGCCGCGCAGCTGGGCCGCGCGCCCTCGCGCATCATCGCCTGCTGCGGCGGCGGGGGGCTGGCGGCGGGACTATCGCTTGGCGCGCCCGCAGCCAAGATCCACCCGGTTGAACCGGTCGGCTGGGACATGGTCGGCCAGTCGCTCGCCGCCGGAGCCATCGTCGCAGCCGCGCCGGACGCGCCCAAGACCATCTGCGATGCGCTCCAGCCGCTGGCGACCAAGCCGATCAACCTTGCCGTACTGCAAGGCCGCTCGCAGCCGGGCGTCGCGGTCACCGATGCCGAAGTGCGCGCTGCCCAGCGCTTCGCCTTTGCGCACCTGCGCTTGGTGGTCGAACCCGGCGGCGCAGCGGCTTTGGCGGCGGCACTGGCGGGCAAGGTGCCCGTGGACGAAGGCACGGTGATCATGCTCACCGGCGGCAATGCCGACCCGGCGGCCTTCGCAGCAACGATCGCGGCTAAGGACTAGCCTGTGGAAAGCGTCACATTGTCGACACGCTAGCGTCATAAGGCGGCTGCCGACAACATAGCGAAAAGGCCCGGCTACCGATGGCAACACAGGCAGAGCGGATCATCGAGGATGCGGTGGTTCGCAAGGACGCGAAGGCAAGCGACAAGCTGCTCGACAAGGCCTTCGCGCTGGCCTTCAAGGGGCTTGTCTATGCCCAGATCTGGGAAGACCCGGTGGTCGATATCGAGGGCCTCGACATTCAGCCCGACAGCCGCCTGATGAGCATCGCCAGCGGTAGCTGCAACGCGCTTTCCTACCTTACCGCTAATCCGGCGGCGGTTACCGCGGTCGATCTGAACAGCGCGCACGTCGCGCTCGGCCGGCTCAAGATCGCTGCCATCGGACACCTGCCCAATTACGAGCGCTTCCATCGCTTCTTCGCCCATGCCGACCACAAGGAAAACGCCGCGGTCTACCGCGAAATGATCGCACCGCATCTCGATGCGGAGAGCCGCGCCTATTGGGAAAAGCGCGACATCCGCGGCCGCAAGCGCATCTCCTATTTCACGCGCGGCATTTACCGCAAGGGTTTGCTCGGTAATTTCATTGGTTTGGCGCACGTCTTTGCCAAGCTTTACAAGATCGACCTTGGCAAGCTGCTCGAAGCATCGACGCTTGAGGAACAGCGCGAAATATTCGAGCGCGAGCTTGCCCCGGTGTTCGAGAAGAAGTTCATCCGCTGGCTCACCGACCAGCCTGCCTCGCTGTTCGGCCTCGGCATCCCGCCGGCGCAGTTCGAGCACCTCGCAGGCGACGAGCGCATGGCCGAAGTGCTGCGGCGCCGGTTGGAAAAACTCGCCTGCGACTTTGAAGTGAAGGACAATTACTTCGCCTGGCAGGCGTTCGGGCGCGGCTATGCGCGTTCGGAAAACGCCGCCCTTCCCCCCTATCTCCAGCGCGCCAACTGGGAGGCGATGAAGGAGCGGGTGGACCGGCTCGACGTGACCCGCGCCAACATGGTCGACTGGATCGGCGCGCGGCCGGAAGCGAGCATGGACCGCTTCGTGCTGCTCGACGCGCAGGACTGGATGAACAACGCGCAGTTGGACGGGTTGTGGAGCCGCATCACCCGCTCCAGCCGCCCCGGTGCGCGCGTCTTGTTCCGCACCGCCGCCGAGCCGAGCCTGCTGCCCGGTCGCCTTGATGACGCGATCCTTGGCAAGTGGCGCTATCTTGAGGAAACCTCCGCCGATTGCACCCGCCGCGACCGTTCGTCGATCTACGGCGGCGTGCATGTCTATGAGCTCGTGTGATGGCGTCTAGCAGTTCTGGTGTAGGGGCCCCCTCGCACGCTGCGCTGATGGACGAGGTCTATCGCGGGCAGCGGCATATCTATGATTTCACGCGTAAATATTACCTGTTCGGGCGCGATACGCTGATCGCGGGATTGCACGCGAAGCCGGGCGCGCGGGTGCTGGAGATCGCCTGCGGGACGGGCCGCAACCTTGCGACAATCGCCAAGGCTTGGCCGGGAGCGCGGCTGTTCGGCCTCGATATCTCCGCCGAGATGCTCAAGAGCGCGCGCGCTGCCTTGGGCAGCGACGCGCGGCTTGGCGAAGGCGACGCTTGTTCCTTCGATCCGGCCCCGCTGCTGGGCGAGCCCGCTTTTGAACGGATCGTGCTGTCGTATTCGCTCTCGATGATCCCCGATTGGGAGGGCGCGCTGGACCATGCCGCGGGGCTGATCGCGCCCGGCGGAAGTCTGCATGTGGTTGATTTTGCGCAAGCTGATGGCTTGCCCGCGCCCTTCGCCAAGCTGTTGCGGGGCTGGCTTGCGAAGTTTCACGTCGAACCGCGCGCCGCGCTGCCAGAGGTCGCCGCCCGGATCGCTGCGGCTCGCGAGCTGATGCTGGAGAGCCGCCGCGGGCCGCTCGGCTATTACCAGCTGCATGTCCTGAAGGCGCCCGAACCGCGGCGCTGATCCGGCCCCCGCCTGAGGCCCTTTTCAGGCGCGGTCTAGACCCCCTATAGAGCGTTCTAGACCCCCTTTAGACCCCTGTTAGACCCCGTTTAGACCCCTTCCAGGGGGCCTCTAAAACGCTGTTTCACGTGAAACATGCCGCCATTTGGTGCCCGCATCACTTTTGACGGGCGCTTTGGGGCGCTTTGCGCTATGGGCCGAGATCAATCATGCGGTACCGACCCGGCACCGCACCTATACACCCCCAAGCTTCCTGTCCGTATCCGCGCCCCTCATGCGCCCGGCGAGCCGTTCCAGACGAGTCCCCTCCCCATGACTTTGCCCGTATTCCCCGCCCTGCCCGCCACCATCGAAGCCGCCCTGACCGAGCGCGGCTACGAGACCGCGACCCCCGTTCAGGCCGAAGTCCTGCGCCCCGAAGCATTGGGCCGCGACCTTGTCGTGTCGGCCCAGACCGGGTCGGGCAAGACGGTCGCCTTCGGCCTTGCGATGGTGCCGCAGCTGCTTGATGATGCTGGCAAAATCGGCTTCGTCCAAACGCCCCGCGCGCTGGTCATCACGCCGACGCGCGAGCTAGCATTGCAGGTCAGCCGCGAGCTTGAATGGCTTTACGCCCGCACCGGCGCCCGCGTCGCAACCTGCGTCGGCGGCATGAACCCCTCGGCCGAGCGCAAGATGCTCCAGTCCGGCCCCGCGATCGTGGTCGGCACCCCTGGACGGCTCCGCGACCATTTCGAGCGCGGCGCGCTGAACCTCGCGCAGCTCGCCGTCGCGGTGCTCGATGAAGCCGACGAAATGCTCGACATGGGTTTCCGCGAAGAGCTCGAAGCGATCCTCGATGGCACACCTGAAGGGCGCCGCACCCTGCTGTTCTCAGCAACCATGCCGCGTCCCATCGAAGCGCTCGCCCGCCGCTACCAGACCGACGCACTGCGCATCGCGACCATCTCCGAAGGCCGCGGCCACGGCGACATTGCCTATCAGGCCGTGACCGTCTCCCCGCCCGAGGTCGAGAACGCGGTGGTCAACCTGCTGCGCTTCCACGAAGCGGAAACCGCGATCCTGTTCTGCGCCACGCGCGAGAAGGTCCGCCACCTCCACGCCACCCTGCAAGAGCGCGGCTTTGCCGTCGTTGCACTGTCGGGCGAGCATTCGCAGCAGGAGCGCAACCAGGCACTGCAAGCCCTGCGTGACGGCCGCGTCCGCGTCTGCGTCGCCACCGATGTCGCCGCGCGCGGGATCGACCTTCCCACCCTCAGCCTCGTTGTCCATGTCGAG
>JANNWO010000084.1:0-10130 GCA_031408395.1 Sphingomonadales bacterium | reverse complement strand
GAAGGCAATGGCGGCGGGGACGCGGCCAGCCTCAACATCTTCTGGCTCGCGCTCGCCTTCATCATCGTCGGGTCGGGCTTCCTCAAGGCGAACATCTCGGTGATCGTCGGCCAGCTTTACCCCCGCACCGATGTGCGGCGCGACGGGGCCTACACAATCTTCTACATGGGGATTAACCTTGGCGCGGCGCTCGGTTCGCTACTGTGCGGTTATCTGGGTGAGACCTATGGCTGGTCCTACGGCTTCGGCGCGGCGGGCTTCGGGATGCTGGCGGGCCTGATCGTGTTCACCGTATTCAAGCCGCTGCTGCTGGGCCGCGGGGAGCCTTCCGATCCGGCGAAGCTGGCGAGCCCGGTGTTCGGCATCAAGCTCGAATGGCTGATCTACATCGTCGGTATCGTCGCCGTGGGCGCGTGCTGGTGGATGGTGCAGAATCAGGCCGTCGTCGGCAGCCTGCTCGGCATCGCAGGCGCGGTGCTGGTCGGCTACGTCCTGTTCACCGCGGTCGTGAAGCTCGAACCGCATGACCGCGACCGGATCTTCGCAGCGATGTTCCTGATCGTCGGCTCGATCCTGTTTTGGGCGCTGTTCGAACAGGCCGGCTCCAGCCTCAACCTCTATACCGATCGCTATGTCGATCGCGCGGGAGTGCCGGCTTCGGTGTTCCAGTCGGTCAACGCGATCTACATCGTGCTGCTTGCACCGCTGTTTGCCGCGCTGTGGACGTGGCTGGGCCGCCGAGGCCTCGAGCCTTCGGCCCCGGCCAAGTTCGGCCTTGCGCTGATGCAGCTGGGCGCTGGCTTCCTGGTGCTGGTCGCGGGTGCAGCGACTGGGGAGATGACCCCGGTGCTGTTCATCTTCCTGATCTACCTGTTGCACACCACCGGTGAGCTGTGCCTCAGCCCCGTGGGCCTTTCGGCGATGAACCGTCTGGCGCCGGCACACATGGCCTCGCTGATAATGGGCACCTGGTTCTTCGCCTCGGCGACGGGCAACTTCGCGGCCGGCCTCATCGCTTCGGCGACCGGCTCGGAAGCCGCCTCAGGCGAGGGCGCGGCCAAGGAGGTCGTGCTCGGCGTCTACAGCCAGATCGGCTGGGTGGCGATTGCAGTCGGCGTCGGCGTGCTGGTGGTCAGCCCGCTGATCAAGAAGCTGATGCATCTCGACACGCTGCAGGACGACGATTCGCAGTCGGAAATCGAGCGCGTGTTCGGCGAGACCGATCCTTCTGCCCGTCCCGCCGAGTAAATTCGGCCTGACGCAATTGTCGTCCAACTGCATGGACAAGCTCCCCGTTTCCCGTCACATAATGTGACCGGGAAACGGAAGGGGTTTGAATGATTTTGGATTTGACGAAGCGAGCGCGCATGGGCGCGCTTGCGACGCTCGTGAGCGCATTGGCGCTGACGGCCTGTGCAACAACCGGCACGGGCGACCCGGCAAGCGCCTCTTCGGCCAAGTCCGACAAGACCTTCGCCGCCACCCCGGCTGGCGATCCGGTGTTCGCGTCAACCTACAAGCCCTTCCCCAACATCGCCACCGCGATCCGCGGCGCGACCGTCTATGACGGGCGCGGCGGCAAGATCACCAACGGTGTCGTCTTCATGTCCGACGGCAAGATCACCGCTGTCGGAGGCCCGGACACCCCGATCCCCGCAGACATCGCGGTGTTCGACGGCACCGGCAAGTTCGTCACCCCCGGCATCATCGACATCCACTCGCACCTCGGCGACTACCCCTCGCCGGGCGTCGAGGCGAATTCCGACGGCAACGAGGCGACCGATCCGACCACGCCTGAAGTCTGGGCCGAACATTCGGTCTGGCCGCAGGACCCGGGCTTCTCCCGCGCGCTCGCCAATGGCGGGATCACGGCGCTGCAGATCCTCCCCGGTTCGGCAAACCTCATGGGCGGGCGCTCGGTGACGCTCAAGAACGTGCCGTCGCGCACGGTGCAGGGGATGAAGTTCCCGGAAGCGCCTTACTCGATGAAGATGGCCTGCGGCGAGAACCCCAAGCGAGTCTATGGCAGCAAGGGGCGGATGCCTTCGACCCGGATGGGCAACTTCGCGGTCAACCGCGAGACTTGGCTCGCCGCGATCGACTACGCCAACGATCCTAAGGCCAAGCGCGACCTCGCCAAGGAGACGCTGGTGGGCGTGCTGAAGGGCGATATCCTCATCCAGAACCACTGCTACCGCGCCGACGAGATGGCGCTGGTGCTCGATATGGCCAAGGAGATGGGCTACAAGGTCGCGGCCTTCCACCACGCGGTCGAGGCCTACAAGATCGGCGATCTCCTCAAGCAGAACGATGTTTGCTCCGCAATCTGGGCCGACTGGTACGGCTTCAAGATGGAAAGCTACGACGGGATTCGCGAAAACGCCGCCTTCCTCCAGCGCGAGGGTGCGTGCGTGGTGATCCACTCGGACGACGCGAACGATATCCAGCGGCTCAACCAGGAAGCGCGCAAGGCGCAGAAGGCGGGCCTGAGGCTGGGGATCGACATCCCCGATGCCTCGGTGATCCAGTGGATCACCTACAACGCGGCCAAGGCAATGGGCATCGCCGACAAGACCGGCAGCCTCGAGGCGGGGAAGATGGCCGATGTGGTGCTGTGGAACGGCGATCCGCTATCGGTCTATTCGCGGCCCGAGAAAGTGTGGATCGACGGCGCGCTGATGTTCGACGCGACGAACCCCAAGACGCGGCCCGTCAGCGACTTCGAGCTTGGCCAGCCCGGTGAAGGAGATGTGAAATGAAGCGGCTCCTCGCACTCGGCGCGGTCAGCATCGTCGCACTCGCCGCCACCCCTTCGCTGGCGCAGGACGTGACCATCACCAACGCTCGGCTCGTGATCGGCGACGGTTCGGCGCCCATTGAGGGCGGCACCGTGGTCGTGCAGGGCGGCAAGGTTGTTTATGCCGGGCCGCAGCAGGTTGCGGCCAATGGCAGCACCACCATCGACGCCAACGGCGCGTGGGTCACTCCCGGCATCTTCGCGACCGTCACGACGCTCGGGCTTGCCGACGTTTCGGCGGTCGACGAATCCAACGACATCACCGCCCGCAAGGCGCCTTTCAGCGCCGCGCTCGACGCTGCGACCGCGGTCAATCCGGCCTCGCAGCAAATCCTCGTCGACAAGGCCGCCGGGATCACCCGCGCGGCAACCACGATGGCGCCGACGGGCTCGATCTTCGCAGGCCAAGGTGCGATTATCGACCTCGATGGCGATGCCAAGCCGATCGTCCAGGCGCGCGCTTTCCAGATGATCAACCTGGGGGAGGGCGGGGCCGACCGCGCGGGCGGCAGCCGTGCTGCGGCCTATACGCTGCTGCGCGCGGCGTTGCGCGAGGCGCAAGCCCTCGTCGGCAAGACCGCGATCCCCGAGACTACCGAGATCGGCAAGGGCGATTCGCTGCTGCTCGGGCGGTTCGACGCCGAGGCGCTGGTGCCGGTGGTGACGGGCAAGCAGAAGCTTTACGTAGAAGTCGAACGCATGGCCGATATCCGCAGCGTTCTGGCGCTGAAGCAGGAGCTCCCCAAGCTCGATCTGGTGCTGGTTGGCGCGACCGAAGGCTGGCTGGTGGCCGACGAGATCGCCGCGGCGGGCGTGCCGGTGATCGCCAATGGCCTCATCGACCTGCCCGAAACCTTCGAGCAGCTTGGCGCCACCCAGTCGAATATCGGGCGCCTCGCCAAGGCGGGCGTGAAGGTCGCGATCAACGCCGCGACCCTCAACGATCCGCGCCGCCTGACGCAGGTCGCAGGCAATCTCGTCGCGCTGACGAAGATGCCCGGCGCGACCGGGCTGGAGTGGAGCAAGGCCTTCGCCGCGATCAGCTCGGTCCCTGCAGAGATCAGCGGAATGGGCGGCAAGGCGGGCGTGCTCAAGGCCGGTGCATTTGGCGACGTGGTGATCTGGGACGGTGATCCGCTGGAACTGGGCACGATCCCTCGCCAAGTCTATATCGGCGGCGTCCAGCAGGACCTCACCAACCACCAGACCCGCTTGCGCGACCGCTACATGGATCTCGACGAGAGCAACCGCCCCAAGGGCTACGACTGGTAGGCAGCCGGGCAAGCCATGCTATAGTCACCCGCATCCGAAGATTGTCCGGGGGAGACAGCATGGACGCAGGCCTAATCACGCTCATTGCGGCAAATGTCGCCTTTGTGGGCACGCATTTCGCGATGTCACATCCCTTGCGAGCGCCGATGGTGCGGGTGCTGGGCGCGGGTGGCTTTCAGATTGCCTACACGGTGGTGAGCTTTGCCACGCTGGCGTGGGTTTACTTTGCCTTCGTCGCGGCGCCGCCCGCCGATCTGCCGGGATCGGGCGATATCGGCTGGATTGCTGCGAGCCTCATCACTTTGCCGGCGATGATCCTGCTGGCGGGCTCGTTCATCGGCAATCCGGCGCTGCCGACCCCGCTTGCCGAGGCGCAGGCGCGCGCGACCCCTCGCGGTGTGTTCAAGGTTACCCGCCACCCGATGATGTGGGCAATCGGCCTGTGGGCGCTCTCGCACTTGGTGCTGTTCTGGAGCATCAGGACGATGATCACCGCTGCCGCGATGGGCGTGCTGGCGCTGGTTGGCGCACGCTTGCAGGATGGCAAGAAGGCCGCGCTGATGGGCGAGGCGTGGGGCCAGTGGCAGAGCCGCACCAGCTACTGGCCGCGCTGGGGCCAGCTTCTGTCGGTGGGCGCGGTGCCGCTGGCCGCGGGCACGGCGCTGTGGCTGGCAGGAAGCTGGCTCCACATGTGGCGGGCCGACATCCCGGCGGGGGTGTGGAAGTGGTTGGTCTAACTACTCGCCCTTGAACACCGCGCTGCGCTTCTCGATCAGCGCGGCGACGCCTTCGGCATGGTCGGCGGTGGTGTGCATCATCGCCTGCGTGTTCGCGGCAAGTTCGAGCGCGGTGTCGTAGCTCGTCTGCTGGCCCTGCCTCAGCAGGTTCTTGGTGTGGCGCAGCGCGTGCGGGGGGAGCAGCGCGATCCGGCCCGCCAGCGCACGTGCCTCGTCCATCAGTGCCTCGGGTGCGACGACGCGGCTGACCAGGCCCCAGTCCTTCGCTGTCGCAGCGTCGATCACGTCGCCGGTGTAGAACAACTCGGCCGCACGGCTCATGCCGATCACGCGCGGCAGGATCCAAGTGCCGCCATCGCCGGGGATGATCCCGAGCTTGAGGAACGTCACACCGAACTTGGCGCTTTCGCTGGCGATGCGGATATCGGCAAGGCAGGCGACATCGCAGCCTAAACCGATCGCCGGGCCGTTGACCGCGGCGATGACGGGCACGCGCAGGCCATACAGCGCGCGCAGCATCAGGTGGATGTTATCGCGGTAGCCGTCGGAAATGGCAGGTGTGGTGCCGCCGAAGGTGCCGGTCTTGCCCTGCATCGCCTTGATGTCGCCGCCCGCGCTAAAGGCCCGCCCCGCGCCGGTGAGGATCACCACGCGGCACGCCATGTCACGGTTTATCGCATTAGAAACACGGACAAACTCGTCCCCGTCGCCCGGCGCGCCGAGCGGGTTCATGCTTTCTGCCCGGTCAAGCGTGAGGATTGTGACGGGTCCCTCGTGGGCAATCTGGATCAAGGACATGGGGGGTTTTTGCGCCTTATGGTCTAAAGGTTCAGCTTGCCTAAAGGCCATGCGGACAAAGGGCAAGAATAGCCCCCACAGGCCGTCATGCTGCAAAACGCCTGTAAGAAAGGAACCTGATGCCGAGCCTTGCGCTGCTTGCCGCCTCACCCTTACTGCTGAGCGCCGCGCTCGCGGCTGCTTCGCCCGAGGCGCCTGCATCGCCGCAAGCCGAGAACGCCCCGGTGACGTGGAGCCTCGTCGACGCTCAGGAAGAGGGGGGACAGAAGGCAACGTCGCCGCCGCAGGTTACACCGCCCGATGGCCCCCCCGCCGATTCCGCGCCCCTGCTTGACGAGAACGGGCAGCCGATGAACGAGATCGTGGTGGAGGGCGAAATCGGCCCGCCCAAGGGCGATCCGCTCGAGAGCGTCAACGAAGACAGCTACCGGATTACGCAGGCGGTCGACAAGGCGGTGCTCGAGCCGGTCGCCTATGCTTACCGCGATGGGCTCCCCGAACCGATTCGCGACGGGCTGGGCAATGTCGTGCGCAACCTTGGCGAGCCGAGCAATGCCTTGAACTTCCTGTTGCAGGGCAAGGTCGGCAAGGCTTTCGGGACCTTGGGGCGGCTGGCGATCAACACTACGCTGGGTGTGGGCGGATTGTTTGATGTGGCGGGCAAGCCTCGGATCGGGCTGCCCTACCGCCGCAATGGCTTTGCCAACACGATGGGTTTCTACGGCGTCGGGCCGGGGGCCTATCTCTATCTGCCGATTACGGGGGCGACGACGGTGCGCGACCTGATCGGTAACACGCTCGATCAGTCGCTTCTGCCGTTCGCGGTCGGCAAGCCCTTCAACAAGCCCGCCTACGCGGCGACTTATTTCGTCGTCAACGGCCTCGACCAGCGCCTCGCGTTCGACGAGGAGATCGCCCAGATCGAGGCCTCGGACGATCCCTACCTGATGCGCCGCCAGACCTATCTCGCCCAGCGCCGCCGCGATATCGCCGCGCTGAAGGGTGAGCCCATGTCGGAGAGGGACAGGCAGTGGCTGGCGGAGCTGGAGGAGTTAAAGGCGGCCTCGGCGCCTGGCGAGCTGGCTCCGGCGCCGGATCAGGCGGATACCAGGCCGGTCGAACCCCCCGCCAATCCCGAGGCGCTGCTGATCACGCAGCCGCGATAAAGACCTCAGCTCGCAGGCCGACCGATTGGAAGATCGGCGATCAATGCGGCCTGCATCAGACAGCCTATGGTCGAGGCCATCGCCACCATGGAATCGGGAGTAGAAGAGCGCTGCTGCATCCAGTCGCCGGATATCAGAATGGCACCGGCCTCCTGCACGAAAGCGCCTTCCGCCGCAGAACCGCAAAGCGTCTCGACCCGCTTGGCCAGCGCTACATCGGTTTCGTCCGGCAAACGTTCGGGCGGTGGGCCCATTTCCGGTGAGCGGGCAAACCGTGCAAGCGCCTCGGCCAGCTGTCGCGGGCGGGCGACCGCGGCTCTGATTGGGGCGAACCGCTCCGCCAGGGAAGCCGCGAATTCTTCGGTGTAGAATGTCTTGTCGATCACTGTCGCGGCGCAAGTAAGTTGTTCGTCCGTCCCCACGGTGTCGCTGACCCGCACGACGGAGCGTTTGCGTTTGTCCTTCCCGACCCACACCAGCTTGAACCCGCAGGCCTCGATCGCCGCGCGCATCTCCTTGGGCGGGAGGTGGTTGTAGAACGAGGGGGCAGAAGCGGGTGCCTGAAGCGCCGCCGCCAAGCCAGCCAATGCGAAGATCAAGCCCGCGCCTCTTCGCCGGTGATCCCGGTGCTGTTGTGCTTCAGCGCCTTGAGCACCGTGTCGACGATCTGCGGGGCGTTTAGGCCGGCCTGATCATACTGCTTCATCGGATCTTCGTGATCGATGAACGTATCGGGCAGGCGCAGCGTGCGAATCTTCAGGCCGCCATCGGTCAGGCCTTCATCGCTGGCGAAGGTCAACACGTGCGCGCCAAGCCCGCCGATCGAGCCTTCCTCAACCGTCACCACCACTTCATGCGTGCGCATGAGGCGGGCGATCAGCTCCTCGTCCAAGGGCTTGGCGAAGCGTAGATCGGCGACCGTGGTCGAGAGCCCCTTGGCCTCTAGCGTGTCGGCTGCCTTCAGCGCCTCGGTCAACCGCGCACCGAGCGAGAGGATCGCCACCTTGGTGCCTTCCCGGACCACGCGGCCCTTGCCGATTTCGAGCTTTACCGGAACCTCGGGCATGGCCACGCCCGTGCCGTTGCCGCGCGGGTAGCGGAAGGCGATCGGGCCGTCGTCGTATTCAGCGGCGGTGTAAGTCATGTGGACCAGCTCCGCCTCGTCGGCGGCGGCCATCACGACCATATTGGGCAGGGTCGCGAGATAGGTGACGTCGAAGCTCCCCGCGTGGGTCGCCCCGTCCGCGCCGACCAGCCCTGCGCGGTCGATCGCGAAGCGCACGGGCAGGTTCTGGATGCACACGTCATGCACCACCTGATCGTAAGCGCGCTGCAAGAAGGTGGAATAGATTGCCGCGAAGGGCCGCATGCCTTCCGCTGCGAGGCCCGCAGCAAAGGTCACCGCGTGCTGTTCGGCGATGCCGACGTCGAAGGTGCGGGCCGGGTGCGCCTTGGCGAACTTGTCTACGCCGGTGCCCGAGGGCATCGCGGCAGTGATCGCGCAGATCCGATCGTCGGTGTTGGCCAGCTTCGCCAGCGTCTCGCCGAACACGTCCTGATAGGCAGGCGCGCTTGGCGCGCTCTTGGCCTTCTCGCCGGTGACGACGTTGAACTTGGGAACGCCGTGATACTTGTCGGCGGAGTTTTCGGCGGGCTCGTAGCCCTTGCCCTTCTCGGTCACGACATGGATCAGCACCGGGCCTTCCGAGGTGTCGCGCACGTTTTCGAGCACCGGGAGCAAGTGGTCTAGATTGTGCCCGTCGATCGGGCCGACGTAGTAGAAGCCCAATTCCTCGAACAGCGTCCCGCCGGTCACCATGCCGCGGGTGAATTCCTCGGCCTTGCCAATGGTGTCGTGCATCCGGCGGCTCATCTTCTGGATGACGCGGCTGGCGAGGCTGCGGATGCCGAGATACTCGCTGGACGAGACCATGCGCGCCAGATAGGCCGAAAGCCCGCCGACGGGCGGCGCGATCGACATGTCGTTGTCGTTAAGGATCACGATCAGGCGATTGCCCGCCTGAGCCGCGTTATTCATCGCCTCGTAGGCCATGCCCGCGCTCATCGAGCCATCGCCGATCACTGCAATACCGCGCCCCGGCTGGCCTTTCAGCTTGTTGGCGACGGCAAAGCCCAGCGCCGCCGAGATCGAGGTCGAGGAGTGCGCCGCGCCGAACGGATCATATTCGCTCTCGGACCGCTTGGTGAAGCCGCTGAGGCCTCCGCCCTGGCGCAAGGTGCGGATGCGGTCACGGCGCCCGGTGATGATCTTGTGCGGATAGCACTGGTGCCCGACGTCCCAGACGAGCTTGTCGGTCGGCGTGTTGAAAACGTAATGGATGGCGACCGTCAGCTCGACCACGCCAAGGCCCGATCCGAGGTGCCCGCCGGACGTGCTGACGGCATCGATCATCTCGGTGCGCAGTTCGTCGGCAAGTTGCCGGAGCTGGTCAGGCTTGAGGCGGCGCAGGTCTTCGGGAGTGTCAACCTGATCGAGCAGAGGCGTGTAAGGCGATTGTGTCATAACGGGTGACCTTACACACCGAAAACGGGCGTGTCGATGAAGGGATGGCGGTCAAACGCGTCCAGTTAGAACGTCCTGCCTCAGGTGCAGGCCTTGCACAGGCCCCTGATCTCCAGCACCGGGCGAGTCGCCTTGAAGTCGCGCGCGGCAGCGATGGCGCGGACGGCGCGGCTCACGTCCTCGTCGTCGACATGGGCGGCCTCGCCGCATTCGTCGCAGACGAGGAAGATGCAGTCATGCGCGCAGCCTGGGTGGGTGTTGGCGAGATAGGCATTGGCGCTCTCGACCCGCATCGCGAGGTTGTTCGCCACGAAAACGTCCAGGATGCGGTACACCGAGTTGGGCGCGACCCGTTTGCCGCGTGCTGCCGAAAGGTTGTCGGCGATATCGTAGGCCGAAACCGGACGCTCGTGCCGGGCAAGCTCGCCGAACACCGCCTCGCGCATCGAAGTCCACTGTTCTCCGCCAGCCACCAGCGCTCGGCCGGCCTCGGCGACGAGGTCGGGGCCGGAATGCTCGTGATGGCGATGCTGTGCGTGCTGTCCCATGCACCCCGATATAGGGACGCATGGGAGAATCGCAAAGTCAGCTTATATTGGCGGCATCAGCCCGCGTCTTTGAGGAAAGTCGCGCGGTAGAGGTTCGGGTACATGACCTTGAACGCCGCCACCTTGGGGGCGTCCCAGCGCTTGATATAGCCGTGCTTCGGATTGTTGAGCATGAAGTCCTGATGATAGGCTTCTGCGGCGTAGAACGCCTTGTAGGGCTCGATCTTCGTGGCGATCGGCTTCGACCACAGGCCCGACTTGCCGAGCTGCGCGAGGTAGGCATTGGCG
>JANNWO010000083.1:0-6501 GCA_031408395.1 Sphingomonadales bacterium | reverse complement strand
CTTCTCTTTTGCCGGCGAGTTGCCGGCCGACGGGGGCTTCCGCAAGCTGGCAGCGGGCACACTGAAAGGCAAGCTGGTCGCCTGGGACCCGGTCGCGCAGAAGGCGCGCTGGACGGTCGAGCATCCCGGTCCATGGAACGGCGGCTTGCTGGCCACGGGAGGCGGGCTTGTGTTCCAGGGCACCGCAGGCAGCGAGTTCAACGCCTATGACGCGGCCAACGGCAAGAAGCTGTGGAGCTTTGCCGCGCAGACCGGCGTGGTCGCGCCGCCCGTCACCTACACCGTCAATGGCGAGCAATATGTCGCGGTGCTGGCCGGCTGGGGCGGGGCCTATGCGCTCAGCGTCGATGGTGACCTCATCAAGCGCAAGGCCCCGGTGCGCAATGTGTCGCGGCTGCTGGTGTTCAAGATTGGCGGCACCGCCAAGCTGCCGCCGCCGCCTGCGCTGGCCGAGCTCCCGCTGGACCCGCCGGCGAGCACCGCCAAGCCGGAGCTGATCGCGCTGGGGCAGGCCAAGTATGGCCGCTACTGCGCGGTGTGCCATGCGCCGGGCGCGGTCGGATCGACCGTGCTCCCCGACCTGCGCCGTGCCGGATCGCTGGAAAGCGCGCAGGCGTGGAATGCCGTCGTCGAAGGCGGCATCCTCAAGGATAGCGGTATGGCGAGCTTCAAAGGCTCTTTGTCGAAAGACGAGATCGAAGCGATCCGCGCCTATGTGATCAAGCGCGCGAATGAGGACAAGGCGCTTGAGGCAGGCGGAAGGAAGGTCGCGCGGCGCTGACAACGCAAAAGGGGTCGCTCACCATGAAGGCATGTAACATCGGCGGTTTCGCCGTGCTCGCCCTCGCGCTAGCCAGCGCTGCTGGGACGGGTCCCAAGGGCTGAGCATGGCTAGCGACCCCGCCGACATCCGTAACTGGCAGCGGCGGGCCGACGGGATCACGACCTCGGGCAAGCTTGAGGCGCATGACCCGGCGCGCCTCGCGGCGATCGGCGTGCGCCACGTGGTGAACCTCGCGCTGGGTAGCCACCCCGAGGCGCTGGCGGACGAGGCTGCGCTTATGGCGGCGGCGGGTATCGACTACACGCACATCCCAGTGCCCTTCGATGCGCCTTCGCCAGCGCATGTCGCCGCGCTTGCCGAGGCGCTCACCGCGCATTCCGGACCTGTCCATGTCCATTGCATCATGAACTGGCGGGTGACGGCGTTCTTCTACCTGCTCGACCGCGCGGCGGGCGTCCCCGAGCCTGAGGCCCGCGCGCGGATGGCGAAGGTATGGGACCCGCTCGCCAGCGACACACCACCCGCCGCACCGTGGCGGCGGTTGCTGGAAGGCTAGCTGGCGAAGAAGTTCAGCTCCAGCAGCACGTTGTTCGGATCGGCGGTGAAGATCTGCCTGAGGCCAATCGAAGACAGATCGTTGACCTTGTAATCCGCGCCGCGCGCTTCGAGCCGCGCCTTCACCTCATCGAACTCTCCGCAGCGCAGCGCGACGTGGTGGATTGCCCCGGTCTCGCTCCCCGGCGCAACCGCGCGGTCGAAGGCGCGCGGGCAGTCCACCGCGTTCAAGTGCAGGATCGCCTGCCCGCCCGCGTCATACATCCAGCGTACTTGCGCAGGCCGCAGCGGCGGCGGGCCGTCGCGCTCTTCCAGATCGAGCAGCTCGGCATAGAACCGCGCGGTCTCGGTGAGGCGGTCGGTGATGATGTTCACATGGTCGAGGCGCTGGACGATCATGGCGCGCAGAATGCGCCCTCACGCCCCGCCCTGCACCTAGGAAAAGCGATCAGTCCCCCTGCGGCCCGACATAGTCCGCGCCGTACACCGCAACCCTGAAATCGCGGTGCAGGTCGGTATCGAACCGCACCTTCTGCGTCGCGAAGACCACCGCCATCTTTTGCGCCGGGTCGACCCAGAACAGCATCGAGGGGTAGCCATCCCAGTAAAACTCGCCAACGCTGCCGCGGTTCTCACCGGGCGTTTCCGGCTGTCCGGTGCGGACGAAGACATCAAAGCCGAACCCGCCGTTGCCCTTTTCCACCAGCCATGACCGGTTGGCAGGCGCGATGCGCGGGTCGAGCTGGTTGCTCGCCATCAGCCGGATAGTTGAAGGCTTGAGGATGCGGGTGCCGTCCCCCGAGCCCCCAAGCGTGCCTTCACCCAGAAGCATCCGTGCGAAAGTCATGTAATCATCGACCGTGGTGACGATGCCCGATCCGCCCATCGTCATCGGGCGGCCTATGAAGTTGGCATCGATCAGCCATTCTTCGGGCCATGGGACCAGCGCGCCGTTCTTGCCTTCATAAATGCGTGCAAGGCGCGCGCGATCGGCGGCGCTGCGCTTCCACCCGCTATCCTCCATGCCCAGCGGCTGGAAGATAGCTTGCGCCACATAATCGGCGAAAGGCTGGCCCGACAGCACCTCGACCAGCCGCGCCTGCACGTCCACTCCGGCGCTGTAACTCCAATGCGTGCCGGGGTCATAGAGCAGCGGCACCTGCGCCATCTTCTGCGAGAACTGCGCCAGCGTGTTGGTGGAGGACAGCGGCTGCAATTCTGCCCACACCCGGTCGGCAGCGTTCTTTGGCTCCCCCTCGGTGCCATAGGTGAAGCCCGCCGTGTGGCGCAGCACATCGCGCACCGTCACCTTGCGCTTGGGATCGCGCAAGGCGGGCGTGCCATCGGGGTTTTCGCCATCGGCTACCTTCAAGGCTGCGTATTCGGGCAGATGCCATTCGAGAGGATCGTCGAGTCCGAACCTGCCCTGTTCCCACAATTGCATCAGCGCGACGCCAGTGACTGGCTTGGTCATCGAGAAAATCTGGAACAGCGTATCGCGCGCGATAGGCCGAGCCGCCTCGCGGTCGGCATCGCCAGCGGCGGCAAAGCAGCGTTCGGCCCCATCCTTCCACACCAGCGCCGATGCGCCGACAGTGCGGCCTTGGGCAACGGCGTCATCGAGGAAGGCGGCGATGGCGGCGCAATCGGGTTCGTAAGCCGGAGCATCCTGCGCTGTTGCGGGTAGCGCGATCAGCATCAGTGCCGACCCCACAATTGCCTTGATCATGCGCCGTCCCTCCCAGTTGATTTAACCCTTGAACACCGCCGCCCGGCCGCCGTTCATCAACCCGCGTTCCTGCGTGAACAGGCGCCCGGCTGCGGCGAGGACGCGGGCATCGATATCTCGGCCCTTGCGCACCCGATCGGCGGGTCAGGCCATCGTGAGGGTCAAAGGTGGCGCCATCTTACCTCGTCAGCGCCGCCTCGCACTGGGCCATCAGCTCGGCGATGATGTCGGCGGCGGGTTCTTCCTTGGTGACCATGCCTACCGACTGGCCGGCCATCACGCTGCCGTTTTCGACATCACCGTCCACCACCGCGCGGCGCAGGGCGCCGGCCCAGAAGTGCTCAATCTGTAATTGCGCCTCAAGCATGTCGACCGCGCCGCTATCCAACAGGGCAGCGACTTCGCGCTGTTTGGCGGTGAATTCCTCAGTGCCCTTGTTCTTCAGGGCGCGCACCGGGATCACGGGCAGGCGCGGGTCGACCTGCACGGATGCGACAGCCTCGCGGGCCGAGGCGCGGAAGAAGGCTTTCTTGAAGGCGGGGTGGGCGATGCTCTCGGTCGCGCAGGCAAAGCGCGTACCGAGCTGGACCCCGGCTGCGCCCATCTCGAGATAGCTGGCGATCGCCTCGCCCCGGCCAATGCCGCCGGCGACGAAGATCAGGTGTTCTGCGCTCAGGGCGGGCAGGATTTCCTGCGCCAGCACGCTGGTGGAAACCGGGCCGATATGGCCGCCCGCCTCCATGCCCTCGATCACCAGCGCGTCCGCGCCAGATCGCAGCAGCTTCTTGGCAAGGGCAACCGTCGGCGCAAAGCAGATCACCTTGATGCCGCTGTCGTCCGCCTTGATCGCCTCGACGCTACCCTTGGGCGGGATGCCGCCTGCCAGCACCACGTGGGTGACGCCATGCTTGCGGCATACCGCGATCAGATCGAACAGCCCGGGGTGCATGGTGATGAGGTTGACGCCGAAGGGCCTCTGCGTGAGCGTCTTGGTCGCGGCGATCTCGCGGTCGAGCAGATCGGGGGTCATCGCCCCGCAGGCGATCACGCCGAACCCACCCGCGTTCGAGATGGCGGCGACAAGGTTGCGTTCGGACACCCAGCTCATCGCGCCGCACAGGATGGCGGTCTCGCAGCCGAGGAAGGCGGTGCCGCGCTGCATGCGGGCGGCGGTGTTCGGGTAGGTTTCCATGGGCTGCGCGATTAGGGCCAAGCGCGGCTCACCGCAAGCGGGCGCGCAAGACAGTGGCGTTGCAACGGTTGCGATTGTGAGTCTGTCGTATGACCGCACTATGATTACGTAATCACGAAACTTTCTTACAATCGACCGCAAGGCGTAATTTTTCGGTGCCATTGGCGACGCGTCAGCCGGGCCCCTCTCCCTCTTCCCTCCGGCTGGCACAATTTTGACGGACACAGCTGAAAAGGAACCCTGCCATGATCATGCGTTTTGTCCTGCCCGCCGCGGTGCTCGCTTGCGCCGCGCCTGCCCTTGCCCTTGACGAGCCGGCGCGCGTGGCCGTGCCTTATGGCGACCTCGACCTCACCAAGGATGCCGGCCGCGAAGCGCTCGATGCCCGGCTCGAACGCGCCGTGCGCAAGGTGTGCGGCAATGCATCGGCGCGCGAACTGAGGCAGATTTCGGCGCGGCAAGCATGCCTTGCCGAGGCGCGCACCAGCTATCAGGCGCAGGTCGCGCTCGCGCTCGACGCTGCCAACGCCCGCCGCGTGGCGGTGCTGGCGGACAAGATCTACCTGCTCGCCAGCTTCTGACCGGCGGCGCCGCGTACATGAGGGGCGGTGCCGGACAACGGCGCCGCCCTATGCGCGTTAGCGATATGTGATCCGCACCTTGGCGGCGGCCGTCTTGGCAAGTTCCACGGCGGCGGGCGCGTCGGCGGCGCGGGCCAGCGCCACGCCCATGCGGCGATAGGCGCGCGTTGTCGGCTTGCCGAAGATGCGCACGTCGACGTCCGGCGACAAGGCGAGCGCCTCGGCCATCCCATCGAAGGCAAAGTCGTCGCTGTCACGGTCGGCAAGGATCACCGCCGAGGCAGCGGGGCGGGCGGTGATCTGCGCAGGCACGGGCAGGCCGAGGATCGCGCGGGCGTGGAGATCGAATTCGGTGAGGTCCTGGCTGACCAGCGTCACCATCCCGGTATCGTGCGGACGGGGGGACAGCTCGGAGAAGATCACCTCCTCTCCCTTTACAAAGAACTCGACCCCATAAAGCCCCCAGCCGCGGCCCTTTCCTTGAAGCGCCATGACGACCGTGGCGGCCATGTCCTGCGCCTTGGCGAGCGCGGCGGGGGACATGGCGGCAGGTTGCCAGCTTTCGCGGTAATCGCCGCGTTCCTGGCGGTGGCCGATCGGAGGGCAGAAGCTGATGTCATCCCCGTTCTTGGCAGCATGCCGCACGGTCAGCAGGGTGATTTCATAATCGAAGGCGATGAACTGCTCAGCGATCACCCGCGCCCGGTCGCCGCGCATATTGGCGACAGCGTAGGTCCAGGCGGCTTCGAGCGCTTCCGGCCCGTCGACCTTGCTCTGGCCCTTGCCCGATGAGGACATCACCGGCTTCATCACCAACGGATAACCGATCCGCGCGGCCACGTCCTGCGCCTCGGCGAAGCTCTCCGCATAGCCGTATTGCGAGGTGGTGAGGCCCAGCTCGCCTGCCGCCAGGTCGCGGATCGCGTCGCGGTTCATGGTCAGCTGCGCGGCGCGGGCGGAGGGGACGACTGTGAAGCCCTCCGCTTCCAGGTCAGCCAGGACTTCGGTGCGGATCGCCTCGATCTCGGGGACGATCAGATCTGGGCGGTGCTTCTCCGCCGCAGCCCGCAGCGCCGCGCCGTCGAGCATCGAAAAGACCTCGCGCGCGTCGGCGAGCTGCATCGCAGGGGCGTCGTCATAGCTGTCGCAGGCGATCACCCGCGCGCCGAGGCGCTTGGCGGAAATCACGAATTCGCGGCCCAGCTCGCCCGAACCGAGCAGCAGGATGGTGGCAATGTGGCTCATGGGGCGAGGGTTTAGCTGGCCCGATGGTTTAGTCTAGAGTGGCCTCACGCCGCCCGCCGGTACCCCGCGACCGCCACTTGGCGCCCGCCGCCTGCCCGCGCCAGCACAAGGCCCAGCTCCGCCTGGCGCAAGGTCCAGTCGACCGTGCATTCGACCTGCGCCAAGCCTGCACTCACGGTTAGCTGCGGTGCCTTGGCCGAAGCCGATGCACCGAGGCCAGCGAAGGTTGTCGCCACGTCCTCGGCCCATTCGCGTGCGGCGCGCGAGGTCATCTCTGGGATCAGCACCGCAAAGCGCTCACTATCCAGCTGCGCCAGTTCATGCCCCGGCGTTGCCAGTGTCTGGGCCATCGTCTCGAGGAACCTGGCAAACCCCCACAGCACTTCGTCAGCGGTGCGCTGGCCATAGCGCAGCA
>JANNWO010000082.1:0-14113 GCA_031408395.1 Sphingomonadales bacterium | reverse complement strand
GATCGGAGAGCCGTTTCGCCAGCGCCTGCATCTCGGGTGTACCCTCGCCTTGCAGCCCGGCGGCGAGCGCCGAGGATGCAGGCAGATTGAAGGTCTTGCTGCCGCTGATCAGGGCCGGATCGGCGGCGAGCGCGGCAGCGACATCGCGCCACGCATCAGGCGCAATCTCGGCGGCGGCATCGGCTCCGAGTTGCTGCTCGGCAAAGACGGTCAGCACTTTGGGCAGGCCCTGCATCTCGAGCGTCTGCATCGCGGTTGACGCGGTGAGCGACACGGTATCGCCGGTCAGCCCACTGGCGGGAAAATCAATGGTGACTTCAAGTTCGGACCGCTGGAACCCGGCGATGCCATTCATCAGCATGCTGCCGAGCAGGAACACCAGCACCCCAACCGAGAAAGCGACGGCAGACAGCCCCAGCAGCCGGAAATTGCGTTCTGAACGGTAACGCTGGGCGAGACGCTTTTCGAACGTCGCGGTGCGGGTCGCGCCGAGCGGCTGTGCACCCACGGCGGCGGCGTCGGCGGAGCTAAGGGGCGGGGCGGAACTGCTCATTCGTAGGCCTCCCGGAACCGCTTGACGACGCGCAGGGCGATGAAGTTGAGCGCCAGCGTCACCATGAACAGCACGAAGCCCAAGGCAAAGGCGCTGAGCGTCGCGGGGTGATCTGTGCTCTGCTCGCCGGTCAACAGCTTGACGATCTGCACGGTGACGGTCGACATCGGCTCAAGCGGGTTGGCGGTGAGATTGGCGGCGGGTGAGGCGGCCATCACCACGATCATCGTCTCGCCGATCGCGCGGCTGACCGCAAGCATGATCCCGGCGACGATCCCGGGCAGCGCCGCGGGGAACAGCACGCGGCGGATCGTTTCCGACTTGGTTGCGCCCATCGCAAGGCTCCCGTCGCGCATCGCACCGGGCACGGCGGCCATCGAATCGTCGGCCATCGATGAGACGAAGGGGATGATCATCACCCCCATCACCAGCCCCGCCGCAAGCGCGCTCTCGGTCGAGGCGCTGGTAATGCCGATCGCAACTGCCGCGTCGCGGATCGCAGGCGCCACGGTCAGCGCAGCGAAGTATCCATAAACCACGGTCGGCACGCCTGCGAGGATCTCGAGCAGCGGCTTGACCCAGGTGCGCACCCGCGGGTCGGCATATTGGGTGAGATAGATCGCGCTCATCAACCCGAGCGGAATGGCGACGATCATGGCGATGATCGCGCCGATGAAGATCGTACCCCAGAACAAGGGAACCGCGCCGTAGCGACTTGGGTCGACGGCGTCCGGGTTACCCATCGTGTCTGGCCCCCACTTGGTACCAAACAGGAAGTCGATCGGTGAGACAACGCCGAAGAACCGCACGGTCTCGAACACAAGGCTGCCGAATATGCCGAGCGTGGTCAGGATCGCGACGAGCGAGGCGAGCAGCAGGATCATCATGATCGTGCGCTCGACCTTGGTACGGGCGCCGAATTGCGGCTTGAGCCGCAGGAAGGCGAGCGCTCCGCCAGCCAGCGCGATCAGCACCGTAACGACGATGCCGATGCTGTTGTAGCGCGCATAGGCGTCGCGGAAGGGCGCGATCAGCGGCTCGGCCTCGTCGTTGAAGACGCCCGGCGCCTGATCCAGCGCGACTGCGCGGGCTTCACCGATGAAGGCGTCGCGCTCGAACCCGAAGGCGGGGAGGCTATCGGCAGCGGGCGAGGCCATCACCGATTGCAGCGCCAGCTGCGGAGCAATCACCGACCAGGCGACCACGAACAGCAGCACCGGGAT
Source organism: Sphingomonadales bacterium (assembly GCA_031408395.1). Taxonomy (GTDB): domain Bacteria; phylum Pseudomonadota; class Alphaproteobacteria; order Sphingomonadales; family Sphingomonadaceae; genus Erythrobacter. The sequence goes on along the minus strand of JANNWO010000082.1, from coordinate 12,337 downwards.
CACCACCCACAGTGCGACATACCACGCATGGTAGATCGGCCGCGAGGCGGGACGCTGGCTCACGTCGGCGGTCTGGAAACTCCACGCCTTCGCACGGCCAGCAAGCCAGCCGAGCAGGCCGAGGCCCAAGGCGATGAGGATCAGCGTGATCGGCGACATGGATGAGACCTGTGGTTTCCTGCAGGATTGAAAATGTTGGTCGGGCCGGCGTTTCCCTATCCGGCCTGTCCCCGTGCCCCGGCATACCTGCCATGGCGCGCGGATGTGGAAGAATTAAGACAGCGCTATGACATTTGCCGCGATTCCGCCTGATCCGGGGCGGTGTCGGCTGTTTCAACCTCCACCACCACATCCGAAGCCTCGGGTTCGGCGACTGGCAGCCGCACCACCGCGCGGGTTCCCTTGCCGAGTTGGCTGGTGATGTCGAGCCGTCCGCGGTGGCGTTCCACGATGTGCTTGACGATCGCAAGGCCCAGACCCGTCCCCCCCGAGGCGCGGCTGCGACCGGGATCGGTGCGATAAAAACGCCGGGTGAGATGCGGGATCTGCTCGGGCGCGATGCCTTCGCCCTCGTCGGTGACCGCGATCCGCGCAAGGCCGCCCTGCGCCAGATCGAGCGCCACCGTCACCGGCGTGCCGGGCGCGCCATATTTCATGGCGTTGTCGACGAGGTTGCGCACCACCTGTTCGAGCTGTTGCAGATCGCCCAGCACCACCGGCTCGCCGGTAAGGTCAAACGCCAGCCGGTCGAGCCGCTGGGGACCAGCGGCATCGCGCGCCGCGCGTTCGACCAGCGAGACGAGGTCGATCCGCTCGGTCGGCAGTTCGTGCTTTTCGGCCTCGACCCGCGAAAGGCTCATCAGGTCGCTGACCAGCGCGTGCATCCGCTGCGCCTCGCGCTCGATGATGCCGAGGAACTTGCGCGCCACCGGCGTCTCGATCTCGCCGTCGCCTTCTTGCAGCGTCTCGACATAGCCGAGGATCGCGGCAAGCGGGGTGCGCAGTTCGTGGCTGGCATTGGCGACGAAATCGGTGTGCGCGCGGCTGATGTCTGCCTCGGCAGTCTGGTTGATGAACTCGAGCATCGCCAGCCGATCGTCGAGGCTCTGGCGGTTGATCTGCCAGATGTCGCCGCGCCGCACGAGCCCGCGCACGATCGCCTCGCCCTGGCGGTTTTCGTTGACCAGCGAGATCGCCTCGGGCTGGCGCAGCGCGACGCGGGCGTCCTGCCCGATCACGTGCGGCCCCATCATCTTGCGCGCCGCTCGGTTGGCGATGGCGATGGTGTTGCGATCGGTGATGACCAGCGGGGTCGAGGAATTCTCGATCAGGTCGCGGATCGATTCGATGGAAAGAACCTGCTTGACCTTGGCCTTGGGCGGCTCGGGCGGACGTCCGGCGGCAACCAGCAGAGAACCGACCCACACCGTCAGGACCGACAGGGCGATCACGAAATCGGTGCCCAGCATCAGCAGCGCCATAAAGGTCACCGCGGCGAGCAGGATGCCGGCAACGGGGATGTTCTGGCTGCTGCCCATGGGCCCACGCCCTTACAGGCAAGCATGAGGCGAGGGAAGGGGGCGCCGGAGCGACCTTGAAGGAAGACAGAAATATGACACGAAAAAGGGCGGCGAGGCCGAAGCCTGCCGCCCTGTTTCAACCATCCGAAAGATGGTGACCCCTACGGGAATTGAACCCGTGTTTCAGCCGTGAAAGGGCCGCGTCCTAACCGCTAGACGAAGGGGCCGTCGCGATTGCGAGAGCGGGCCTTTAGGGGGGTGTTTGGGGACGGTCAAGCCCCGACTTGGCGGAGCTGCGGCAAAACTCATGGGCCATCGCTCAATCAGCGAAAGCGGCGTCCTCGAGGTGCAGTTCGGCGGCAGGACGGTTGCCCCAATCGTCGAGCTTGACCCGGCCGGCGAGGTGGAAGCGGCGGCCCTGGCTGCGGTGCAGCAGGGTCTGCGCCATCTCGGTCTCGGCGGCGCAGAAGGCGATTGCCTTGAAGCTCTTCCCATCATTGCCGCTGGCGACCAGCCGCAGGTGATCCGTGCCGACAATGTCCGCCTTGATGATCCGCACCGGCCCGACCGCGACGCGCGGCGCGGGCCAGCCGACACCGTAGGGGCCTGCGGCTTCCAATGTCTCGACCAAATCAGGGGTGAGCCCGCCCGGTGCCAGTGCAAGATCAAGCAGCATCGCCGAGCCAGACCGCGCGCGTTCGACATCCCGGGCCAAGCGCTCGTCGAGGAACCCGGCGAAATCGGCGAGGCGCGCAGGATCAATCGTGAGGCCCGCTGCCATCGCGTGACCGCCGCCCGCGATCAGCAGTCCCGCCTCGCGCGCGGCGATGATCGCGGCGCCGAGATCGACCCCGCTTATCGAACGCCCGGAGCCTTTGCCTTGCAGCTCGTCGAGCGCGATCACGACCGCTGGCTTTCCGGTCTTTTCCTTGATCCGCCCGGCGACGATCCCGATCACGCCCGGATGCCAGCCATGCCCGGCGATCACCTGCACGGCCATGTTGTGCTGCCCGGCGATCTGCGCCTCGGCCTGCTCCTGTACCATCGCCTCGATCGCGCGGCGCTCCTCGTTCAATTGGGAGAGCTGTGCGGCGATGGCGCGGGCTTCTTCGGGGTCGGTGGTGGTGAGTAGCCGCACGCCCAATGTGGATTCGCCGATCCGCCCGCCTGCATTGATCCGCGGCCCGAGCGCGAAGCCGAGGTCGCTGCACTGGGGGGCGCGGGTCAGCCGGCTTGCATCCATCAGCGCCGCCATCCCGATCCGCTCACGCCGGGCAAGGACCTTGAGGCCCTGCGCCACAAACGCGCGATTCAGCCCGTGGAGCGCGGCGACATCGGCGACCGTGCCCAAGGCGACGAGATCGAGCAGCCCCATCAGGTCAGGCTCGGCGCGTCCTTGGGCGAACCAGCCCTTGCCGCGCAAGTTGCGCACCAGCGCCACGCCGAGCAGGAAGGCGACGCCGACCGCGGCGAGATGGCCGTGGGCGGCGCCAAGGTCGCTCTCGTCAAGGCGGTTGGGATTGACCAAGGCGGTCGCAGGCGGAAGTTCGGGCGAGCACTTGTGGTGATCGACCACGATAACGTCCACGCCCACGTCACGCGCCATGCCCAGCGCCTCGTGCGCCATCGCCCCGCAATCGACGGTGACGATCAGCTGCGATCCGTCCTCCGCCAGCCGGACCAGGGCTTCCCCGGACGGGCCGTAGCCTTCGAGCAGGCGGTCGGGGATGTAGTAGCCTGCTTCGAGACCCAGTTGCCGCAGCAAGTCGACCAGCAGCGCCGCGCTGGTCGCGCCGTCGACATCATAGTCACCGTAGATCGTCACCCGCTCGCCCGTCATGACGCTGTGCGCCAGACGCTCGGCAGCGGTGTCCATGTCGCGGAAGATCGAAGGGTCGGGCAGGAAGCCGCGCAAGGTGGGCTGCGCGTGACGCGCGAGATCGTCCTCGGCGACGCCGCGGGTCAGCAGCAATTGGTCGAGGATCGAGCGGTCGAGGCCCTGAATGCCGCCGTCCGCATCCTCCCCCAGCTCCATGTTCCCGCCGCGCCAGCGCCATGCCTTGCCCGACAATGACGAGGACACGCCGAGCACCGGGGCTCCCAAAGGAAAAGGGGGGGTCGGCGGAGTGGGGGGACGGGCGGCCATGTGGGGCCTGATAGCCCAAAGGGTTGCAGGCGGACAGGTCTGCACGGTTGACAATCGACAGGCGCGCGACGCAGCCTTGCCGCCATGCCAGCCCCGGAACCCTCGCCTCGCCTCCTGATCCTATGGCACAGCCGCACCGGCGCCAGCGCGGCGATGGCGCAGGCTGCGGCGCAAGGGGCGGGCGAGGCTGCATGGTTGGTCGCCGCGCACGAGGCGCAGCCCGATATGCTGCTTGGCGCCGATGGCTACATCTTTTGCTGCCCCGAAAACCTCGGCACGATGAGCGGGGCGATGAAGGAGATGTTCGACCGCGCCTATTATCCCGTCCTCGGGCGGATCGAGGGGCGGGCTTACGCCACTCTCATCGCCGCCGGGTCGGACGGGGAGGGGGCGCAGCGCCAGATCGACCGCATCGCTACTGGTTGGCGCCTCAAGCGCGTCGCCGAGCCGCTAATCGTTAACCTCGCTGCGCAAACACCCGAAGCCATCAACGCGCCCAAGCAGGTGCCAGCCGCGCAGCTTGACGCTTGCCGCGAGCTTGGAGCAGCGCTCGCCGAAGGCCTGCGCCTCGGCGTGTTTTAGAGATTGATCCAGAACGGGAAGGTCAATCCTTTGAGGACTCGACGCTGGCGGGCAAACAAGTCAAATGTCTCCCTTCGTTTTTTAGATTTCGGCCATAATTCAGGGGGGCCTCGACGATTTCACAGTCGCAGCGCGCCCATGACGCCCAGCTGCACCTGCTGTTTGCCAAGGGCAGACGGCCCGACCGGGATGCGGTCAGGGCCTTCGTTGCCGGGCGGCCGGCGGTCAGCATCAGCCATGATCCCTTCCCTGAAGACGCACCCCATGCCGAGGCGCTGTGGCCAGCCCAGCAGCACTGGCTTGAGCTATTGTGCGACGGCCTCACCTTTGATCTTGCCGGACTCGTCCCGGGGCCCGCGAGCCCCGCACCCGACATGGCGCACCGCTTCGACTTGCCGGAGCTTCCCGCGCCCGGAACCCACGAGGGGCTGACGCTGCGCCCCGGACCGCATCTTGCGGCAGGGCGCAATTCCATGCCGGTGATGCGCGCGCTGCTCGGTCTTGCCTGCGAGATGGTGCGCCACTTCGAGGATATCGTCGCGGTGAGCTGGAGCCCGGCGGGCACGGCTATCGGCCGCCGCTTCTTTGAATCCGTGATCAGCGCCTGGCTTGAAGGTGGGCCGTTCCCCGCGCTCGGCCTCACCGCCTTCGCCGAGACCGCCGATGGGGCACTGGAAAGCACCGGGCTGGATTTCTGGATCGGGCAGGAACTCAGGATCGAGCCGCCGCTCAGCACCGACCGCGTGGGCGCCACGCGCCTCGGCATCCGGCTAGTCAATCACTTGGTGCTAGCCGGCGGGCTTGAAGCGGACGACCGGATCATCGCGCCAGACGGCACGCCGCTCGTCCTGCGCCCTTCGCGCAGCCGGGCGATCATCAGCGTCTTGCGTGAATAGCCATGCGAAACCGGGATCACCCTGACAACCGGACCAGCATCGCCTTTCGGGCGGTCAACGCGCGGGGTGAGGATGGCTATGATCCCGGCGTCCAGCGCCATCACTTGTTGCCGTGCCAGCTTCTGTCTGAACGCTGCTTTGGACCGATGTTCGCCGCGCTCGGACGCGACCGCGCCGGGTTCGACGATTTCCGCCGCAACGGCTTGCTGCTGCCCGCCAACGAGCAGGCATCGCTGCGCACGGGCATGCCGCTCCATCGCGGCCCGCACCGGCGTTACAACGAGGTGGTCATTGCCCGTGTCGGTTCGATCGAAGCAAACTGGGCGGAGACCCGGCCCCGCGATGACGAGGCAGCGCTGGCCGAAGCCCTACTGCGGCTCCACCTGTTGCAAGGCGCGCTGCGGCGGCAGTTGCTCGCCGAGCGCCGGCGGGTCGTGCTCAATCGCAAGGACCCGCTCGGCACCAGCTATGATTTCAGTGAGCTCGACGCGATGGCCGAGACTCTGTCGGTGACTGAGTAACAGTTACTCCGCAGCTTCCGCCATAGCGCTCCACGAACTGTAGGCCGAATTGGCGAGCAACTGCGCCTTGGCGTCGTGATATTCGCGCTCCATTCGGGCAACAAGGTCCTCGACCGTGCCGACTTCCTTGATCGGGCCGATGCCCTGGCCCGAGCCCCAGATGTCCTTCCACGCCTTGGCCTTGGTGTTGCCGCCGCTGCCGAAGTTCATCTTGCTGGGATCGCTTACCGGCAGGTCGTCCGGGTCCATGCCTGCCGCTTCGATCGAGGAGCGCAGGTAGTTGCCGTGCACCCCGGTGAACAGGTTGGTGTAGACGATGCCTTCCGACGATCCTTCGACGATGCCGTTCTTGTAGCCATCGGTGGCGTTGGCTTCCTTGGTGGCGATGAAGGCGCTGCCCGCATAGGCAAAATCGGCGCGCAGGGCTTGCGCGGCAAGGATCGTTGCCCCGTGCCCGACCGCGCCTGACAGTGCGACGAGCCCGTCGAACCACTCGCGTATTTCCTGCATCAAGGCGAACGGAGAAAGTGCGCCCGCGTGTCCGCCCGCGCCCGCCGCCACCGGGATAAGCCCGGTTGCGCCCTTTTCGATCGCCTTGCGCGCAAAGCGGTTGTTGATCACGTCATGCATCGTGACGCCGCCCCAGTTGCGCACTGCGGTGTAGATGTCCTCACGCGCGCCAAGCGACGTGATCACCATTGGCACCTGCCACTTCTCGCACGTCGCCATGTCGGCATCGACGCGGTCGTTGGTCTTGTGGACGATCTGGTTGACCGCATAGGGCGCGGCCGGGCGACCCGGATGCGCGCGGTTGTGCGCGGCAAGTTCCTCGGTGATCTGGTGGAGCCATTCATCCAGCTGCGCCTGGGGGCGTGCGTTCAGCGAAGGGAAGCTGCCGATTATCCCCGCCTTGCACTGTGCGATCACCAGCTCGGGGCCCGAGACGATGAACAGCGGCGATCCGATCAGCGGCAGACGCAGACGATCGAACGGGGCGGGAAGGGGCATTGGTTTCTCCTCAAAACGTATTCGGCATGAACGCCGCTCTCTAACGCAGGTTCCTGATGTGCCAAGCGTGTTTTTGCGAGTTTGGGCGGGTCAGCTGAGCAACGCTTCAAGACCATAGAAGCGCGCCGCGGTGCCTGCGAAAAGCGCGCCCTTCTCCTCTGCGCTCGCGCTGCGGGTGAGGCGCTTGAAGGCGTTCCACAGCACGGCGTAGTCCGCGCCCCAGTAATCGACCGGGTAATTGCTTTCGAACATTGCTCGATGTGCGCCAAAGGCTTCGATGCAGGTCTCGATATAGGGCCGCCACAGCGCGGCGAGGTGCTCCGAGCCGTGACCTGCCGCCGGGCCATCCTCTGGCAGCGCGCAGAACGCCATCGCGAGCCCGCCGAGCTTCACCACCACGTTCTCGCATTGCGCAAGCTCGCGGATGTTGCGGCGCCATTCGTCGAAACGCTCGGGGAGGCGGCCCTTGTAGCTCGCCACGCCAACGGGCGTACCGCAATGGTCGAGGCAGATCGGCTGATCGGGGAAGGCGCGGGCTAGGTCGATCACGTCGGGCAATTGCGGTTCGAGCACCCAGGCATCGAAGGTCAGCCCGCGCTTGCCCAGTTCGGCAAAGCCTTTGCGGAAGGTCGCATCGCGGTACAGGCCTTCGGGGTGGTGGAACGGCGGGCCGAGCACCTCCGCATCCGCATCCCAGGCGCCCGCATGGCGGATGCCCTTGAAGCGGCGCGGGGCGGCGGCATGGAGCGCATCGAGCACCGCGCCAGCCCCATCGCCCAGCATCAGATTGGCATGGCCAATGATGCCAGCGCAGGCGCGTCCCGGGCCGTACAACCCGCTCGCCGATTGCGCCGCGACGCCGTTCACGAATTCGACCTCGCCCACCGGCTTCAACGCGTCGCCATAGGCACCGTTGTAGAACGCCCCGCATTCCATGAAGACCGTGCCGATGATGTTGTGGCCGCTGGTCAGGTGCGCGTGGAGCTGGTCGAAGGTGTAATGCGCATTGTCGACCAGCGCGGCGATGAAGTGGTGGTGCGGCGTGGGGAACATCCCCACCATCGCCCGCAGGTCCCACAGGTGGTGGTGCGGATCGATGATCGGCAGATCGGGCTCGAGGATTGCTTCAGGCTGGTGGGTGGCGGTGTTCATCGTTCTTTCCCGATAGGTTCGTATCATTCGGTGTGGTTATACGACGGCTCGCACATACAGTTGCCAGGTTGCATGGCCGAGCACCGGCAGTGCCACCAGCAACCCGAGGAACCCCGGCAGCATCGCTACAAGTAGCAGCGCAGCAATAATCGCGGCCCAAGCCAGCATCACTGCGAAATTGCGCCTGACCACTGTAAGGCTGGTGATGATCGCGGTGAGGAAATCGACATTGCGATCAACCAGCATCGGCAGGCTGATCACTGTGATCGCATAGAAGGCAAAGGCCATCACTGCGCCTACGGCGCTGCCGACCGCCAGCATCGCAAGCCCTGTGGGCGCAAGGAACGCCGCCATGGCATCGCCGCTGCCCGCTCCCATGCCGCTTTGGGCCATGAACACAGCGAAGATCGCATGGGCGACGACCATCCAGAACGACGCCGCGACAAACACGATCACCCCCATCGACAGGATCTGGTCATCCCCGTGGCCATTCACAGCGCCAATCACCGCGCGCAACGTCAACGCTTCGCCCGTTGAGCGCCTCCGGCTTGCCTCGTAGAGACCAACCGCGATAAATGGGGCAACCAGCGGAAAGCTGGCAATCGCCGGGATGAGCCAAGTGAGTTCGCCGCTGGTGAGCGTGATCCAGCCGATCGCTAGCCCGGCGATCACGTAGACACCTCCGAAAAACAGCCCAAAGCGCGGCATGGCACAAAAATCTCGCCAGCCCGCTGCCAGAGCCGCGCTTAGATCGGCCCAGGCCAGATCATCGGCGATCCGGGGCGCTACTGGGCCAAGCGGCACCGCTGGTTCGTGTTCCTGAGCTTCCATTTGCGGGCTCTCCCTCGCAGCTTTCAGGCTCAAGATGTTGCTCCCAATCCGCGCTGCGTGCAAGCCCGTGGTCGCTTAGTCTGCGGCCCGTCCGACCGCCGAATTGGCCGCTGATAGCACGGCGCGCACGCTGGCCGTGGCGATGTCCTCGTCGATCCCGCAACCCCACACAGTGCGGCCATCAGGCGCGCGGCATTCGAGATAGGCCGCCGCGCGCGCATCGGTCCCGGCGCCGAGCGCGTGTTCGGAATAGTCTAGCACTTCGAGTTCGACCCCGAAGGCATCGCGCAAGGTGCCCATCACGCTCGAGATCAGGCCATTGCCGCGCCCCGAGACGCTCTGCTCCTGCCCTTCGACTGCAATGGTGCCCGCGAAGATCCGCGTGCCGTCGGACGCGCGGCTTTCCTCGTAGCGGACAAGCTGGAAATGCTTGGGGCTGATCTGGACGTGGTAGGCGCGGCGGAAGGCGTCCCAGATGTCGGCGGCGTTCAATTCGCGCCCTAACGCATCGGCCATCGCTTGCACGTGGCGCGAGAAGTCGGCCTGCATCCGCTTGGGCAGCTTGAGGCCCTGATCCTTCTCCAGCACCCAGGCGAAGCCGCCCTTGCCGGACTGCGAATTGACGCGGATGACGGCTTCGTAGCTGCGTCCCAGATCAGCGGGGTCGATCGGCAGGTAGGGCACGCGCCAGGCCTCGTCGTTCTGCGTCTCGCGGGCCTCGAAGCCCTTCTTGATTGCGTCCTGATGACTGCCGGAGAATGCGGTGTAGACCAGTTCCCCGCCATAGGGGTGGCGCTGATGGACGGGGATGCCGTTGCAGTATTCAACGGTCTCGATCACCCGGTCGATGTCGGACAAGTCGATCATCGGGTCGACGCCTTGTGTGTAGAGGTTCAATGCCATCGTCACCAAGCAGCAATTGCCGGTGCGCTCGCCATTGCCGAACAGGCATCCCTCGACGCGGTCAGCGCCCGCCATCAGAGCCAGCTCCGCCGCCGCAACGCCGGTGCCTCGGTCGTTGTGCGTGTGCAAGCTGATCACCGCCGCCTCGCGGTTCGGCAGGTGACGGATGAAATATTCGATTTGGTCGGCGTAAATATTGGGTGTCGCTGCCTCGACCGTGGCGGGCAGGTTGAGGATGATCGGGCGTTCGGCCGTGGGGGCAAACACCTCCATCACCGCCTCGCAGACCTCGATCGAGAAATCGAGTTCGGCGGTTGAGAAGGTCTCCGGTGAATACTGGAAGTGCCAGTCGGTGCCCGGATAGCGCGCCGCCTCGTCGCGCATCACCTTGGCCCCGGCGACGGCGATGGCCTTCACCTCCTCGCGGCTCATCCGGAACACGATGTCGCGCCATGCGGGACTGACCGCGTTGTAGAGGTGGACAATCGCCGCCCGCGCGCCTTCGAGGCTGGCGAAGCTGGTACGGATCAGGTCAGCGCGGCTCTGGGTGAGCACCTGAACGATCACGTCCTCGGGCACAGCATCGGACTTTACGAGGCCGGAGATGAAATCGAACTCGGTAGCGCCTGCACTGGGGAAGCCGACCTCGATCTCCTTCACGCCGATTTCGACGAGCAGGTCGAAGAAGCGGCGTTTTTTCACCGCGTCCATCGGATCGATGATCGACTGATTGCCGTCGCGCAGGTCCGTGGAGAGCCAACGCGGGGCCTTTTCGATCAGGCGGCTTGGCCATTGGCGGTCCGGCAAGTCGATCTGACCAAAGGGCCGATACTTGGCGGAGGGATGCTTGAGCATGGGCATGGGTTAAAGCTCGTCGCGGGAAGGTCAGGGAAGGCTGCGGCTGTTACCCTTGGGAGCGGCGCCGCGCAGTTCCTCGCGCGCGGCTGCCTACGCCCAAGGGCGCATAAGTCGAAGCAGCGCAAGTCCGTTCCGCGTCATGGCGCAAAGCTTTGCCGATTATTGCGCGAAGGCGCAAGCTGGGAATGCCCCGGTCAGCTGCCCTACTGTCCGCCCCATTTATCCACACCGCGCGTCGCGGATGATACCCTGCGCATCGAGCATCAGCGACAGGCGCGGGCTGGTCGGATCGGGATAGACATTTCCGTCCGTGCCGAACGCGACAAAGCGCAGGTTGCCGGTGCGGCCCAGTGTCTGGGCGATTGCCGCGCGGGTCGCCTGATCGGCAAGCTTACCGACGAAGGGTGCCATCAGCGGCGCACCGCAGTTCGTGGCATCCGGATCGGTAAGCGTGCCGCGCGCAAAGGCACCAGGTGCGGCACCGGGCAGCGGGGCAGCGACCTGCGGGGTCGCGGTTGCGCCGGGCAGCGGGGTGGCCGCGGGCGTCGCGCCGTTCGCACCGATGCGCGCAGCGAAGCTCTCAGCCTCGTTATCGGGCTGCTTTGGCTCGCTTCCGCAGGCGGAGAGCGCTAGCGCGGGAATAGCGAAGGCAAGGGCACGCGTGGCGGAGATCATGCTGTCCGGTCCATTGATTAGGTACGAAATGCCAAAGCGCGCTTTGCGTTACCAGTTTATGACAGAGGCGGCTTTAGTTGCGATAACGGATGCGGTCCCCGGTGAGTTGGTCGGTGCGCGTTACCCCCATCAGCCGCATGCCGCGTTCGATTTCATCCTTGAGAATGCCCAGTGCGCGCTCGACCCCCTCCTGACCTGCCGAAGCCAGCGCGTATAGGTAGAGGCGTCCGCCCGAAGCAGCACTTGCGCCCGAACACAGCGCTTTGAGGACATGGGTGCCGCGTCTGACCCCGCCGTCACAGATGATCTCGATCTGGCCGCCGACAGCCTCCACGATCTCGGGTAACTGGTCGAAAGGCGCGCGGCTCCCGTCGAGCTGACGCCCGCCATGGTTGGAAATCATGATCGCATCGGCACCGATCTCGACGGCCCGGCGCGCGTCGCCGGCGCTCATCACGCCCTTCAATACAAATGTCCCGCCCCATTGCTCACGGATCCGCGCGGCGGTGTCCCAGTCCATCGAGGTGTCGAGCATGGTGTTGAAATACTCGGCGATGCTTACTGCCTTGCCGGTGCCCTCGGAGACATGGGTGTCGAGGTTGGGAAGGCGGAACTGCTCGCGCAGCAGGTAATCGAGCGTCCAGCGCGGACGGGTGGCGTAGCTCCACATGCTGGCAGGCGTGAAGCGCGGCGGGGTGGTGAAGCCGCTACGCAGGCATCGCTCGCGCTTGCCCGAAACAATGGTGTCGACTGTCAGCGCCAGCGCATCGAACTTCGCTGCTTGGCAACGCTCGATCATGCTGGTGTTGAGGCCCTTGTCCTTGTGGACATAGAGCTGGAACAGCTTGGGGCCACTGGTGAGCGCCGCAATTTCTTCAATTGAACGCGTGGCGAGGCTCGAGATGCCGAACCAAAGGCCGAACTTCTCCGCCGCCTTGGCCACCGCAGTCTCGCCCTGCCAATGGAAGGCGCGCTGGACTGCCGTTGGCGAGAGGATCAGCGGGAGGGCCGATCGCCGCCCGAGGATGGTGCAAGAGGCGTCGATTTCGGCCACGCCCGCAAGTACGTCGGGGACCAGATCGACATCATCGAAGGCTGCAGTGTTGCGCGCCTTGGTCAGCTCGTCATCGGCCGCGCCGTCGATGTAGTCGAACACCGGAAACGGCAGCCGCGCCTTCGCCAGCGTGCGGAAATCGTCGATATTGTGGCAATCGGACAGGCGCATCAGGCTTGAGGCTTTGAAAC
>JANNWO010000081.1:0-28260 GCA_031408395.1 Sphingomonadales bacterium | reverse complement strand
GAGGCGGCATGGCAACATGCCGCCTCTTCTGTCATAGGCGGCGAAGGAGGCGGTTCTGCGCGATGCCCGAGATTTTTGTCAGACGTGATACGCTCGATGCGCAGAATGCGCGGTACGCTCAGGCCCCTTTGCGGGTACCGGTATTCCTGAATTCCGTGCAAAAGAGTGGCAGCCACCTGCTGCGCAATATCCTGCGAATGTTCGTGCCCGTCAGCCAGCAATACTCCGCTGATTTCATCCAGTGGGGCAACCTTGGGCAGCATCGGCACGCGTTCGATCCTGCGAAGCCGAAGCTGAGTTGGGGCCATCTGTTTTTCGCAGATGCGTCAATCGTCGAGACCGCTGCCGCTCGCCGAATCGTGCTGTTTCGCGATCCGTACGATTGGGTGCTCGCGCGCGCGCGATTCCTGCTGTCGGACCAGTTTTCCGGCAACGTCGAACATCTCGGAAATGGCGAGATCGAGACAGGCGAGCTCCTGACCATGATGATCTTCGGGCTGCCCAACAAGCTCCCGTCGCTGAGCGCGATCTATGAACTCAATGCCGTGGCCTGGCTCGGCGCACGGGCCCATCCGTTGAAGCTCGAGGACCTCGTCGCAGCCGTCAAGGGAATCGAGACCGCCGAGGCTGAGACGTTCTTCGCCGCCCTGCTGGACGCTTGCGGCATCGCCATGCCCGATGACTGGCAGGACCGGGTCAGGATCGGTTCCGACCCTGCGCAAAGCGGAACCGCGCGGGAGAACCTGACCGGCGTGGAGTTGGACCTGCCCAAGCAACTCGGCGCCCGCCACAAGGCTCTCGTCGATTACCATGCGCCCGGGCTCCGGGCCGTACTCGGCTATCTCTAGGCCGATCCGACATGACCGCGAATACCGTATCCGTGACCATCTTCCCGCGCCTTTCCGAGGCCATCAGACTGCGCGAACGAGGCGATACGCAACGCGCGGCGCAATTGGTCATCGCCCACCTCAGGGAGCATCCCGACGAGCCGCGCGGGATGGCCCAGCTCGGCCTGATCGCGGTCCGGACCGGCGCATTGGGTCAGGCGGAGCACTTTCTGCGCCGGGCCATCGCGACGGGGGAGGACAGCCTCGACTTGAAGCGTACCCTGGCGTCGGTTTACAGCCAGCAGGAGCGCTTGCAGGTCGCGGAAGCCTTTACGAGCCAGCTGATCGGTGGATCCTACGACCTGCAGCTGTGCAGCCTCAAAGCGAACCTTCTGGACCGGATGGGACGACACGAAGAAGCGATCGCGATGCACAGGCGCCTGGTCGAGGAAAGCCCCCATGCCATCCCCGCCCGCCTGACCTACGGGTATGCCTTGCGCGCAGCCGGCGATGTGGAGGGCGCCATCGCCGCTTATCGCGCGGTCATCGCTATTGACGACGGCTATGGTGAGGCATGGTGGGGGCTTGCCGGCATCAAGCGCAAAATACTTACCGACGAGGACATCGTCGTCATGCAGGAAGCCTTGGCGATCGCGATCGACGAACGCAATATCGCGCCGCTCCATTTCGCACTCGGCCGGGCGTTCCATGATCGGGGCGATTTTGCCACCGCCTTCCAGCACTATAGCGAAGGCAATCGGATCCGCGCCGAAGCCCTCGCCTATGATGCGAGCGAGCTTACCAACGAAGTGACCGAAATCGAGCGCCTTGCCGATGGCGCATTCATGGATCGGATGCCGTCGCTACCGAATGGATCGGACCGGCCCGTCTTCATCGTCTGCCTGCCACGCTCAGGCTCGACCTTGCTCGAGCAGATGCTCGGCAGCCACCCGTCGATCGAGCCTGTCGGCGAACTGCCCTACATCCCCGCCATCCTGCGCTCAGTGATGGAGATAAGCTCGCGGCGCGGCAAGGTATCGGTACCGCAGGCCATTGCTTCGATCTCCGATGAGCAGGCATCGCTGCTGGGGCAGGATTATCTCGGCCGGGCGCAAATGCATCGCAAGACCGACCGCCCGATCTTTATCGACAAGCTCCCACAGAACTGGAGTAACGTTCTTTTTATTCGGCGAATTCTGCCTCAAGCGCGCTTCATTGATATTCGGCGTCCGGCAATGGACTGCTGCTTCTCCAACTTCTCCCAGTCCTTCACCTCGGCTCACGCCTCGTCATTTGCTCTTGAAGATATCGGGCAATGCTACGTGGATTATGTGCGGCTCATGCGCCACTTCGACACCGTGTCTTCCGGCATGATCCACCATGTCAGCTACAGCGCGCTGGTCGACAATCCGGAGACTGCGCTTCGTCCCGCACTCGAGTATCTCGGGCTTGGTTGGGATAATGCGATACAATCCTTTCACAAGCTTGATCGCGTTGTCCGGACGCCGAGCAGTGAGCAGGTGCGTCGCCCAGTTAATCGGGATGGCATGGAGGTCTGGCGACCATATGCGCAGTGGCTCGACCCGCTAAAGCAAGTGCTGGGTGAACTCGCCGATACATGATGCCGGAAAAAAGGTGGTGCCGCTTACAGGACTCGAACCTGTGACCCCATCATTACGAATTTAGCTGAAGCGCCCCTGATAGTGGTGTTATTTCAGCGTGTTAATGTGACTATTTGGCCGTGCGGCTGGTTCGACCCACAAACAACCCAAATCCGCTAGCAGAGGTGTTTCGCTCGTGCCAACGCCAAAGTGCTTCTGCTTTGGTCGGTGCGAGGAATGCGACCCGGTCAGAACCCGGATCAGGCCACGATTGCGTACCATCTGCATATCTTGCGACAGGAGGCGAGCTAAACGCTCAGGTGCCACGCTTGCCGAGCCCAGCGACTATCAACAGGTCGCAACACTAAGATTCAATAAGACATAGTGTGTTCGTTATTTTCTCACTAACGCTCATTAGAGTTGACTCTGATCACGAATCGGTTAGATAGAGTGGGTCTCAAAGGGAGACAGAGAAGGAGAACGAACATGAGTAACGTCAAGCTAATGCTTAGTGTCGCCGATATCGCCACTCTAAGCGCAAGCGCGCAGGAAGAGCTGAGGCAGCTTATCTTTCCGGCTATCGCTTCCGACGTTCCGGCAAAATCACGGGTGCAGTCAGAACAGGCTGAAATGGCGCCTGAAGTGGACGAAGGCCCAGCTGACCTCACCGTTGCATTGTGTAGGAGGCTGATCGCTCAGCCCATTCACGACAAAAGCCTCGCCATCCTTCGGACGATCGCCGAAAGCGAAACGCCGGTGTTCCGCATGGCCGATGCATTGGCAGCGGCACCAGAGGCGAATGAACCGAACGACCTTCGAGGCGCTTGGTCGGGTCTGACGCGTCGTACACGCAAAATCCTTTCGGACGATCAGGCCGATCTGATTTGGTGGGAGGGCGAAGGGATCTTCGACGAGGACGACAATTACGTTGACCACGTTGGCCGCGTTTCGCCGCTCACTCATCAGTCCCTCCGGACCGCGATGAGCGTCCGGTCCTGATCCGTGCTGAACCTAGTGGGGGTGGTGTGCACGTCACCCCCAAGAGTGCGGCATCAGACACAGCAACGCACTAGCGTGTAGTGCTGGAGCACATTCGGCCTCGATCTGCTTAGCGGCGCAGCATCGAAGGCTACCCTCTACTTTTTAGATCCGTCCATTGAGAACGGGGTCGACACGAAGACCGACCACACCGTCCCGTTGTTTGCATCGATCTCATGGTTCCAAGTGGTGACGTACCGTATCCCGCCAGTCAGTTCGGTCAGCTTATCATTGCCTGACAGATAAAGAGGAACTTCGAGCCGGTATGCCTCAGTGTCCGTGTTGAGCGTGATCCGTGGCGAAATTGCCAACGCGGGTATGAAGCGAGCAAGGCGGGGGAAGGATTTGCCAAACTTAAGCTGGGTCCGAAGATTTAACGACGGTTCAAAGGACACGTTGCTCTCCGGCTCCGCTATATTGAACGTCTTGCATGCGCCAATTCCGGGTGTGGCCACCTTAAACGCACAAAATTCCTGATCCTTCGCCGCCGGTGCGAAGTCCCATCGCCTAGCCACATTCAGGTCGATGCGGGCCAGCAGTCCATTAATTGGCCCCCACTTTCCATCGATGTGGTGAAAACCATACACACCAGCCTCTGTGCTCCAACGGCGCGCACCTTGCTCGTCCAAAAAGAGGCCTCCACCCGCCGGAGGTTCGGTCGACAACGTAGCCAACAATCGCGGGAACTGCGGGTTGGAAACAATCCCCGGCGCGAACGTCAGCGGATCAATAAATTTAAAGTTCCGGGTACCCAGTCCACCCACCAAGCCCCATCCCTGCAAAGGCACAGAGGAGGTTACTGGATCCCAAAACGCGGCGTTATAGGCGGCAACGTTTGCCTTGAATGCAGCATCACGACTTGGATCGAACGACCATGCGATCAGTTCATCGCCTTGGCAGCTACGCGGCTTTTCTGGATCATCCCCATAGATGTTCGCGGTTGCTTTCGCAGCCTTTTCACATTGCTCCCAAAGTGCTTGCCCAAAGCTTTTAGCGCGCGCTTCAACTGAATCTTTTTTCCCATAAATGGGCATCGCTGGGTAGTACTGCTCACCATAGCCAAACGTTACCGCGACGGTGTCGTTGTTGAAGCTTCCATCTCGGAACAGCAAACCGCTCGCCTTATCATCGGGGTCGATGGCGGCGGAGAAGCCGACTGAAAAGGTCGACGTGATTGGTTTGACGGACAACCCGTCTGCGGTCAGTTCACGCTTACGACCTACAGGGTAGGTGTAGGTCCCCTCAAAGGCTTCGCTCTTGTTTGTGATCAAGAGCCTTGATGTAACGGGCTGGGCGATTTGCATGAAACTGACCTCACGCTTCGTCTTCTTTTCACCCTGGTCGCTGAGCCCGTTAAGGTATGTCAGTGCGTCGTCCTCTACCTCGTCGTTGAGTGCGTAAGCCATAAGCCCACGAGCGCTGGCGATGATTTCAGTAGGGTTGCTCCCTGTGCCCTTTTCGAAACAGTCCATTCGCTGAAGAGTTTGTGCCGACGGCGAACAATCTGGCTTTGTCGGCGATGCCGCAAGAACGGGCGGAGTCGGGTCGGCGGCTTTTTCCAGGCCGAGCGCGGCGCTGATCGCGGCTTCTGCTTTGATTGCGCGCTCAAGAGCCGCCTCAGCATCCCTACGAGCCTGCTGGGCCTCTTGCTGCAGGCGCCTGAGTTCGGCTTGGGGGTCGCTATCTGCGGCCATTGCAGCGGCAGGAGCGGCAACGGAAACCGCTGCGGCCAGTGCAAGGCCCAAAGACCCGCCCAACGTCAAACCTTGCTCGCTCATGGTAATCCCCCCGGATACTTGCCCGCTTTACGAATTGCTTGAATCGGCGAGCCGATCAAGAGCTATCTGGAAGTTAATTCAATGTTTCCTGAGCTTGCGCTCAATCACTTCGTGATTCTTTGGACTGACACGCCGCCTTCAACGATTCAATGCCGCCATCGCAGAAGATATAGCCCGGCCCCGCACAGCGCGATGCCATGCAGGGCCGGGGCTAAGTCAGGGCAGGCGGTAGTGCCCGTCGGCATCCTTGTACCAGCGGTGCTCAGGCGGCATGCTCGCACTTCCCTTGTTTAGGATCATGCCCACGTGCTGGGGGTTGGATCCCAGCAGCTTCAACGCGGCACAAATCAGCTTGCCGTCGGTGATCCCCTCTACGATGCACACCGCGATCAGCATGCTTACCCGATCGTGCTTGCTAAGGCAGGGAGCAAGGTCGGCATCCACGCGCGCCAGCCGGTCAAGAGCAGCCGTTGGGATCGGTTGGTCCGTTGCCATCACCCTTCCCCGCCGATCTGCGCCGCACTGGTCTCCACGGCCGCCATGAGCGTGTCATTTGCAAGGTGACTGTACCTCATGGTCGACTGGTGGTCGGCGTGGCCCAGGATGCGCCCGATCGTGAACAGGTCGACCCCGCCGTTGGCCATGAACGAGGCTGCGCTGTGCCGCAGATCGTGCAGCCGCAACCCCGGGAGCTTCGCCTCATCCCTCGCCGTAGTCCACGCCCGCTTGATCGTGTCGTAGGGCAGCTTGGTCGCGGGGTTCGGCAAAAGCCAAGGGCACCCCGGGATTTCCACCAGACCCTTGATCACCTCGATCGCAGGGCCTGACAGGGGCACCCGCCGCGCTTTACCGGTTTTGCTGTCAGGGATCAGCCAGAACCGTTGCTCGAGGCTGACATGCTCGCGCTTAGCCTTCAGCAGTTCTGACCGCCGCGCCCCCGTGTAAAGAAGGAGGCTTACGATCGCCCAGAGCTGCGGGTTCGGTGACGTCATGCAGGCGGCAAGCAAGCGTTGCGCCTCCGCCTTGCTCAGATACCGTTCCCGCGCGTTGTCGAACCGGAACCGGGGCACTGCCCGCACCGGGTTGATTTCGGCTCCAGGCACGTTCCACTGCCGCGCCAGCTCGAACGACCGGCCCAGCGTCACCCGCAGCTTCTCAACGGTCGCAGGCGCAAGGGTGAGCCGCTTTTCGGCCAACCACTTCGATATCTCCTGCTGCGTGATTTCATCGAGCCTGAGTTTGCCCCAGCTCGGGATGATATGCGTGCTGAGCACCGCTGCGGTGTTCTCTGGTACCTTCTGGTAGGTCTTGGCGTGATCGATGTGCTGCTTGGCGAGTTCGGCATAGGTAGGGATCGCGCGCTTGCGCTCCTTGTCCGCCGCCGGGTTGCCGCCCAGTTCGATTTCGGACCGCAGCCTCCGAGCTTTAGCCTTGGCCTGTGCGAAGGAAATCGCCTCGAACTGACCAAGCTTTAACGAGCGTTGGCGGCCCCCGGCATCAGCATAGCGCAGGACGTAGGTCTTGCCGCCGGAAGCCCTGACCTCCAGGACGAAGCCGGTGATGATGGTGTCGTAGTAGTCTGCCCGTTTCTTGCCCGATGGGCAGGTCGCGGTGTGGCAGAATGGGGCATCAAGTTTGACACGTGGCATGGTAGAGTTCTCCTGATGAAGATGGATTGAGAAGGCCGCAGAGCCCCGCCCCGCCGGACACAAATGTCAGGCGAGCGAGCGGACACAGATCCGGCAGGGCTTAGGCGGCGAGGTTGGGGTGGAACGGGCAGCGGGGCCCGGAGCTAGTCGTCTTAGATCCGAAGGGGCGACCAGCCTTGCGAATTGAAGCGGACGTACCACTTCTGGCTGCCCCGGATGCGCTTCGACTCCCCGAAGTGTTCACGAAGGAAGGCGGCGCACTCCTTCGCCTGCGGATTGGTCGGGCGATCAAACCCGATCCGAGTGAGCACCTCGCTTGCGGTCAGGGCTTCAGGCTCGGTAAGACTGTTGGGATCGAGATCGAGCCCTTCCTCCAGCCGATCAACGACAACGCTGAAGCTGCGATGCGCTGAGTTCCGGTACTCGAGTTGGTCCTCCTCCTCGGGGGTCAACCACCACTGTTCGCCCGCCTCGAAGAGGGTCGCAAGCTGGGCAAAGAGCTGTTGCATGTCGAGGCGGTGCTCATAGTCGATGGCCGTGCAAGGAAGCGTCCACCAACGCGAGTTCCCGGTCGGGTCGACAAGAAAATCGCGCTGGTTGACAGACGCCATGAATACCGTGCGCCGCTGGTACTCCGCCTCGGTCTTGTCGTAGGGCCGACGCACTTTATCGCGGTCGTTGGTGAGAAAGCCTTTCAGCCGAGCCACGTCCTTGCGAAAGGAACTGTCCAGCTCGCCAATCTCGACCAGCCAGTTCGTGATGGCACCGATTTGGCTGTCCTTCCCGCCGTCAAGGTGATGGTCTAGCTTAACCACCTCGTCACGCAGAACTGGATCGGGAACAAGGCTGCGGCACCAGCTTGTTTTGCCGAGCCCTTGAGGGCCTTGCAGCGTCAAGACACCGCGCGCGCGAAAGCCGGAAGGCAGCAACGCCGCAGCGACAGCGCTGAGCGCCCACCGCAACATAAGCACCTCCTTGAAACCTTTTGGGAAGGTCTCCTCGGTCGTGATGGTAGCGTAGAAGGCGGGCAGGCGATCCTCACCGTCCCAGGGTTTGCTAAGAATCCAACCTTCGACGGGGTTAAAAGGATTCTGATCTCCCAAGACTGCGAGGAGAGCTGGGACGAAACTGATGCCCATACCGTGCTTTGCGGCCAAGCTCTGTACACGGGTGATAGCGGTGTTCGCTGCGTTGTCCGTCATCCCGGAGTGACCGTTCATTCGGATGACCAATTGCTTCTTGATGACGTTGTAGCCAACAAAGGTTTTGTAGAAAGCGCAAAGAAAGGCGACATTCTCCAAGGTAGGTGGTGGTCCGCCGCTACCGAGTGGCCTGTCAGGAAAATCCTCGACACGCAGAACCATCGGCAAGGGCTTACTCAAGATCGAGCTCTTTGCTCCCTCATCGGTTGTCGCAGCTCTTTCGCTTGTTCCCTTAGGTGGCGGCGTTCTTGGTGGGATCTTGATGTCCTTGGCGCTCACAGGCGCCTTCTCTGGATGTTCGCTTTTCAATTTTTATGTTCCTTCTGTCACAGTTGTAATTGCCCCTCCGAAACGGCACCGCACCAGCTGAGCGATCCAACGAGGCAAGACAGAAGATAGGTCAAGTTACTGGTTTACATTGATTTATTTCTCTTTTTGCAAGTCCCTTCGTTGAAGGCCATAACTCTTAGACTTGCAGAGTCTGCAAGCAAATTTGTGCTCGCTCGGTCTGCGACAGCTTAGGGAGAGTGGAGGCAAGATGAGGCAAAATAAGACGGGAACAGAGCTCCATGCATTCCGAGTCGAATGGCTCACCACATTCCTACAAGTCATAGATAGCGGAGGCTCTGAAGCTAAGGCGGCCGAGCTATTGGGCCTGAGCGCCAGCACAGTGAACCGCCATGTCGGGAACCTAGAAGCGTGGCTTCAAAAGCCAGTTTTCACGATGGATTATTCCAAGGAGCTTACGGCGTTCGGCAAAGAGTTCGTGATCACTGCGCAAATTATTCTAAAAAAACTTGAGGAGGCGCGGCACATCCCTCCACTACTTGAACCCGAAAAACAAAGCTCGGCTAAGGACATAGACATGTCGCGTTACATGAACAACAACGACGATGGGCCTTCATCAATTACAGCAGACTAGCCGAAATACATTCTCCTCTTCGGTGTTTCTCGTTAAATTTGAAATTTCTTTTAACTTATGGTGGGGGGAGGGGGTAGCAGAACCCGAGAGATCGAAGGGAAAAGCGGTCGAGGGGGGGCTGCGCACCAGAAGACGCGGGCTGAGTTGCGCGCAACTGCTGCCCCTCCCCACCCCAACCCCAACCGTGGCCCAAACGACTGGCTCGAACTCTGCCTCCCCTCCCTGCCCCCCACAGGGCGTCCTTTATGACCGCTGAGCTCGGAACAATTAACGTTGGTGATGAGTGAAGTAGGTGCGCTGTCGCAATTGTGCGGTGCGCCCATCATTTCAAGCGGGATCAGCCGGGGCGTGTGCCCCCAAGCGTCACCCAATTGATTAAAAGCCGATCATAAAGATCAACTTCCAGTCGCATCACTATTGTCGCGGCAGGGCTGCAGCACGGTAGAGTCGGTGTCCGGTCGATCGGGCACCAGCACCACGTGCCCTCCCCCATCCTGGCTGAGCACGAACACAGCCTCGAACCAGCCGCTCGCGTGGTGATGCATAAACTCCCAGTCCTCGAACAACCAGCCGCGCGCTTGCTTGAGGGTGTCCAGGGTATCGGTCGGTTCAACGATGAAGATTTCAGCCAAGTCCATCAGGTCACGGTAGCGTTTTAGGATCGGGCACAAGGTGGGGTCTGTCACGGCGTCGAGCGCAGCGACGGTGTTGATGATCTGCATGAGATTGTCTCCAAAAACGAAAAAACCGCCTGCGGTGCGAAGACCGAGGCGGCGGGTGTGGGGGTGAACGCGGCGGACAGCGGGCCCGGGGCGCGGGAGTGGGTGCAGAGAGGCGGCCAGAGAGGCCCCAGGGGCAGCGCGGCGGTCAGCCGAGGGGGTGAGGACGGCCCAGCCGCCCGGGTGGCAGGTCCACTGGTAAACGGGCCCGGTATCAGGTCTCGGGTGTGGCAGCGGCGGCCCGGCACAGCGCGAGCAGGTCAGGCAGCACCCCTGGCGCGTCCTGCACCAGCACAAAAAACGCAAAGCCATCGTCGGACACGGTGAAAACCAACTCCCACCAGCCGGTGTGCTGCTCGATCCAATCCCAGTCAGATTGAAGCGGGATGCCGTCCAGCCGCGACACCAACGGCGAGAACCCCAGCGCCTCAATCAGATCGTCTTCGCAATCGTAGGGCTCGACAACGACAATGTGGGTGAGGTCAGCAAGGCCAAGGCTTAGCGCATCCTGCACACGGCCCTTTATCAGTCGGTGCAACGTGGGTTCGAGCGGCTGGTGCAGGACGGCCAGCTGGCTGGCGCGATCGGGTAAGTTCAGCATCGGTAATTCCTTTCGGGAATAAAAAAAGCCCCGGAGTTTCCCCCGGGGCGTTCGTTGGTTCAGATTTTAGAGACGGCGGACCAGCCGCCCGCTATTTAAAGGCTGCCACGACCTTCACATCAGGAAGTCCGGCGATCCGCAGCGGTATTTCAAAGTAGTTGGTTATGTTTTCGATGGCCTGTTTCTTGGCCGCGCCAACGAGCCCCTTCTGCTGGGATTGCGCCACTATCGCCTTGCGTGCAGTCTTGTAGTTGAACTTGCGCAGCGCCTCGACCTGATCGTCGTTCCACGACAGAAGCCCGCCAGAGACGGACATGGCGTTTTCCGGCTGGAATGCGATGTCGCCCACCTTGAGCTTGGGCAGCTTGACCCGAACCGACTTCGCCTTCTCATCATAGGTCACATCGGCAAGAGTCAGGTCCGACAGATCGAGGTAGTAATTCACAACAGCGGGGATCTGGAGCACCTGCTCGCCGCTGAAGATCTTGTAGTAGGTGCGTTCCGCTCTGACCTTTGCAGAGCCCTTGTAGCTGAACACGAGCAGCTTGTTTTCAGTACGTAGGCTTTGGACCGTTGCCTCAAGCACTTCGGTCGCCTCGACCTTCATGAAGCCAATTTGCTGTGCCTCTTCATCAAGCGGCTCATCAGGCGCTAAGGCCCAGCCGATGCCAAATACAGCGACATGGCTTACGGCTAACCCGCCAAATAGAACGTCTTTTTTCATGGGGTATCCTTATTTTCTGAAGGACGGCTGGGTGCCGCTCTTCATATAAGATACCCAGTTTACCGCGGCTGGTTTGTCTCCATCGCGCTCCGCTCAATACCTCTGTTTGTCCGGAATTACGCCGCGCACACCGGCTCTCGGTTCGGCTACATCACCGCTTCGCCGCGGTATTAGATGCACATGGCAGTGAAAGACCGTCTGTCCGGCATCCTGACCGCAATTCATCCCGATGTTGAAGCCGGATATGGTTGCGTCCAACCGCCTGCATGTCATCTTCGACACGCGCTCGCGAGGTAGTGCTCTTCCACCGCCTTGCTTAGGCTGCTTCTGCGAGCTTCGGTTTGAGGAGCAAGTCGAGCGTGCCGAGATGGCGGATCATCGGGATCAAGACTAAGGCCGCAGCGTTCGTCACTTGATCGGCGCGCTCGCGCACCACGTCACCATCCGCACTCTTGCCGAGACTGTGGATCACTGACATTCCGAGAAGAAGCATGCCGACGCGGAATTGCTCGCGAATAAGGTCTTCCTTGCCTTTCGTATGCTTAAGCTCGTTCAGCAGATGGATGTTGTCCTGGTTCAAAAAGAAGTCGAACTTGGCCTTCTCGCTGCCCGCATCCGCTCGCAGCACCCGCAACACCGAGTGCTCGTTGAACTCGTAATCGTCCCAATCCTCCTTGCTGACCCATGTCGCGGTTGGCAGTTCGATACCTGCTTGATCGGTGGTATCAGTCCCGTCATCTTTTGGATTCTTCTTCTTCGGCTTTTTTGTGTCCGATGTGTCATGATCCTGATACGGTATCAGTTCGATGTTGGCGTTGCCAACAATGGGCGCGAGCATCTGATCGTCTGACACGGTAACACGTAGCGGCGCCTGCTTGCCGACCGGCTCGTCGCCTTCCAGCGTAATTGTGAGCGTCGCGTTTCCACGGTAAAGATTCATCGAGCGTTGAGTTACCGCAACCCATGCACCGTTGAGTTCCTGTTCGACGATATAGGAACCCGGCTCCTTCGACCGCCCAAAGTAGTTATCCTCAACGTCGGTCTCGAAGCTCAGGCGGATCGCCCGGCCCTTTTCCGCCTTCCTTCGCAGCACCTCGTCCTGGGCACGACCGCGAAAGCGGAAGTGCGAGGGAAAGAGCTTGCCGTCGAACTTATCCGATGCCGCCGACTGCTTGATGTTGAACGGCGTCTTCAGCTTCTGGCCGCTCAGGAAAATCGACGCTAACGAAGGCGAAGACGACAGTATCTCCTTCAGCGTGTCCTCAAGGCTGGAATTGTCCTCCGCCTTTTCTTTGATCTTCTCCTCGCGCCGCCGATTATTGAACTCACGCAGCAGCGGATGCTGGCTCAGCACGTCTTCCAACTCGCGTTCCACCGCGGTGCGGAACTCCGACTTCGCGAGTGACTCACGCGAGTTCATGAACAGCTCTTCAAGAGCGGTGCGGCTAAGCTCAGAGCAGTCGAGCGACACCATCAACGAGTCCGCGACGTAGTCGAGGCCCACCTTCCTACGGGTGAATATCTGCTTGCTGAGCGTGCCGTGGGTCTGGCCGTTGACGACGAACAGAACGCCTTCCGAACGGTTCAGGTAGGTATCGGCTTTCTTGCCTTTGAACCCGAACAAGCTGACGCGAAATTTCTGGCCGGCGACGACCATCTCGTCGTGCTTCGAAAAGCCCTGCTCCAGGTTGTCGCCCTTATCGTCAGAAAGACGGACGAGAACGCCGGTAGCCGGGTTCGCAAAGCTACGGTCGGAGTCGCCTTTGTAAGCTCTGCACTCGTGCATCATGTAGGGGAGCGCGGGACTAGGGAGTCGCGTGTCGATTTGCCGCAATAGACCGTCACTCAACAACACGTGGGACCGGTACGTGTACTCGTAGTGGTAAAGCTTGATGAACGCCCCGTACTCCTGCGGCAGCGCATAGGCGTTATTTCCTTTCGGACGAATGAGTAGGCTATCGGCGTGGAACGTCAAAAGCATCGGCTTCTTCTGGTCACCGCTCGGGATCGGCGCGAGGTAGCGATAGACGGAACTGCGTTCACCGTTCGTCGGCTCCATGCGGCGGACGATAGTGAAGCTCCACGGATTGTCGGCACCATCCGGGAGAAGCGCCGGATTCCGACGCGTCAGCACAAGCTGGAAGTGATGCAGCCCGCCGCAGAACCGGAGCGCTCCCGTCCCTCCCATGTTGAACTTGCCTTGCACGAATGGGATGCGCAGCTTGTTAGATTTCGCGAGCGACATGAACGTGTCGGGCACTGCAGCGGGTGTTTGCCCTTCGCCTAGGTCGCTGATCGACAAGCAGGGGTTAGTTTTTGAGCCTGTGGCCGAAATGCTGATGTATTCCGCCTGCTCGCGACGCTGCTTTGGCACCCACTGTTCGATGCGGCCATTCGCAGTCTTATCCGGATCGCTTCCCTCGATCAGGCTGGCAACGGCTCGACGAACGGAAGTCGGCGCTTCCTTACTGGTCGGGTCGACCTTGTCGCACAGACATTCGTTCATCAGCCGAGCGTCGATGCTGTTGACGACCTTCTCGACTAGCGCTGCGATTGGGTCAGACTGCTGCGCTCCGATGACGGCGTAGTTATTCTCGTTGTCGCCGAGGTCGCGCCAAACGGCGGGATCGTCCCAGTAACCGGCCTTCTGCAAGATGCTGACAACCTCGTCTGGACTGTCAGCGTGAACCAACGCCATGCAAAGTTCCTGAGCGACCATCAGACCTACGCCTCCGCCTAAAGCTTAAAGTTCTTCTCGCGCGAAATCTTCGGCGCGCTGAACTTGCGTTCAATTTCCCCCACAGCGTCCTTCAACGCCTTCACGATCTTCCGCACCTCAGCATCATCCCATTCGTAGAGGTGCCGATTGGAAAGATTTCCGATTCTCCGGATAGAGTCCAGAGCTCGGTTTGTCCGGCCTTCGGCCAGTTCTCTGAATTTTTCATGTTTGTCTGACATATGCGCGGCGACTCGCCCCTTTTACAGTTAGGTATGGGGCTATACTCAGGTCAATACCCCGACGAGTCAAGCGAGTATCGACTGAAATATCGCATTTCAGCGTAAGCATTGCGCCGATATGCGATCCGTAGCAGCGAGCAATCGGGGGGCCTGTAGCGGCAACCGTTCGACGCCGCTGCGACCGAGAGCAATGCGTATATGCGAGCGCATATTGATCGAATATAGAGATCGATTTTTGTTAGATATCAGATATTTTTGCCGCAGATGCGATGCCTCTTCTGCCACCATGTCACTGCATTCTATGAGTAATTTGCCCTATACACGGTTTTTGGAGCGCGTTCGCAACTCCATCGGTGCTGGCATGTTTGGCCACATGGCTTATAAAGCTGCCGTCGTCGCTGAGGATAAAACCGTCTCACACCAGGCGCCCTCGCAGCCGATGGACCCGAGGTCCGCGAAGAGCCTCCACCGCAGTGTCGCGGGGACGGCTGCTTGGCCTATCTCATATAAAATTCTGGTTTTGTACGGCTAGTTTGCAACCGGAATGCGGCTGCCAGTACAGCCTTTGTCACTGACTACGTTCGAGGATCGGAGGCGTCTGGCCGAAACTGGCATTGGACGAGCCGAGAAACACGCCCTCAATCGGTTGGTAAAGTTGCTCAGACAAAATCGCAACTTCGGACTGGCTAATTCCAGCGAAAGGCTATTACCACACCACTCCGTATCGAATGTTGCATTATATAGGCGATATAGCTACATCTGATGCACTATGCCAAAGGTCGCGACTGACAATGAACTGCTAAACGCAATCGAAGCTGTCGTAGCGCAGGCCGATGGTAACGAATCTGAGGCCGCGAGAAGGATTGGCGTAACTCGGCTTAAAATCAATCGCATTCGGAAACAGAGAGGTGCGGTCACCGAGGCAGTTCGGCTTGACCTTTGGCGGCGGATAGAACAGCAAATCGCTGTTGGGAACTCGACATCAAATGATACAACTGATACAAAAACGATACAGATTGTCCGTGATGTGCCACATGTGGCTCTCCAAGTGCTGCGCTATATGACCGATGCGATCGAACGCGACATGAGTACGGAAGGTCGAGCCAGTGCCAAATGAAGCACCTTACCTTACAACCAAGCCCTCATCATCAAAGTTACGCTTGCGCCACACTGAGCGCGTGTTCCAAAATGACGTGGCTCTGGATGAAACAGAGCAGCTTAAATTGATCGCTGCTGTGCGCGACTCCAAGCAAGTCGAAGGCTTAACGCACTGCCACTACAATTATCCGGCGCGCTTCTCACCACAGCTTGTCGGTCAAATGATCGAAGCGTTCACGCAGCCTGGAGATTTCGTTTTTGACCCCTACGTTGGCGGCGGCACAACGCTTGTCGAAGCCTTCGCGCGTGGCCGCAAAGCAATTGGAAGCGACATAAGCACATTGGCGGCATTTGTTGCCCGTGCCAAACTGATTGCTCTCGACGCGGCCGAATGCAGCCGGTTAGAGGAAAATGTTAAAAGCATCGCTAGCGCAATCAAAATGAGTAACTCCGAGCCTCAGTTCGAAGATTGGGCTCAATTGGGTTACTTTCGGAATCTGGGCAGCAATAAACGTTGGCGATTGCGAAAAGCTATCGCGCAGGCAGTTGCCAAAATCGAGCGCCTTGATGATCCGGCTCAGGAGGCACTTTCGCGCTGCGCACTTCTGCGCACTGCGCATTGGGCATTGGACGGACGGAAACAACTTCCTACAACAGATGAATTTCGGCGTATGCTCAAAGCCAACGCGACGATTATCGCGCGCGGTGCGCTTGCCCTCCATAGCGCCACCTCCGAGTTTCGCGATTTTGCACCAGAGGTAATCAATCGCTCCATAATCGGCGTGAACGAAGACGCATCACTTAAGGCAGCAGGTTCTCCGCGTCTGATAGTGACAAGTCCGCCCTATCCCGGCGTGCATATGCTCTACCATCGTTGGCAAGTGGACGGACGCAAAGAATCTCCCGCGCCATTCTTCATTGCGAATGCGCTCGATGGATCTGGAGAAACCTATTATACCATGGGCGGGCGCAGCAAACCGGGCCTTCCAACATACTTCTTGCAGCTTGACGCCGGACTCAGATCACTGGCTTCAATCGCCGATAGCGAAACCACACTCGTCCAAGTCGTCGCCTTCGCAGAACCTGAGTGGCAGCTAGATCGATATCTGTCAGTCACAGCCGATGCCGGATGGGAGGAAAGCAAACTTTCCGTTCTTCAAGATGAAAATGATGGGCGCCTTTGGCGTGCCGTGCCCAATCGCAAGTGGCACGCCAATGCAAGAGGAAAAACGGGAGGCGCTCGCGAGGTCGTCCTCTTCCACCGGCTGAGCCGCTAGTCTTTCGTGTAATCGAGATCGAAAGCCTGCCTTCCGAGGGTTTTTAGAGCTCGTTCGAGAAGGAAGGACGAATACGGAGCCCGAATGCGCCCATCTCTCCGCAAATGCCATGTCACACGATCTGGCAATGGTTCGAGAGGTTGTGTCGGACTCGGCTTAAATGGTGCCAAACGTCGCCCAACCCGCACACGGTCCCATGGCTTCGTATCGCTCATCGTCAGAAGCAATTGATCATCAACTGGTGGCCGCATTCCTGTAGGAGAAACGGGCGGCACCGGCCCTAGTAGCGAGTGGTCGGCAGGAGTAGTTCGCTCTCGATAAACTGCGCGACTGCCCGCCAATAGCGTTTCCGGAGCACTATGTCCGACGTGAACACTAATGCAGCCGTCGGCGCGAAAACAAGCTAAGTCTAAGACCGCTAATCGAACATACGCTAGAGTTCGAAGATAGAGCTTGTAGCGTTTTCCATTCAATCGAAATGGGAGCTCCGGTGCCTTACTCACGTCGTCTTCGTCTGCATCATTGGGGTCGGGCAATGGAGCACCGTCATCAGCACATTCATGTAACGGAACCATCATAGCCACTTCGGTTTGACGCTTGCCGTCGGGTCGGATCATTATGTCGCACGGTTGCCCCAAAAGAACAAACAGCTTCGGTGAATTCGGCGCGCCAGGTTCCATATCGTCGAAGCGAAAAACATCGCCATTTGCCAATGGGGTCAGTGAGGGATTGATAACGCTCGCGCCATCCCAAATCTCGGCATTGCGTAAATCGCTGAGAATAGGCCCCGCATCGAACGGCTTGTTGTCGAGAGGAATCGCCTGAAGCGAGCGGAGTGCCTGAACAGCTTGGTGAATAACAGTGTCCGTGCCAAAAAAGGTGCGCATCTCTAACGATGCTCCGGCAGTTAGGGCTCGCTCTACGACACTTAACTCGGAAACACCCTCAACTCTCCCCCTCTCGTAAACATACCGCTCCAGTCGCTCCGGCTCAATCTTTAAAAGGGCCTTAGCAGTGAGTGTATAAGCTTGGGCAGCGCGATCCGACGCTGCATTCAAAACTCGATGAAGAACTTTTCGTAGACCGGCTCGCTTCAACGCTACTGATAGCGCTTCTCCAATGTCTATACCGTCAGCTGTGAGGCGTTCTTTGGAAATGACTGTTATACAAGGTGCAAAATCTGCTGCATTATCAATTTCACCCTCAAGAGAAATTTCAACAGCAGCCTCTCCTTCTACTGTGGCTTCGTGGGTCAATATAAATGCAATACCATTAGAATTATTTACTCTTAATTGCGACAGTATTTCTATCCCGCGGCGATCCGATACCTTACCTTCTTTTAAATCAATTAAGTAGGCGACGTCTGCGTCATTGCCATCACCATCTATTAACTGAGAGTCAGCTTTTTCAAACGTCCAACGATCTTCAGCCAATACACCCAGCTCCGAACAAGCCGCGTCTATTGTGCCCAATGCGAGTTCAGTCGAACGTGATTTGGCCGCATCGATCTGTAGCAATGCAACTTGAAGTTCTTTGCGGCGCGTATCATCGAGATCATTCACGACCTGCTGGATCGCCGCGTCCACATCGCCAAAGCCTTCGGTATCGAAGGCTGCCGCCAATTCAGGAAAGGAATCCCGAACTTCAGGATATTCGCGGGCCAGTAGTGAAAGATCTACCAACGGCTCACCGAAAACGTCATCTATCCAGACAACCCGATTAATACCTAAAGCCGCCTTAATTTCAGCGAGCGCCATGCTAACTTTCCTGACGCGTGGCTGATAGGTCGATGAGGAACCGATATCTCCGACCACCTTTATTACGATCTGATAAAAGCACAATACTGCAACCATCAAGAGCTAGAAGCTCATCGGATATGAACAAACCCAATCCCTGCCCTCCCGCCTCATAGTTACGAGTTGTCACGAATAGATCGAAGAGAGTTTCTTCAACTAGCCGATCTATTCCAGGCCCGCTGTCAGAAAAGACAAATCCGGTTCTCGTGACTTCAATTTCAATAATCTTTTTTCTGCTCTTGGGAAGCTGGCCAAGCCAGAAGATGCTATTTCGAGTGAGATTGTCTAGCGTTTGCAGCAAACGGGATTTATTCATACGAACGATGAGCCGCTCCCCAGATATTTCAAGGCCAATATCTAGGGTGCTATATACGCCTTGCCTTTGTTCAAAATATGAACGGATTGTCTGCAAGACATCAAACTTTTCTTTTAGCTCCCTGGCCCGAGGGATGAGCGGATCAACCTGCGCAGCAGCTTGAGCAATCGCGGTGCAGGATCTTCGTATTGCAGTCAGGTGCGATACAGCATCGCTGTTAAGTCCCCCGCCGCGCTCCAATGCGGAGACACGATGACGTATTTCAGCCAAATGCGCCCTTAGTTCATGGGTTAAACCCCGTGATGCCAACCCAGCGGCCGCGCTTTCGACCAGCGCAACAGACCGCTCGCGAGCATCCTTCAGTTCAAGTTCCATTCTCCCGATTATGAACGATGGAGGTTCGCTTAGGACGGCATCTGCATTAGCCAATTGCAAAACCTTTTGCGTGATTTCCAGAACTCGATCCCGCTTTTCACCGGCGTTGCCTTGTGGACCATCAAGAGCTTTGACCTCTCGCTCTAAGGTCTCCGTAAGCTTAGCGATTTGCACCGCAGCGTCAGCCAGAGTGCCAACCTGAGCCAAATCTCCCTCTGTGTAGACGCTGCTCGAATCGTTATCTTCTCTTAGCGTCTTGTCATATTCGTCTAGCGTTCTCCGGACGCTTACAATCGCGTCATTGGCAAAGTTCCGGCATATGCGGGCGATATTTAGAAAGCCACGATACGCAGGATTATCGACAAAACCTTCACGGTCCGATTTTTCCGTGAGCCTGAAATTCTTCTCGCCGCTCAGGGCAAAGTACCCGAGGGTATTCTCTGGTCGCAAATTGTACGTGCTCCCAGAAGTCATGCCAGCTGACAATCCGAGCCAATCCCCACGATTTCGGACTTGGAAACCATCTCGCAGTATCGAAATTCCGGCTAGATCCCGTACGGTTTGCAGATTGGCGCCCGTACCTGAAGCTGACCCGGTTTGCTCTTCTTCATCCCCTACAAAATGGAAGAAATAGAACGCACCTGAAAATTCGCCGG
Source organism: Sphingomonadales bacterium (assembly GCA_031408395.1). GTDB lineage: Bacteria > Pseudomonadota > Alphaproteobacteria > Sphingomonadales > Sphingomonadaceae > Erythrobacter. The sequence goes on along the minus strand of JANNWO010000081.1, from coordinate 8,723 downwards.
GATTGACAGCTGCATGTTCAGATTTTGAAAGCAAAGTCTGGCCAGGAAACCGATGTTCAATTTCGGCAAACCAAGACCCCTCTGCGTCGATATGCACCTTTTGATAGCCTTTGAGACGTTTGCTTTTGCGGAGATAGTCAGCAAACGCTTTTCCGCCGTCTTGCCCAAAAACACGCGCTGTTCGGTCACGTAATGCTCTGGTGCGTTGGGAAGTTAAAAGCCGGCGGCGTAGCCGGGCCTTGGCAACCAACACAGGTTTTCCGTCGACCCTTTGCCAATCAAATGTGAAATCAGCGATTGCTCTGGCTAAAAGGTCCTCAGTAACTAGCGCGAGAGATTGCTCTCCCTCATCCAATTCCACCATAACGGGGAATGTAGTGGTCGACTCGAACGGAGAAATCAGACGAGCCATACTGCGGGTAATTTCGTTGAGCCGACCTTTCCTGGTCCACTCATCGATGTCACGTACACCCAGTACCGACACGCGAGTTCCCTTAAAACCTTCAGCGTTGGGTCTTTGCGAGAGCTTTACAGGAATTTGGTCGACCGTGTACGCCCTCTCGCAGTCTGACCAGCGGAACCAAGCCGATGAAATCTCAGCATCTGATGATGTTGCGGATTCAACCAACAAGATATCACCTAATTTCATCGTACCGAGACGTCCAAGCCCCTTATCTCCTAGCGGAGTGCGTCCTAGTGGTGTTTTCTTTTTTGGTCCTTCGTCACGGCCACGCTTCAGAGAAGCGCTTATCACCAACCATGATCTGCTCAAATCTTCAAAGGATATACCCGTGCCGGAATCTTCGATTGTGATGCAGCCACGATAGTTCAGTATCCTGCGAACCATTGTTTCAGGATCGGGGCTTTTGGTAAGTCTCTCACCTGCTAGTGTCTCGAAATGGACAGTGACATTTTCAGCCGGTTCCCGAAACTGCCATAGAGCATCCGCCCGTGCGACTTCTTCCAAAGATCCTGTTGTTTTAGTATCTATGGCTATACGGCAACCTGGAGAGTCAGCATCGTAGGCGTTCTTGACGCACTCCAGAAGCGCTTGCTCAACGTCCGTGACGAGCTCGCTCCCCAGCTGCACGAGCACATGTGCGCCGACACGCAACTCACCCCGTAGATCAGTCACTCGGCTTCATCTCGATTGTCGTCATATTTGAGAGTTAGCCCTGCCATGTCGGAACAGCAACCGTATATGGGCTATGCTTGATCGATGGATGGGCCACAGTTTTTACGTCTTCGTGTAGGAAAAGACATTGATAGCTAAAGAGGACACCTTCGGAGCTAAGGTACCGACTTTCGCGCTAAGCTGCACCAAGCGGATGAAAGCTGACGCCGATGGCTATAAGTTCCCGTTCGGCGAAAGGCTGGCCCCGCTCTACCCATACACGACCCAACTGGGCGGCTGGCGTGACCGGAAGCACCTTTAGCCTCCGTTTCGATCCGTGCGCAGATGGAAGCACCTTCAATAACATGAATTGAAGCAGCAAAGCGATCTCACTTTGGCTCGTCAACCGGGTCCAGCTTGAGTTTCGCCCTTTCAGCAGCCAAAACCGCCCCATCAAGCCCAAAGGCCTTTCACAGGGAGCCGATGATTTTCTTGGGGAAAGTGCAGAAAAAAGGTGGTGCCGCTTACGTGACTCGAACACGTGACCCCATCATTACGAATGATGTGCTCTACCGACTGAGCTAAAGCGGCATCCTCGCTCGCGGCCCTAATCAGGGCGAGCCGCGGGCGCAATGCAAAGGTGGAGGCCCGAGCCGGAATCGAACCGGCGTGCGAGGATTTGCAGTCCTCTACGTAACCACTCCGCCATCGGGCCGAGCCTTCCAGAGCTAATGCCCCGGACGGAAGCGGCGCACTAGCGATTCGGCAGGCCAAAGGCAATCTGAGATTGTAGGCTGAGATTGTAGGCCGCCCTTCCCTTACGTCAGTCTGGACGAGGCCTGCCGCGCGCGGCAAAGCTTGGCGCCATGACCATTGCCAGCCTGCTTGCACCCGTCACCGGCCAGCCCGGCCCCGCCCGCCTCGATCATGCCGCCGACTGGATGCAGGGCCGCACGCTCTACGGCGGCGCCTCGGCGCTGGTGGCTTACACGATGGCGGTGCGCGCATTTCCCGACCTGCCGCCCTTGCGCGCCGGGCAAATCGCCTTCGTCGCGCCGGTCGGCGAGGACATCGAACTTGCCGCGACCATCATCCGCCAGGGCCGCAACGTCATCCAGGTGCGCAGCGAGATCCTGAGCGAAGGCCGCGTCGCGCTGAGCGCCTTCTGGCTGTTTGGCGAGGGGCGCGAGGCGAATGCGGTGCACCCGTCCGCGCTGCCCGAGGACTGGCCCGGCCCGCCCGAGGACAACGAGGTCGTCACCCACCAATTCGCCCCGGCCTTCATCGCCAAGAACTTCGAACTGCGCCGCGCCCAGCCCAAGGACGTGGATCGCGGCGCGACCGTCCGGCGCTGGGCGCGGCTGACCGAGCCGCACGAGCTCGACCCGGTCGCCAAGCTGGTGCTGCTGGGCGACGTCATGCCGCCCGGCGCGATGCGGGCGATGCAACGGCAAGGCCCGATCAGCTCGATCAACTGGTCGTTCAACGTGCTCGATCCCCAGAGCTGCTCACGCGATGGCTGGTACCTCGCCGAAAACGCCAGCCAGCACGCCGACGCGGGCTATTCGTCCGAGCGCCTCAGGTTGTGGGACGCGGACGGCAAGCAGGTGCTCGACGGGCTGCAATGCGTGGCGGTGTTCGGGTGATGCTGGAATGTAACCAACGTCATCAAGCGGGCAGAAAGCCGAGTTCGTAAACCATCGGGCGAAGCTTCTCGGTGAGCGCGGCGTAGGCCTTCTTGAACGGGTCAAAGTCGGTGAGCTCCGTGTCGCCGTAAGCTTCGAGCGCGCGGCGGATCTGATACCATCCGGCGTCGGGCCTCCCGAGCTTGTATTCGTCGCGGATCTTGCGCGGGAAGCTGGTGGCGTGGAAGCGGGTCCACAGCTTGCGGCCTTCATCGAGCACAGCCTGCGCTTCGAGCGAGAATGTCATCCCCGCCGTGTGGCGCACCATAAAGTCGCTTGCGAACCGCCCCTTCGCGCCGACTTCGGCCTCGGAGAAGGGGATGAAGTGATTGGTGAGGCTCCAGTCGCGGTCATTCCAGTGCAGCCCATCGGCCCCGGCGGTGAGGTTGCTGCCGTTGAAAAGCATCCATACGAGGCAATCGGATTTGAAGTCGTCCGTCAGCGGCTGCGAGGGTTGCAGGAACTGGTCGCGGTCGTTGAGCCATGTGGGCTTGATGAGGAGTCTAACCGCAAAGACGGTGGCGGACTGCCAAAGATTTTCTGATGTGACAAAAAATCCTCTGGCGCTGCTGTAACCGGAAGAAAGGAGGAATGTTTTTGCAACAGCGTTTTGAAAATCATTCCCGGCACAATTCAACCATGCGATAGCCCCTTCAGACCAACGGATTCCTCGAAGATCAGCGCTCGACGTCGCTGGAGCAATGGCTCCTTTCAAAGGGATCGTCTCTTGTCTGCTTGACGGTGGTCTAACCACCCAGTCCGTCAGCAGCGTAAGGCCGTCATAGTTGAGGAAGGTCTTCTCACCGACCGGATTGCCAGCTTTGTCGAGCGCAACGGTAGTGACATGGTCGATCGCTTTTTTCGCAGCAGTGTCCCAGATGAAAAAGCTGATCGGAAAGTTACCCTTCAGTCCTTCAAATGTGCGGCTATGGACTGCAAAGCCGCCTAAGTATTCAGCACACCAAACATTCCTAAAATCGCCTAGTGTCGGCGTTGAAATGTATTTCACCTTGCTGAAGATGGCCAGCTTCGCGGTCGGCAATTCACTGTAAGCACGAGCGATGAACTGCATAAATAGTTCATTTGTCGCCTTACCGTATTGGCTCATGGCCGTGCGCGCAAACTGAGTGTTCGCGACGCCTAGCTTGTTTTCACCTCCCGCCATTGGCACGGCAAGCCCACCGCCGGTCGCCTCCGCATAAGGCGGATTGATCAGAACCAGAATAGGCTTTGCGCCCTTCTTGCCCTCGCGCGCATCGGCAATCGCCTGTCGCAGCACCTCCGGCACCTTGCCCGACAGGCTGTAATCAATCTCGCCAAAGTCGGTCACATCGTCGTTCAAGTAATCGTACTGGAAAATCTCCGCCCCGGCGAATTGCGGGTTGGATTTCATGATCGTCACGTCCGCTTCATCGAGTGTCGACATGAACACGTTGCGCAGGTTGCTGTGCCCGGCCTCAAGGTTCCCGACCCCGGCGCACATGTCCCATACCAGATAGCGTTCCTGCCAATCCTCGCCGAGCGTGGCGCGCAGCTGGTCGTAGGCTTTGCTGACGATGTGGAGCGGGGTGTAGAACGCGCCCTTGAACTTCTGTTCGTCCACCGGCAGCAGGCTGTCACGCCGTTCCAGCAGATAGTGGCGGTCGTCCGCGGCGGGCGGGCGGTGGTAGATCGACCAGAAGTTGCGATAGCCCTTGTCGTTTGCAAGATCGTAGGTTTCGCCGCGCAGGAAGAAGGTCGGCCCTGCCGCCGTCATCAGCATCCGTGCGCCAGCAGGTTGCTTCATCGCCTCGTGCGTGCCGTCATGCATGATGTCGGCGAAAAACAGTACGGCGTAGTCGGCTTCGGCCTTTACGCCCAGTTCCACGCCAATCATCGCCACCCAGCGATCGAACACCTGCCGCAGATTGGCCCGGGTGATCGGAGTGCGGATGATGCGGCGCTGCTTGATCGCGTCCTTGACCGCCGTGATGAAGGCCGCCTCGTCATGCGCGATCTCGTATTCGACGATATGCGTCTGGACGTAGGGCGCGATCTGCGCGCCGAGTTCCTTGCCCGCCTGCGATCCGGACTTGGGCCAGACGATGGTCTTGTCGTCAAGCAGGGGCAGGGCCTTTTCGGTCGGCATGAGCGCCGCCCTGTCGCGGTCGATCACCGCGAGGAACGCCGGGATCGCCTCGCCCCGGTTCTTGGCGGCCCTGATGTAGAACATCAGCTGGGCGAACATGACGATGGGCGGCGTGGAAACCGCCTTCGCCTCGAACCACACTTCCTGTGTCTGAATATCGACGAGGTTCTTGGAGAATTTCTTCAACCCCAGCGCCGCGATATAGGCGTCCTTGACGTCTTCCTCGGTGCGGGCGTTTGCGAGCGCCTGTGCCAGACTCATGGAATGCGGTGCCCCCGTTTTGTCCGCTGATTCAACGCCAGTCGGTATAGGTCCGTCTCACCAATAGGCGAGAGCTAACACGTTTAGGCCCCCGCGAGCGCGCTTTAGACGGGTGTCAGGCGGTTTTAGACCCCCTCTAGACCCCTTTTAGACCCCCCTTAGACCCCCTCCAGTTCGCGCTTTTCGAGAAAAACGCCCCTTGGACGGTCTTTTGTTCCGCAAATGTTTCACGTGAAACATTCGGTGGTCGAATCCCGGCTAACTGTCCCATCCGCCCGGATTTGATCAAACGTCTTCGAAGTTCGGCTTCCTGCGCTCCATCTCCGCCATCACCGCCTCCACCTGATTGCGGCTGCGCATGATCCCGTGCTGCTCGATGCTTTCCTCAAGCAGGATCGCGTCGGTCTCGCGCTCCCACATGCCGGCCTGAAGGCGCTTGGCGGCGCGGATTGCGTGGGGGTTCTTGTTCGCGATCTGGCGAGCGATAGCGAGCGCACGCTCGCGCGGCTCCTCGTCGAGATAGGTCGCAAGACCGAGGGTCAGCGCCTCGGTGCCGCTGAATTCGCGGTTGGTGTAGATGAGTTCGCGCAGCACGTCATCGCGCACCAACCCGCGCCACAGCACATATCCGCCCATGTCGGGAACCAGGCCCCATTTCAGCTCCATAATCGCCATGCGGGTGGCCGGGTGGACGACGCGGATGTCCGCGCCGCTGGCGATCTGCATACCGCCGCCAAAGCACACGCCGTGGACCGCCGCGATCACCGGCACCGGTAGCTTGCGCCACTGCATCGCCACCTGCTGCATGAGGTTCGAATTGCCGTAGGTGCGTTCGGTGATCGAGGGTGCATCTTCCGCCGGGGGGCGGGTGAAGTTCGACAGGTCGAGCCCTGCGCAGAACGCCCGGCCCTCGCCCGAAAGCACCACCGCGCGCAAGCCCTTCATCCGCTGGAGCGTGAAACCCGCCTCGATGAGGCGCTGAAACATCTCAGGATCGAGCGCATTCATCTTGTCGCCCCGCACAAAGCGGACTTCGGCGACGCCGTCTTCGCCCAGTTCGATGGCGATGCGATCATTGGCGATCGTGGTGGCGGTAGCGGACATGGCGTTAAATCCCTCGAAGCCTGAAATACGGTCGCGAGATTGACCGATCGTCCGCGTGCTGTCCAGAGGCGCCTAGCCGGGCAACGCGCCCTTGCCGCTCGGCAGCCTTGGTTCGGCGGCAACGTCGAGGAAAAAGCCGCCTTCGCCATCACTGGCAATCAACTGCGCGAGACCGACCACCTCGAGGCTCACGCGCAATCGGTCGATTTGAGCGGCGATGCTGCCAGTCTCGCAGCCGAAGCGGATGCGCCACAAGTCTGCGGCGAGCAGCGTATCCGCGACCCGCTCGCCCGGCCGTTCGGCCAGCCGCCACAGCATCGCGAACTCCTGCGGGTGGAGGCCGAGCCAGACATCCGCGACCCGTCCGTCATGGTGGAACTGGTCAAGTGTCAGATCGTCCACTTCGCGAAACCGCGGGCCGGTCACATAAGTGCCTGTGAAATGGCCAGATGGCAGCGGCGCAGTCACAGCAGACCTCCGGCGCGCATCGAATAAACCGCATCGGGCGTGAAGATGAGGTGGTCGACAAGCGTGATGTCGAGCGCGCCCGCGACTTCGGCGAGGCGGCGGGTGGCGGCGATGTCGCAGTCGCTCGGGCGGCAGTGGCCCGAGGGGTGGCTGTGAGCCAGGATGAGGCCGTCTGCATCGTAGCGCAGCGCCACGCCGAGCAGCGCCCGCATCCGCAGGGTGAGTGCGCTCATGGTCCCGATCCCGCAGGGCGCATCGCCGAGCCAGCTGCGATTCGCGTCGACGAAAATCGCATGGCCGCGCTCGTGCCGGACTGGCGGCGCAAGCACGATGTCGCGCAGATAGGCGATCATTGCAGCGTTACGCTGCTCGGGCGCCGGGGCCTGCGAGCGGGCGAGGGAAAGGGCGGGCATCAGCAGCGGCAAAGGCGACATCCGCTTGGGTGCGCGGCGGCGTCAGGCATCATGACGGCCACCAACGCCCGGTTTGTACACCGAGCCGCCATTCGCGATAGGGGCCGAACCGGCGCTGACGCTCCGCATGGCGTATGAACCCGCCGATCAGCACCATTAGCTGGCAGTAGGACGGCCCGATTATAAGGATGGCGAAGGCCAGTGGGGAGACGGTGTCCACCATCGACTGAACAAGGTGCGCTCCGACCGCCACCAGTTGGAATCCCGCGATCCACAGCGGATAGTTGCGGTTCGCATTGAGCGCGACGCCGGTGAACAGCGCCGCGGCCAGCAGGTCGATCAATACCGAGGCAAAGGAAGTAGGCCCGAGCTCGAGCGCATCGAAACCGAGCCACCTTCCGATGTAGATTGGCATGACAAGGGCGACGAGGAATATGCCGATCAGCCAACGTTCCGGGGCCCCGCCCCAGCGCCAGATGGCAGCCGCCAAGAGGAGGCTGACGAGGTGCTGGGCCGGGGCCCGGTAGACGTTGAACAGGTCGAGCAGTTCACCCATCAGGCGAGCAGCCGCTCCTTCGCGGCCGACGCAGCTTCGACCTCGGCGGGGGGAATGGTGGTCGGAATGCCGCTGTCACCGGCGGCGTGGACCTGTGCGACCTTGCTGAGTTCGTCATGCACGCGCAGAAGATTGGTCGACATCGCGAGCGCCTGGCTCTCCGCCTCAGTCAGCCGCAGCAGGGCGCGCTGGCCGGTGTGCACTTCCACCTCTGGATTCTGGCGGGCAGCAAGCATCGCCTGCTTCAGACGCGACATAGCGATGATCGCCTCGTCGGCGAGGCCTTCGGCTTCACGGATCAGCTTCTTGAGATTGTAGGCATCGGCGAGAATACGGTTTTCCATTGAATGTCTCCAGCGGCACCGGTGCTCATCCGACCGCAAGGGCTTCCCCAGAGTAGTTCGCCTTGCCTTCTGTTGCCGCGCTGAGAGTCATCGCTGCGGTGACCGCTAGGATCACAGCCGCAAGTATTCCCGATGCAATCCCGATGATTGCCCCAAGCCGAAACAGAACGGCATGCTCACCGTCAAGCACTCCGGGGACGACCTTTGGTTCTCCTGGCCTCAGCCACGGCGCCTGTTCTATCAGGGGCATCGCGTCACTGAGGACCAGTCGGCCCGGATCGTCCCGTCCGCCGAAATCAGTGAAATCCGTCGGCCCGTTAACCTGCGTTTTTAGGTATGCAGCTTCGCTGAAGACCTTGAGCAAAGCTTCATCCGGAGTTTCCGCAGGGGTGCCCGAGGCAGATTCATCGGACACTTCGGGCGCAAGCGTGGCTCGGAAATTCTCTACCAGTTCGCCGAGGCTCCCTGCGTCGTAAAAATCCTTAAGAGCGCGGATGTGCTGGTTGATCCGGGTTTCGGACACGCCGAGTTCCGCAGCGATCACCTTGATCGGCACGCGCCGGTCGATGCGCTCCATCACGGCGCGTTGTCTGTCGGTCAGCCGACGAGCGGCTCCGGACGCCATTCTCTACTCCTTGCGCAATTCATCG